>DATGYU010000159.1:0-10578 GCA_035297625.1 Prolixibacteraceae bacterium
ATCCAAAGGATATTAAATCGTTTTACATGAAACAAAACCAGGATGGTAAGACCGTAGCGGCCATGGATGTTTTGTTCCCCGGAATCGGTGAAATCATCGGGGGCTCGCAGCGTGAAGAGAATTACGAAAAGCTGTTAACCCGCATGAACGAAATGGGAGTTCCAGCCCATGAAATGGAATGGTATTTGGATACGCGCCGCTTTGGAACAGTGCCCCACAGCGGATTTGGCCTTGGTTTTGAACGCCTCATCCTGTTTGTTACCGGGATGGGAAATATCCGTGATGTGATCGCTTTCCCAAGAACCCCTAAAAACGCAGAGTTTTAGTATTTACAACAAGCAATGTATATTATAAAGAGGGTGTCTGAAAAGAGAATATTATATTCTAAAACGCAAAGACACGAAGGCACAAAATGTTGATAGTTAGTGTAGATCTTCTTAGTGCATTTGTGTTTAAATTCCTTTTTCAGACAGCCTCTTATTCTTTCATTTACTTCCCATTCATACTGCCGGTAAACAAAAAATCCTAATGCTTTGTACTTCGTTTTTTTTTATCTTTGATAGAAGGGTGAAAAATCATGGGAATTATTTGCCTTGGCTTAAAGATTTTAAAAAGGATGATCTGTTGATAAGATGTTTGTTCAGCAAAAACCATTGTAAAGACTTTCAGGAGGAATAAGAGAAAAGAATGCATTTCCCCTGGGAATTTATTAAAAAACAATAAATAACAGCTGGGTGTTGAAGACGGCAGGAATAAATCGATTAAGACGGGTCATGCTGTTTGTATCAGTGTGACTGTTTCAAAAATGATCGTAATGCATGTAATAAATTATTCATTTATTTTAGGCCTGATGCATGAAAAGCACCTGTTTGCATATCCATAAATGGCTGTTGTTAATGTTTCTGACATTAATCTCATTAGGGCTTCAGGCACAGTCGAATCTCTCGTTTTATCCCCTGGATGAACAGTTTAACGCCTTTGATTACAACCCTGCTTTTTTAACCTCACCCGAGAAATTCACTTTTAGCATTTTCCCAATGGCCGGCATGAACCTTATCACCAACAACCAGGCTATCTTAAGGGAAGCGGCTAATAAATCCAGTCTGGGAGAAATCTCGGAATCCTATTACAAGGATTTATTTAACCGTTTGCTTGACAAACCCACTTTCCATGAAAGTGTTGAAGCCACCTTCCTGAATTTTACCTATGGTGCCAAAAAAGGATATTTTAATTTCAGGGTAAGGGACCGGCAATTCCTGGATGCCTCCGTCAACGGGGAAGTAACCAATTTTATCTTTAAGACTGAGATTCGCAGCGCTGCCATCGGCAAAGTGCAGCACTTTCCGGTACAGGCTGCCCACTACCGGGAATACAGCCTGGGCTACTCTTTCTCTTCTCCTGATAAAAGACTACTGGCGGGAATGCGTGGAAAACTTTATTTCGGCAAGTTTGCTTTCTCTTCATACATTGACGGATCCATAACACCCAAGGGAGAAGACTATGGATTGCGCACCCGGGGAATGGTCTATATTTCATTTCCCCACGAGACCCTCAATAGTTCCAATGGGGATACCTATACGGTTGACTTAAACAATGCAAGCATTAAAGATTACCTATTTAACTCAGGCAATATCGGAGCAGGAGTGGATCTTGGCATTGTCTATAAGATAAATCCTGCTTTAAGCTTTTCAATGAGTGTGATTGACCTGGGCCGTATGAGCTGGAAAAATAACCTGAATTCACGGAATATGGATACGCTATTTTTACTGAATTCTCCAAGTTATGATGTTTCAATTATTTCCGGGGTACCTACCCTTACCAAAAAAGAGAATTATGCTTATTCTGATACCTTTGATTTTTTCAATTTGCAGACCGACAGTTCCTCCTTTCACACTACCTTGCCGACGACCATTTATGCCGGATTGAAATACATGGTGAACCCCGGCTTATCAGTAAGTATTACTGATCGGTACGTAGCCATGAAAAATCTGGGATATAACAGCCTTTCCATGGCAGCCAACCTGGAGCTGAATAAAAAGCTTACTGCCAGCATTGGCTATTCCATTATCGGCAATTCTTATTTCAATGTTCCCCTCGCCTTGTTGCTTAAACAAAGCTTTGGGCAAATGTATATTGGAACTGATAATCTTTTATTCCTGGTATCTCCTGCAAAGGCCGATTATGCCTCGGTAAGCTTTGGTGTTTGCTTTTATTTGTTCACCCACAGGAACTTACTGCTGAAACGACTTGACTATCTCCCCTTCTATCAACCCCGCAAAACAATAAAGAACCGCAGAAGCGGTTTATTAATAAAGGCCCGGAATAAAGAAAAGTAACCTTTGCATTATGTAGTGTCAAGCTTTTTGAAAGCAACAGTGACAGGTTTTGATTAAAAATCTTAATTTTGGGGAAAGTTGAATGAAAAATGGCAGATCAAAGACTTAGCTTACAACAGCGATTATTACAAAAACTCTCTCCGCAGCAAATCCAGGTGATTAAGCTGCTGGAGATACCTGCTATTCAGCTTGAACAACGCATCAAAAGTGAACTGGAAGAAAATCCTATTTTGGAGATGCTCGAGAATGGGGACGATAGCTTTGATGAATCCGATGAATCATCTCCCAGCGATGAATTTGCCGTAGATGATTACCTGAGGGAAGAGGATATTCCCAATTACCGTTTATCGACCAATAACTATTCGAAAGATGACAAGCAGGCTGATATTCCCTACAGCTCGGGAATCAGCTTTCATGATTCCCTCATCGAACAACTGGGCCTGGCTGATCTGGAAGAAGAAGAAAAGCTAATTGCCGAATATATAATCGGAAATATAGACGAGGACGGATACCTTCGCCGCGATCTGCTTTCCATCTCCGATGACCTGGCCTTTCATTTAAATAAAGAGGTAAAGATTGAAGACCTGGAACATTACCTGAAGCTGATCCAGGATTTTGATCCTCCGGGAGTGGGAGCGCGCGACTTGCAGGAATGCCTGCTGTTGCAGATTCAACGTAAGAAAGGTAACACTGCCACCCACCTTGCAGCCAGAATACTTCAGGAAACCTTCGATGAGTTTACCAAAAAGCATTACGAGAAGATCCTGCATAAATTCGAAATCAGCGAAACAGAGCTGAAAGATGCCATCGACGAGATCCTGAAGCTCAATCCCAAGCCGGGCAGCTCATACAATAACCCGGGCAGCAAATCCAACCAGGTGATTGTGCCTGATTTTCTTTTGGACAACATTGACGGGGAGCTGCATTTGAGCCTTAACCAAAAGAACGTGCCTGACCTTCAGCTGAACAATACTTACCTGAACCTGATGAAATCCTATTCGGGCAGCAAGACCGGCGCTTCGAAAGATCAAAAGGATGCCATGCTGTTCATGAAGCAAAAGCTGGAATCGGCCAAATGGTTTATCGATGCCATCAAACAGCGTCATCAGACCCTGCAGCTGACCATGAGCGAGATCATTAAATTTCAGCATGAGTTCTTCCTGGAAGGCGATGAGACCAAATTGCGCCCCATGATCCTGAAGGATATTGCCGATGCTACCGGGCTGGATATTTCAACCATCTCCAGGGTGTCGAACAGCAAGTATATCCAGACCCATTTTGGCATTTATCCCCTGAAGTATTTCTTCTCCGAGGGCATGCAGACCGATACGGGGGAGGAGGTTTCCACCCGGGAGATCAAGACCATTTTGAAAGAATGTATCGAAAATGAGGATAAGCGCCATCCTGTCACCGATGAGAAACTGGCCGCGATCTTGAAAGAAAAATCCTATGTAGTAGCCCGGCGTACCGTGGCCAAATACAGAGAGCAACTGGGTATCCCCGTTGCCCGTATGCGTAAAGAACTGACATGAAAAAATTATTAGACATCCTGAGCGGTATTATCTCCACTGTTTTTCATCCATTGTTGATTCCAACATGGGCTTTTATTATCCTGGGCAATACTGGCTTTTATTTTTCTGTTCTGCCATGGAGCGTTAAAAAGTCAATGTTTTTAGTGGTATTTCTCTCTACCTGTGTCCTTCCTGCCCTAAGTGCAGGGATTCTTTCACTGAATCCAAAGTTAAAATCCAGAGAATGGAAAAGTACCGACCGTATTTTGCCCCTTTTGCTGAGCGCCATTTTTTATTACCTGGGGTATATCATGCTGGAAAAGATGCCATTATTCCCGGTCTTTAATCTGTTTTTAATAGCGGCTGTCCTGGTTCAGATTACATTAATTGTATCATCGCTGAAATGGAATATCAGTGTCCATATGGCAGCCATCGGCGCGCTGATTGGTGGATTCATTGCCATCTCTTCGCGCCTGCATGAAAATCCCCTGCTGGTACTGTCGATGCTGGTTTTAGTGGCCGGCCTGATGGCCACTTCCCGCCTTATCCTTCAAAAAAATAACAATGCAGAAGTTTACTCGGGCTTTATGATTGGCTTTTTAATCTTAAACCTGGTGGTTACTTTTATTTAAGCAATATCGCCACCAAGGACCTTAAAGACTTTAAAGTCCTTACGGTCCTTAGCTGAAAGCCCTGCCAGGGGCCCTTGAAACTTGAAATTTGAAACTTTAAACTCCCTACGCCAGCCCGCTTCTTTTGAGCAGCGCCTCTGTCGTAGGTTCCTGCCCCCTGAAAGCCTTGTACAGCACCATGGGGTGGTCGCTTCCTCCCTTTTCAAGGATATTGTGCCGGAAGGAATCAGCCGTTTCACGGTCAAAGATGCCATGTTGCTTAAATACTGAAAATGCATCGGCATCCAGCACTTCGGCCCATTTGTAGCTGTAATAGCCGGCATCATAGCCCCCAGCAAAGATATGGGAGAACGAGGTGCTTTGAAGGCTTCCTTCCACAGGTTCGAAAAGGTCGGTGGAGGCGATGGCCTGGGTTTCAAATTCCTTGAGATCGCCCGTTACAGGTTGTTGCCTGTTATGGTAAGCCATGTCCAAAAGGGCAAAGCTCAGCTGCCGTTCCATCATATAGGCGGCCTGGAAGTTTTGTGCCTTTTGTATCTTGTGAATCAGCTCTTCGGGCATCTTCTCCCCGCTCTGGTAATGAGAGGCAAACATATCGAGCCATTCTTTCTCAAAGGCCCAGTTCTCGTGGATCTGGGAGGCCAGTTCAACAAAGTCCCAGTATACATTGGTGCCTGAAGTTCCCGGAAACTGGCATTGTGACAACATGCCGTGCAGCCCGTGGCCGAACTCATGCAAAAAGGTGGTCACCTCATCGAAGGTGAGCAGCGAAGGGGCATTTTCCGTAGGCTTCGAGAAGTTGGTTACCAGCGATACGTGTGGCCTTACCTGATCGCCATCCACATTCGACTGGGAGCGGTAGTCGGTCATCCATGCCCCCGACCGCTTGCCTTCACGGGGAAAGAAGTCGAGATACAGCACGGCTACCAGCTGTTCATTTTCATCCAGCACCTCATAGGCCGACACCTCAGGATGATAAACTTCGATGTTTTTATTTTCCTTTAGATGAATGCCATACAGCTTACGGGCCAAAAGGAATACTCCATCAATTACTTTTTCCAGTTGAAAATAAGGCTTGACCTCTTCATCGGTAAAATTATACTTTTCGGATTTTAGTTTCTCCGAGTAATAGGCCCAGTCCCACTTTTGCATGCTTTCATTAAATCCCAGCCTGGCGGCATAGTCCTGTACTTCAGCAAATTCTTTAACGGCAAAAGGCTTGGATTTCAGGTGAAGATCATCTAAAAACTGGATCACCTTGGCGGGGGTTTCTGCCATCCGCTCCTGCAGTTTATACTCGGCGTGGGTTTTAAAGCCAAGCAGGTTGGCTTTTTCCAACCTTAGGGCTACAATGCGTTTGATGATTTCATTGTTGTCGTATTCGTTGCCATGGTTGCCTCTTGAGCTGGAGGCACGAAAAAGGTGTTCTCTCAATTCCCTGTTATCGGCATATTTCATAAAGGGGATATAGCTGGGGTGCTGCAGGTTGAAAAGCCAGCCTTCCTTGTTCTTTGATTTTGCCGCCTGGGCCGCCATATCGATGATCGATTCAGGCAGTCCACCCAGATCTTTCGAATCGGTAATCACCAATTCAAAGGCATTGGTCTCGGCCAGCACGTTTTGCTGGTATTTGAGGCCCAGTTGCGAGAGTTCCTTGGTGATCTCACGGTATTTGGCCTTGTCTGTTTCATTCAGGTTGGCCCCGCTGCGCATAAAGCGGCGGAAGGTCTTTTCAAGCAGGGTAGTTTCTTCGGTATTAAGGGTAAGGCTTTCCCGTTTGTTGAAAACATCCCTGATACGGCCAAAGAGGTGCTCGTTAAGGGTAATATCATTGCTGAAATCAGAAAGCTTAGGGGCTATTTCCTGGGCAATATTCTGCATCTCATCATTGGTCTCGGCCGAATTCAAATTAAAGAAGATACCCTTGATGCGTTCGAGCCGCTCGCCGGCCATGTCAAGGGCTACTATGGTATTTTTAAAATCAGGCAACTGTGGGTTGTCAATAATAGCCTGTATTTCCTTTTTTGTCTCTTCGATGGCGGCATCAAAAGCCGGGATATAGTGTTCAGTTTTTATAAGGCTGAACGGAGCGGTTTGATACATTCCATCAAAAGGCCTTAATAACGGATTTTCTGTATGTTGCATAACGGGATTGTAAAGTGTGTATTATTTTTGAATGCTGATATAACAGTCAGGCTGCTTCAATGTTTCAAGAATTGAAGGACTGAAGGACTGAAGGACTGACCACTGCCTACTGCCTACTGACCACTGCTAACTTCTTACTTCTTCTTCTTCTCCACCGTCCAGCCAAACTTGCCGATCGGATCGCCCATCTTGAAATAATGGCCATGGGAATAAATGATAGGGTTCGACTTTTTTAAACTGAAAGCTCCTGTATCCGGGTCAATGTACCGGTCGTCGGCAATCACGTTTACCACCTCTGAAATGAACATATGGTGTACGCCCAGCTCGATGATTTGCTTCACTTTGCATTCGATACTAACGGGAGCTTCCGCCAGTATGGGGGCTTTGACAATGGTAGCCGGGGCAGGGGTAAGGCCCATTTCTTTCCATTTGTTGTATTTCCTGCCTGATCGGCAGCCACACCAGTCGGTTGCCCGGGCCAGCTCTTCGGTGGTAAGGTTGATCACGAATTCGCCCGTGCGCTTGATGATTTCATAGGAATGCCTGCCGGGTCTTACCGAGATGTAACACATGGGCGGGTCGCTGCTGATGGTGCCGGTCCATGCAATTGTAATCAGGTTATATTCTTCAGGCGTTTCGCCGCAGGTTACCAATACCGCCGGAAGGGGATAAATCATCGTGCCGGGTTTCCAGTTTACTTTTGCCATAGTTTATTTAAAATGCTATTCCGGAAGCAAAAGTAACAAAAGTGTTGCTGGTATAAGGATTATGAATAAAAGAAACTGTCAGGGGAATGGATAAATGATCGTTAATATCGATTTCCTTTCCAAATGACATGGATGTACTGACAATGGCAAAATTCCCGGCATAATAGCCCTTGGCAGGGGTAAAACCGGCAGAAGGCTCCATGTCTATTTGCCAGAGGCTAAAGGGGTAAGAAAATTCAAGATAGGTGGAATAAAAGGGTCTACCCGTATCATCATTTTTATCCCCCAAAATAAAGGTGCCTGCCATCCATTTAAGCCGGTATTTTTCAATTGCATAGTTGTCAAGGGTGATTTCCACCGAATGACGGTTGAAGGCCTTATCAAAGTTAAGATACCCATTCTTTTCTCCGGCCACCGGGTTATAATAATCCAACAGGGACAATTCAAAATAATTAGACTGATACGAAGGGATCAGATCTATTTCTGAATAGCTTTTATTGGGGGTAAAGGCAGCCCACACACTAAAATTGAACCTGCCAGAGGTAGCTGTTACCGAAGGCTCCATGGCAACAGCTGTTCCCAGTTGCTCGCCACGCCAGACATGACGGCTGAAAAACATCAGCTCTGCTTCCGAAATACGCACCTGGCCCATGGAAGTTATGCTTAAGGCCATCAATAAAATTAAACACACACGTCTGCCCATATCCACCCTTTTGTGTCCAAAACTAATTATTTTTCTGACTACTTAGGCCTTGAACTTTTTCTGCAAACAGAGGGGTACAGAGTATCCATGGCATCATCCGGGCACCCATGGTTTGTATCTCTTATTCGTTTAGCATAAGTTAGAATAATAAAATAGAAAGTAGCCTGACCCCGCTTATCCTGAAACGCTCACTTCAAAGCCTGCCGAGCGAACCCTTTGGGCAATCTTTTCCAATTCTTCCAATGTCACCTTTTCAAGTCCGGTGGCCGGGGTATCGCGATCGATGGTATAAATCATCACTTTCGAAGGGTTGATCTGCTGAATTAGTTTAAACCATTCCGCGACTTCCGCCTCGGTGGTGTTGTCAATCAACTGATCCTTGAAATTGCCTTTAAGAAATAAAGTTTGAATGATTACTTTGCCGTTAAGGGCCATGAGGTTCTCCACCACATCTTTCAGATTGAAGTTCGAGGCCGGGCAGTCGATCAGGCGGATGGTTTGTTCAAAGCCTGAATCCAGCTTCTGGATGTTGTCTTCTATTTTCAGCAGAGCCCTTACCACTGAAGGTTTATGCAGCATGGTGGCATTGGAAAGAACGGCAATACGGGCCTTGGGTGCCCAAAGATTGCGCAGGGCGATGGTATCGTCGATGATTGATTCAAATTCAGGATGAAGGGTGGGTTCCCCGTTGCCGGCAAAGGTGATGACATCGGGCAGCTCCTGTTGGGCTGTCATTTCCTTTAGTTTTTGCTCGAGCAATTGTTTTACTTCAAGGCGGGTGGGTAATACCGCCTTTTTGGCCCTTTTTCGAGGATTCCAGCCACATTCACAATAGATGCAGTCAAAGGAACAGACCTTGCTGTCGGTGGGCAATAAATTAATGCCAAGGGATACCCCAAGCCTTCTGCTTTTAACGGGTCCGAATATGATTTGATCAAAAAGAAAAGTTGCCATAAGGATGAGATAATTTGTCTATAGTATCTTTTTTAGCCGGCTATGGGGCGTAAAATGTAAAGTCTGAAGGTTTATTCCTGATAAAAGATAAAGTCCTGGAATAATTCTTTTTATATAGGATTTATCGATCAACGCCTGCTCAGTTTTTATGAGAATCTGCGGGATATTCATCCCGGAAAATTGATCCTGAAACTGTCTGGCCAGGTCAATCACTTCTTTGAGCGAGAGTTGATCTTTATTTAAAATTGAATCAAACAATTGCAAAGGATTTTCATTCTCAACGGGGGTGGGGATAAGACCATCGGTTTTAATAAACTCACAATTGCCTATCAGAAGCCCGCTATGGTAGATCATCTGTTCAAGTTCTGTCAGTTCACCTTTGGTATCTATAAATTGAATGTTGGCACTATCATCTGCAACAGCCATTCCATTTTTCAACAAAAGACCGGTATCGGTAAGAAGATAATGGGCAGCAAACTTTTTCATTTAGGTTCCAGGTTCATCTTTCCCTGGGGCTTGAACTGAAGGGCCGATTCATTTAAAAGATCAATGATCTCTACATGCATCTTTTCATAGTCCTTGGGAAAGCTTGAATAGTAAATCAGTGAGCGGACAAAAACAGTATCGGCTACCGAGTATTTTTTCAGCACCGATTGGTACAAATCGGTCTGGGTAACTTTTTTTAATTCTTTTTCACCCAGTGGAACATTCTGCAGGCCCTGTACCAGGTAAATATCAACCATCATCTTAACGAATTTATCCCTGGGGATCAGCTTGGCAGGTTTAGGAATGGCAGCATCAAAGCAGCCGTTCATTCCCAGGGCAAGCACTGCAAATAAGATGATAACTGTAATTTGTCTCATTGGATATGAATTTTTAAAGGCTCAAAGTTAATCCTAAAAGTATTAACGGCAGTTGATTGAATGGAATTTCAGGATAAAAATGAAAAAAATATCGGACAAAGAAAAGAGAAAGACTTGATAGTGCATTGTTTATTGTTACTTCCTGCTGTAGAAAGCGGCTTAGTAGACATACTGTTTTATACTAAGCTTAACACTTGCGTCCTCTTGTTGACTCTCAAGGAATATGGATCAGATATAGTATACATATACTGAATCCTCGGCTGTTATTCATCGGTTGATCATCAGTTGTGCATCTTATTTTCGTTGTTTGTCGAACAATGGACGAATAAAAGATGCATAAAAGATGATTCACGAGGGATAGCGAGATATAAAACAGGAAATAAGGGAAAAGAAAAAAGAAACAAGAAACGAACTCCGGTCGTAGCAGCCGTTTTTACATTTCTTATTCCTTATTTCTTATTCGATATTCCTTATTATTTACCTTGAGTTTGCCAAAGGATAACTTTGGATGAACGACAAAAAATAATATCGAATAAGAAATAATGCGAATCAAGGGTTAAACAGTTAAAGAAATATATACAGCGGGCAATCTGCCACAGGCATGAACCAGCACTTATCACCCTTTATTCAAACTACCTGTTTTAATAAAGTGAATGTCAATACAATCATCCTTTAAAATACATCCCCTTGTTTTTTAGTCAACTTTGTCCATGTATTGCCATTGTAT
>DATGYU010000160.1:0-7183 GCA_035297625.1 Prolixibacteraceae bacterium
TGTTAGAAACAGATATAGGTAATTGTGCATATGTATCAGGTATATAATATGCCAAAGGGCTTATAGCAAGCGTTGGTAAATCAACGGGTATATAAAAAACTTCGTCACCGTAAGCTGTTCCCAAACTATTTGTTGCATAAGCTCTGATATTATATTGGGTGCCGGCAACTAATCCTGTTAGGGTACTCGCAAAATTACCTGTAGTAAGAATTCCGTCCGTAGTTTTATTGTCAGCAATAGTAGGTGGGTAATTAACATCGCTCCAGCAAATACCGCTAACGGTAATCGGTTCTCCTCCGGTACTGGTAATAGCTCCGCCCGAGATTCCCCCCGTTGGAGTTGGACTTGTTACTGCAACTGTTGTAAGGGTTGGAATTGTATTTCCTGTAGGAGTAAATGGAATATCACTTCCATATGCAATGCCAGCATCATTAATTGCAAATGCCCGTACATAGTATTGCTGATCGGTGACCAATCCGGTTATATTACTAATAAAAGTACCTAAACCACCTACTGCATCAGAAAGTTTGCCCCCAGAACCTGATAAATTATTCAAGTCAGGATTTGAAGTTATGTCCCAGCAAACTCCACGATCAGTTACAGTTGAACCTCCATCAGCAGTAACGTTTCCTCCGGTTGTCGCTGAGGTTCCTAATAAATTCGTTATAGCATCAGTTGTAACAGTTGCCAGATTCACCGTAATAGTTGTAAAGCTTACTTCATTGCCATATGAAGTGCCAGCTCCATTTGTAACGTATGCGCGTACATAATAGGTGGTGGGAAAGGTTAATCCTGTCAGGCTACTATTAAATGGACCGGTTACCGAGGCATCATTTGTTTTTGAATCAGCAATTGTAGGACCTGAAGTAGTACTCCAGCAAACACCTGCTGCAAGTATTGGTGCGCCACCGTCGTTTGTTACATTACCTCCGCAGGTTGCTGATGTACCTGCTACATTTGAGACTACATCTGTAGTTACAGACGGAAGAGTTGGGGCACTAAAACTGCGGATGGCACGCACCTTAAGCAGAGAGGTGTTTTTCATCGCACTTGAAAACTGTAGATTATTAATATAATAGTACATAGCAGCTGTTGTTGTACTAGTACCATCACTTGAAGTCCAGTACTGACCATACATATTGAGCATTGCATTCTTCTGCATCATTTGATACAGTTCCTGAGAAGAGGGCAGATACCAATCCGTAAATCCTCCACCATTATAACTGCTTGCGACACTTGCAGCAATTGGTCTTGTAGCACATCCATTTAAAATTGCCGCAGTATTGGCTGCGCCGGTACCTAAATTTGCTGAAGTACCTATATTGACTCCTGAGCAACCCCAGATAACTGATGCAGACTGATCCTCTGTTGATGCAATTAGTCCGCTTCCATCACAATTTACATAGAATACAATACCGCCGCCGACTTGATCGCCAATATTATAGGCAGGCGTAGCGCAGGTTTTAAAGGATTGTTCCGGTCCATACGACGTTCCAACACCATTTGTGGCATAGGAACGTACATAATAAGTAGTATTGCCTGTTAATCCCGTAATATTGCTTCCAAATGCTCCTGTTCCTGCTCCCATATTAGTAAAATTACTTACTCCCAGCGTTGGACTTGGATTTGTACCCCAACAAACCCCTTTAGCAGTGATAGCAGAACCACCGTCCGTCGTGATTGTTCCACCAGAAGTTGCCGTACTTGCTGTTATTGCACTGATGGCAGTTGTGGTGCCAACAATTGGAGCTGAAGGAGCAGATGTTGTAAAGCTTATTTCATTGCCATATACGTATGACCAACCTGATTTGTACACATATAAGAATGACCGGATATAATAGGTTGTATTGGCGGCAAGTCCTGTAATGTTGGTAACCCAGGGTGCAATGTTTACCGCTGGATTGACCGGGTAATTGCTGGAATTCGTATTTACGTAGGTTGGTGATGCCGAATTGGGGACTGTAGAGTAACAGATTCCGTAATATTGATAATTAGAGTATCCACCTCCGTTCCAGGTCATGCTTCCTCCTGAAGTTACAGAGGCACCCGAAACATTGGTAACTGCCGTTGTTTGCAAAGTTGGAGGAGCTACAGTAGTGGTAAATGTAAGATCGCTTCCATAACTGGTATTTATGCTGTTGGTTGCATAAGCCCTGACGTGATAAAGGGTCCCTCCGCTTAAACCGGAAATATTGCTAATAAATATTCCTGTACCTGGAGTGCCATCAATAACTTTGGTTCCTGTAATGATTGTTGGATTGACTGAGGTGCTGTAAACAATACCTCTTTCGGTAATGCCAGCACCGCCATTGGCTGTTACATTA
This sequence comes from Prolixibacteraceae bacterium, assembly GCA_035297625.1. Lineage (GTDB taxonomy): Bacteria > Bacteroidota > Bacteroidia > Bacteroidales > Prolixibacteraceae > Aquipluma. Next base: position 2,325 of record DATGYU010000160.1, read on the forward strand.
CCCCCACTGGTGGCTGTTGAAGCGGTTACAGCCGTAGCTGCCGTAGTAGTAACAGTTGGTGCACTGGCTAAAGTCGTAAAACTTGTTTCATTGCCGTAGGAGGTAACAGTGCTATTGGTAGCAAAAGCCCTTACATAATAAGTTGTTCCAGACAATAAACCCGTCAGGTTATTGGTATAAGTACCAACGCCTGTGGCAGGAGATGCTGTGGAAACGGAGTTAGAGGTAGTTGGATTTGGGGAAGTGCCATAACATACCCCTCGCGTTAAGACGGGCATTCCGCCGTCATTTGTAATGTTTCCTCCAGTCGTTGCCGTTGTTGCTGTAATTGCTGAAACATTGGTGGTGGTTAGGGTGGCATAGTTTCCTGCTACCGTTGCATAGGTCCAGGTAGGGATACCAGATTCATTGAGTGTTAAATACTGGCCTGCACTTCCGGCCGGTATCGGTGCCCAGGCACTACCATTCCAATACAGCATATTTCCGGCAGCGGTACCTGCCATTTTACCCGGAATCCATTTAGTACCATCATTATAATATAAACCAGGAGTTACATCTCCCGCTGTTGCAGTATTGTATACAACCATCCCGGCTACATGAGCTGTTAAAGGAGCAAAACTGGCAGTGCCTGTTAGCGCTACACGTGGAATTAATACCCCTTTGTTCGGGAAATCTACATCAAGACCTGCAGCCGCATTCGGCACTGCGCCCGTGGCATTGATTCCAACGTTTTGGGAAAAAACAGAAATGCAGGAAAGCAACAATATTAATAAGGTGAAAAGGCCCGTTTTAACCTGGTCTTTTGCTGGTTTTTTAATTTCTTTCATAGTTTATTATTTTGCGAATTGATTAATTACTCCACTGAGGAACTCCCGAACTATTTAATTTTAATTTTTGTCCTGGTTGTCCAACCGGTATGAGTATCCAGGTGGTGCCATTCCAATATTGCATATCACCGGTTGATAAACCCGAGGGTATCCGTATGGGAACCCATTTGGTTCCATCGTTGTAATACAAACCTTCGGTAACATCTGCAGTCGTAACGGTGTTATAGACAATCATTCCGGCTACATGGGCGGACAAGGGAGCAGAATTAGAGACAGCGGTCAATGCAACCCTGGATATTAAAAAGCCTTTGTCTGAAAAATTAATATCCAGTCCGGCAGAAGCATTCGCCGGCTCATTGGTAGGATTTACAGCCACCCCCTGAGCAAAACCAATTTCTGAAAACATCAATAGGAAAAGCATCACAAAAAGATTTTTGAATAGCTTTTTCTCTATAAGAGGTAGATTTTTTTTCATAAGTTATATTAATAGTTAATTATTTATCCTATTCATCTTAATTCATCCAGTACAATTCATGATCAGCGATTTATATCTGGTGCAGTACTTTCAGTTTTCAGCCAACGATAAGTCCTCTTGTCGGAACATCTGGAAACAGTCATGCTATTTAATTTGCTTTTGATTCTTCTTCATTAGGTTTAGGGGGAATTTCCATCCTATCGGCTCCAAAGGAGGAGTTGCGGATCCTCCGGGGAGGGAGTTTGGACAGGGCATCTTTGCCCATCATCACATCCTGGATCACTTTGCCGAGTTCCTGGATGCCTTTGGATTTAAGCATAAAGGCCTTTACACCCAGTTCACTCATCTTTTGATAATATTCTTTGTCGCCAAACATGGTATACACGATGATTTTAAGGTCGGGGAAAATGGCAAGTGCTTTTTGGGTGGCCTCAATGCCGTTCATTTGTGGCATGTCGATATCCATGATCACCAGGTCGGGTTTGCCATGGGAAAGGAGTTCGATCAACTCGATGCCATTGGAGGCCTCACCGATCACATTGGCAATATTTTGCTGAACCAGGATGGACTTAATGCCTTGCCTGAAGAGGCCATGGTCGTCAGCTAAAATAAGGGTTGGTTTCTGGTCCATTGTTTGTTCTATTTTTTTGGGGGATTATGATTGTAAAAATAGAAAGTGGGCTATCGGAGGGAATTATCAAAAAGGACCAATATTTTGGCAACTAAGGTGCAATTTGCGGGCAGATAAGGTGTAGGGGGATGTCCCTAAAGGTGTAGGAACAGTGAGGGAGTGAAGGACGAGGGGATGAGGGAGTGAGGGGACGACAACACGAGGGGACGAGGGGACGACAACACGAGGGGACGAGGGGACGATTGCATACCATCACTCCATCGTACCCTCGTCCTGTTACTCCCTCATTTTATCAGCCAACTATCAGGAGATGAACTCATGCTGATTAGCATGGCAATAATATGTTCGTAATGATTGTTGATCTCGTCGTATGTTTTTTTGTCAATATATTCAAATTCAAGAGCAAATTCAAGCCAGACTTGTGTTTCTCCTGCTTCTCCTTCACAATCTGTTAATTTTGAAATAAAATGATTCTTATATCTTCGTTTTCTCCAGGCTTCAGCCAGATTGGCACAAACAGATCTGGAACACCTTCTGATTTGATCGGTCAGAGAATATTTCTCTTCGGGAGGAAATAGTTTACTGATTTTATGAATTCGTACTGCATTTGTGAAGGCAAGCTGATAAACATTCAAATCCTTGTGTTTCCTGATTTTCTCCATGATATAGATTTATTAAAGAAATATTTATATTAATTATACTGTTCATTCATGCAGTCACATCTCAGTCCCTCACTTTTATTTCACTCCATCATTCTCTCTCTTTTTCTCTCCATCACTCCATCGTCCCCTCACCTTTTCGTACTCTCGTCCCCTCACCCTCGTGTTCCTTTAAAGGGTGACGATCTTGTTTTTGATGGCATACAGGATTAAGGAGGGGGTATTTTTGCACATTGTTTTTTCCAGCAAATTGGCCCGGTGCCGTTTCACTGTTTTGGTGCTGATAAAAAGCTTCTCCGCGATTTCGTCATTGTTCAATCCAAGACAGATGTGTTGCAGGATTTCCAGTTCTCTATCTGTCAGGGCTATGTTTTCCGAAGTGTTCTCCTTGTTTTTACGTCCTATTCTGTTGATAATTTTTCGCAGCAGCTCGTTCGAGAAATAGCTTTCCCCACTCATCACCTGGTGAATGGCATTTTGAAGTTCCAGGATGCCGCTGGATTTGAGGATAAAGCCTTTTACGCCCAGGTCAATCATTTTATAATAATAATCCTCGTCGCTGAACATTGTAAAAGCGATAATCTTTAAATCCGGCAACATCTCCAATGACTTTTCGGTCGCTTCCACCCCGTTCATGTGAGGCATATCAATATCCATTAGCACCAGGTCGGGTTTTAAATTCACCAGCAATTCAAGATATTCTTTCCCATTGGAAGCCTCTCCGATTACGCAAGCGATATTCTGACCCGAAACCAATGCAATCAGGCCCTGACGAAAAATCATGTGGTCGTCAACAATAATGATGTTGGGTTTTTTCACAGCATTGAAAGTTTGTTCCATGGTATAGCTATTAAAGATTGTGCAATATTTATTATCAACTCATTTATGTAAAAAAAAGAAGTTGGAAACTTCCTCACCCCTTATTTTAAAGATTAATCGTCATCTGATAATTTACCCCTTTTCCGGGTTCACTGAACAGGAGGATTTTTCCTCCGATGTTTTGTATACGGTTTTGAAGGTTAAACAGCCCCAGTCCTTTCTTTACGGCCAGGGTTTCCTGCAGGTCAAAGCCGATACCATCGTCCTGGTATTGGATCAGCAGCTGATTTCCGGTGTCGATCAGGCCAATGGAAATTGTTTTGGCCTGTGCATACTTGATGGTATTGTTGACACATTCGATGATAGCCCGGTAGGCGGCCGCTTCAATCTCACTGCCCAGACGCCTGGACTTATTGTAATTAAACCCGATCTGGATGGGAAGGCTTTCTTCCAGTTTATCCAAAAAACTTTCAATGGCCGAACAGAGCCCATGATTGATCAGCAAATGAGGGCTTAATTTATTCGATATTTCCTTTACTGTTGTAATGGCTTCTTCGAGTATCTCTTCGGCTTTTTTAATAATATCCTCCCGTGACTGGTTGACCAGATTCATTTCCGACCATTGAAGATAAATCTTAATGGTGGACAGTAAGGGACCTAATCCATCGTGCAGTTCTTTCGAAAAATAGGCTTTTTCCTTTTCTTCGGTTAAAATGATGGCTTTGACAATGTTCTTTTGTAACTGTCTTTTCTCTGAGATGTCGTGGGCAACGCCATAAATAACCCCTTCTTTTGCCACATAATTAAATAGAAATTCAATGAGAACCTTGGAATGGTCCTTCCTTAAGCATTCAATTTCTATATTTCTTGTTTGGTTGACCGAGGCTTTAAGGGAAGAAATGAAACTTATTTCTTCCAGGGATTCCGGGACTATCAATTGATGGATCGGTTTGCCAACCAGTTCCTTTGCTTCATATGCGAAAATATAATTCATCGCCTCATTGACGTATTCAAAAGATCCGTTACGGCAGATAAAAATTCCATCGGTAATATTCTCGGAAAGCAACCTATATTTACGGTTGCTGGTGATCAGCAATCGTTCCATTTTTTTTCTTTCGGTAATATCGCGGTTGCTACCCCTGACCCCTATGAACTGGTTGGCTTCATAGATGGGTTGGCACTGATGGCCGATCCACCTGACGGCTCCATCAGCCCGCACGATCCGGTACTCCAATTCATGGCTGGCAGCCGGAGGCAAATCCTCTGTTTTTTTATGGTTTTTAAATCGCTGAAAGTCATCGGGATGGATAATTTCGAAAAGCAAACCGGGGTTATTTAAAAACGTTGATGCCTTATAGCCGGTTATTCGTTCGCAGGATGGAGAACAATAAATGAAATGATCGTCCTTATCGAGCCAGAATTCCCAGCTATGGGTATGGTCGGCCACT
>DATGYU010000161.1:0-4338 GCA_035297625.1 Prolixibacteraceae bacterium
GGAGTTGCCGTTGTTTCCATTTTCAGCACCTCAGAAAGAGGAATATTATTGCCCAGGTTATTGCGTACATAAAGCTTGGAAATATCCGTAGGCGACTGCCTGTCTCTCAGGCCCACCTGGCTGATCACCTGGTACTGGCGCCCGTTCATGATAAAGTAAGCCAGTCGGCGTCCGCTAAAGGCGCTCTGCAGTACGGTGGCAATATCGGATACGGTAAGGCCCAGTTCCCGGGCCCTGATCCTGTCAATGGTAATATCCACCTCAGGCTTATTGAATTTCAGGTTCACATCCACATTCTGGAAGGTCTTGTTATTACGGGCCGCTTCCAAAAACTTGGGCACATCCTGCCTTAACTTCTCAAAGTCAAGGTTCTGCACCACAAACTGAACGGGCAGCGAACCTCTGGAGCCAAGCCCTACAGAGATGGTCTGCTCTTCCACAGGAAAGATGCGCAGGTTATTGAACCGGCCCAGCTTACCCGATATATTTTTCGCAATATCGCTTTGTGAGCGTTTACGTTCATTGGCATCCACAAGGCCTGTTCGGCCAAAGCCGCTGTTCACCCCTGAACCGCCAAAGCCCGGTATGGCTACAAATGAAAATTTTGCTTCAGGAATAGAATCCAGCAGGAAGTTTTCAAAATCCCTGCCCGCCTGATCCATATAGTTATAACTGGCCCCTTCAGGACCAGTGATCTGGAAACGAATACTCCCCTTGTCCTCCAAAGGAGCCAACTCACTCTGTAAGCTCCTCCCGATGAAAAAGATAATGGCCAGACAAACGCCCACAATCACCCATGCTATCCCTCTGACACGGATAAATCGTTGAAGAAGCCGCTTATACCCGTTTTCCATACCCCTGAAGAATGGCTCGGTCTTGGTATAAATCCAGGTATGCTGGGCATTGGGTTTATTCAGGTAAACATTCAGTACCGGAGTAATGGTAAGCGATACAAAGGCAGAGATGAGCACCGCCACGGCTACCACAACGGCAAACTCACTAAAAAGACTTCCCACAAAACCCTGTAGAAACAATACTGGTAAAAAGACAATAGCCAGGGTTATGGAAGTAGAAATAACGGCAAAGAATATTTCCTTACTGCCCTCCAAAGCGGCCTTACGAATATGCATGCCCCCTTCAAACTTTCGAAAGATGTTCTCTGTCACCACAATACCGTCATCCACCACCAGTCCCGTGGCAAGGATTATCCCCAGCATGGAAAGGATGTTGATGGAATACCCCGCCAGATGTATTACAAAGAAGGTGGCAATCAGTGATATCGGGATATCGATCAGAGGACGGATGGCAATCAGCCAGTTTCTAAAGAAGACAAAGATGACAAGGATTACCAGCAGAAAGGAGACCATCAGTGTTTCCTTTACCTCGGTAAGGGAGCGGCGTACATTAATGGTATTATCAATAAGAACTGTAAACTTGATATCGGATTTAAGGCCACTCTCCACTTCCTTCAATCGTTTGTTGAATTCATCCGAAATGTTGATGTAGTTGGCTCCCGGCTGAGGGGTGATGGCCAGCCCCACGGCATTTACCCCGTTGACCCTCCAGCTGGATTCATAATTCTCCGGTCCCAGTTCCACCTTGGCCAGATCGCTCAACCTGACAATGCCATTGGCATCCTCACGAATGATCAGATCCTGGAAATCCTTCTCGGTGGTTAGCCTTCCCATGGCACGGATGGTCAATTCTGTATTGTTACCATAGATCTTACCAGAAGGAGTTTCCACGTTTTCACGATTCAAAACATTGGTAATATCGTTAAAGGCAATATGGTAGGCATTCAGCTTGTCGGGATCGATCCAAAGGCGCATGGCAGGACGTTTCTGCCCGATGATGTTTACACCGCTCACCTCAGGTATGGTCTGAAACTTATTCTGCAAAACATTTTCGGCATAGTCGCTCAGCTCAAGCAGTCCTTTTGTCTCGCTCTGAAGGGCCATCATGATGATAAAGTCGCTGTTGGCATCCGCCTTTGAAACAACGGGCGGGGCATCAATATCCTGCGGCAGGTTGCGTGTGGCCTGGCTTACCTTATCACGCACATCATTGGCTGCCGCTTCGAGGTCAGCGTCAATGTTAAACTCAACAGAGATACGGCTGTTACCTACCGACGAAGAGGAGGTGATGGTACGGATTCCCGGAATACCGTTGATGGACTTTTCCAGCGGTTCGGTAATCTGGCTTTCAATCACATCGGCATTGGCTCCCGCGTAGGAGGTGCTTACCGATATCACCGGCGGGTCAATGGCCGGGTACTCCCGTATTCCCAGTAAGTTATATCCTATCACTCCAAAGAGGATAAGAAACAAACTCATCACAGTGGCCAGTACCGGCTTTTTAAGGGATAATTCTGATATATTCACGATTAACGAACCTTTTTGATTTGGATGGGTGCCATGGGTCTTACAAACAACATCCCGCTCACGATTATACTATCGCCCGGGTTAACTCCACTTGTAATTTCCACCAGGCTTTCATTGCGTATCCCTGTTTCAACCTTTGTAAATACTGCCTTGTTGTTTCGGGCAATGACCAGCTGACTGGAAAGGGCATCGGGAATAATTGCATTGCTGGGGACCATGATGCTTTCCCTTTGTTGATTCAGCATCACCTTGACAAAGGCCCCGGGAGGCAATACCCCCTTATCGAGAAATGCCCTCACCTTTATATTGCGGGTTTCTGAATTGATCTGCGGCTCGATGGCGCTGATGGTGGCCTTCAGTGTGTCTACCGTGGCACTGTTTTGAACCATTACCAGATCGCCTTTCTTAATGATGGAGGCATAGGTTTCAGGAACTGTAAAATCTATCTTAACCTTATCGGTCTGCTGCAGGGTGCCAATGATGGTCTGGGGAGTTACATAAGCCCCCGGGCTCACCTCGCGCAAGCCAAGCTCACCGGAAAAAGGCGCCCGGATTACGGTCTTGTCTATCTGGGCATTCAATACCTTGATGTTGGCCTGGATCAAATGCAGCTGACTTAATGCCGCATCATATTCGGCCTGGTTCACCCCATTTACCTTCAACAGGTTTCCCAAACGGCTTTCAGTCTTGGAGGCCAGTTCCAGCTGGGTCTTCTGCTGTTCCAGCTGTGCCTGCAAATCGGCATCATTCACCCGGGCAAGAACGGTTCCCTGGGAAACGGCGGCACCATCGGGAATGTTCAGATAAGTCAACCGACCGCTGATCTCAGGGTGCAATTCCACCATCTCATTGGACACCACCGACCCATTTACCTCCAGGTTGCTGGACACCTTTTCGGCCCCTGCTACGATCACCTCTACCCCTACCGGAGGTTTTTCCTTTACCGCCTGTTCTTTGTTTTTGGATTTGCATGAAATAAATAAGGAGAGGATTATCAGCGCACCCATTGATTGTGTATAGTTCATAAACTATTATTTTTTTGCTTTGCTTAAATTATTTTTGATCTGTCCCAGTAGGGACATAAACTCTTGTTGCTGGGTTTCCGTCAACCCGTTAAAAGCGATTGCTGTGCTCTCCTGCATGGACCGCCTGATTCCCGGAAGTACCTCTTTTGCCTTGTCGGTTAAGGTAAGGCAGTATTTCCTTTTATCCTCCGCACTTTCCTCCCGCGTCACATAACCATTCAGGGTCAGATAATCCACAATTCGCACTACGCTTACCTTATCTGTTTCCAGTTTGCAGGCCAGTTCATTCTGGGTCAGCTTTCCCTCGCCCAATTCAATCAGGATCAACGCATAGTAATCCCTTTCAATATCAAGGTAGCTTAGTTTTTCATTTAATAGCTGTAGAAAACTCTTCCCTGTTAATGTAAAAACTTTGCCAAGTGGCGGAAGTTGAAGTATGTTATGACCTTTTTCCATTCGTTACCTACAAAGATAAATGAAAAAACAATTAGTTAACACTATTAACTAATCATTAATGCCTACCGGCTGCTTTGATAATAATTTCTTCAGAAGGTTTAACGGGAAACAAAAAAAACATTCCTTACGCATGAAGCACTGAGAACGGAGAAGGAAGTATAGGTCAAAAGCGACGATCTCCTTTATTTTTCGCCGGTAAGCATGAATATCGGAAATTCTTTGATCCCGTATTGATCTGTCTGCTTTTTCATTACAAAGCAGGGTTCATGCGCTGTGTTTTTGAATCCGGCTTGCTTTAACTGATGGGCCAATTGCTCAGGATCAAAGCCCAGGTGACCATCAAAGCCCGCACCGTGAAAAGAGCCATCCTCTGAATACAAATCGGCTATTACCAAATGGCCCCCCTTGTTAAGCAGCGAATAAAACGTATTAATAATTGCCTGGGTATCCCTTACATGGTGCATTACCATCTGGGT
>DATGYU010000162.1:0-12567 GCA_035297625.1 Prolixibacteraceae bacterium
TTATTATAGCGTTGGTATAGCGTTGATATAGCGTTGGTGGCAAATGGGGAAACATTTACTGTTAAAAACGAGAGTGTAAATTACTTTGTGTAAACACCAGAGAATTGATTTTCATCTATTTTACATCTCTCTTCAAAAATAGTTTCAAACTGGTAAATAATCAGGGCCCAGTTCTTGATGGGGTGGGTCCATTTTTTCTCAATATTGATCATGGCCATGTAGACGGCTTTGATGGCAGCCTGATCATCAGGAAACTGCACTTTTGTTTTGGTATATTTCCTTATTCCACGATTCATGTTCTCGATGATATTGGTGGTGTACATGATGCTTCGGATCTCCAGGGGGAACTGGAAGAACCGGCTGAGGTTTTCCCAGTTGTTATGCCATGGCTGGATGGCATGGCGGTATTTTTCTCCCCATTTTTGATCCATCTGCTGCAGGGCCATTTCCCCCGTTTCCCTGTTGGTAGCCGTGTATATGTTCCTAAGGTTGGCACAAAACTCTTTACGGTCTTTCCACAGGACGTATTTGCAGCTGCTTCTCACCTGGTGGACAATACAGATCTGGGTGATGGCCTGTGGGAACACCCCGTGGATGGCCTGGGTGAAACCTGCAAGGTTGTCCGTGCAGGCCACCAGGATATCCTGTACCCCGCGCCCCTTCAGGTCTGTCAAAACGCTCATCCAGAAGCTGGCCGATTCACTCTCGGCCATCCACAGGCCCAAAACTTCCTTATACCCGTTTTTTTTAAGGCCGATCACCAGGTAGATGCACTTGTTTGTGTATTTCCCGTTTTGCCTGATTTTGACCTGGATACCATCCATCCACAGGATATAATACACCGGTTCCAGGGGCCGGTCCTGCCACTGGCGGATATGCTCCATAAGGCGGTTGGTGATGTTTGAAACGGTGGTTTCACTCACACTAACCCCGTAAATTTCCTTTACCTGGCTGCGGATATCCGAGCAGCTCATCCCGCGGCTGTACATACCCACAACGGCCTCTTCCAGCTTATCGCTCATGCGCTGTCCCTTGGGTATGAGCTGCGGTTCAAATTCCGCGTTGCGGTCACGGGGTATACTCAATACCATATCGCCCAGGCTTTCGGTCTTGACCCTCTTGGGGTAGGAGCCGTTGCGGCTGTTCCCGCTGCCATAGCCCTGCTTACTGTATTTTTCATAGCCCAGGTGGGCTTCCAGCTCGGCTTTGAGCATCTCCTGAACCCCTTGCTTAAAAAGATCGTTAAAAAATGAATGGAATTCTTCCTTGCTCTTAAACTGCTTGAAGAAATCTTTTGAAAATTTGTCTGTAGCACTCATAACAATAAGATTAAGTGATTTAAACTTCACCTTACCTCTGTTTTAATGAAGCTCCGCCTGCGCCTGCGCTTCATTAAAACAGAGGTAACTGTAACAAATACTTGTTTTTGAGTGTTTACACAATCTTTTTTATACTCCCCCGGATGGTCCATGTTGATGTAAAAACAGGAGGATGAAATCTCTCATTGCCTGGAAAAAAAGAAAAGCGGCTAAAAGCCGCCTGACCCGCTTGGCTCTCATAACTTTCTAAGGGTAAATAGCTTAACAAATTAAGACCTGAAGGTTGATTATTTTTTCAAATTTCTACAAAAAGCTTCTTCAAATAGCTTAACTTTGATAGGAACGCTCATTTTTCAGGAAAAACATGTCTTTGCCTTTGCAAAAACCAGCGTTTCCGGCAAGTGTGCAACGTGCAAAGCGATAACTCCTTAGAACGAAATCTTATGAAAAAAACTTTACTTATTTGCCATATCTTATCTCTCTGCTTATTATTTGGATTGACCACCCGGTCCGTGGCCCAGAATGTTTCCATACCCAATGCTGCTTTTAAAGCTATCCTTTTGGCCGATCAGCAGATCAATATCAACGGGGATAATGAAATCCAGGTGTCTGAAGCTGCCACTTTTACAGGTACCATAACGGCCTCGGGGCAAGGCATCACAGATTTAACCGGTATTGAAGCTTTTACCAAGATCAGGGGAATCAATTTATTTTACAACAGCCTGACCCATCTTGACGTTTCAGCCAATACTTCGCTTGAATACCTGAACTGCCAGTGGAACCAGTTGACCGCGTTGGATGTTTCGGCAAATACGGCTTTAAAACAACTCATTTGCAGTGAAAACCAACTGTCAAGCCTTGATCTGTCACAGAATACGGCCCTTGAAAACCTCGACTGCCACTGGAACAATTTGTCGCAGCTGGACCTTACCAACAACACAGCCCTTACAGATTTGAATTGCGGGCATAACCTTTTGCCCGTCCTGAACCTTTCGGCCAATACCGCCCTTGCCACTTTAAGGTGCAATGAGCTTTTGATAAAAAGCCTGGACCTGTCAGCCAACAAGGACTTGCAGACCCTGGACTGCGGAACCAACGCCCTGACCAGTTTGGACGTGTCGGCCAATACCGCCCTTCAGAACCTGAACTGTTACAACAATGAGTTAATGACCTTAAACATTTCGGCCAATACTTCGCTGCGCGAACTGATGTGCAATTTTAACCACATTACCAGCCTGGATCTGGCTTCTAACCCATCGCTGCAAATTATATCGTGTATCTATAATGATTTGGCCACACTGGATGTATCAGCCAACAAGTCCTTAATTGAACTGCACTGCCGCAATAACCAGTTGGCCGGATTAAATATCTCATCCAATCCGGGGCTTAAAATCCTGGAGTGCGGCAGCAATTACCTGACCTCGCTGGACCTGTCAAAAAATACGGCACTGGAAGATCTCGACTGCGGGGTAAACCAGTTATCTAAATTGGATGTGTCAAAAAATATCCATTTAATGCATCTTCACTGCTCGGTTAACCAGCTCAATGCTTTGGATTTGACGGCCAATACTGATTTGAATGATTTATATGTGGCTTATAATAAATTTACTAAAATTGATATTTCTGCCAATACCCAGCTATCCTATTTTGACTGTGCCTTCAATTTAATGGAAAGTTTGGATGTATCGGCCAATACCGAACTTCTCTCGCTAAGATGCAGCGATAATCAGCTCTCAGCAATTGATTTGTCCAATAACACGAAACTGACAGGCCTTGATATCAAAAACAATGCGTTAACCGAGTTGGATGTATCGGCCAATACTGCCCTGGAATGGATTGACTGTGAGAACAACCAGATTACCTCACTGGACCTTTCACAGAACCATTTGCTTCAGCATTTATATTCCAGCAATAACCACCTGGCCACATTAAACCTAAAAAATGGCCGTCAAATGATCTTCCAGGAATTAAGGGCAGTTAACAACACCGGTCTAAGCTGCATACAGGTGGATGATTCAGGCTTCTCAACTTCCTTCTGGACTTTTGACCTGGATAAGGGAGTCACTTTCAGTGAAAACTGCCTTGTAACGAACAGTTTGGAACTTGCCCAAAGTGATGTTTTGGTCTATCCCAATCCTTCCGCGGGAGCATTTAAAATAACAGGCTTGCCCACGGAAACGGTGAACCTGATGATTTACAACATAAGGGGGGAAAAAGTGTATTCCAGAACCATCCGCCAGGCGAGCTGTGCGGTTGATCTTTCCAATTCACCAAAAGGGATGTACTTGGTAAATATTTCGGATGGTAAGAAAGCTATTACCCAGAAGGTGGAAGTTAGATAAATGGAGGATGGCTTTGTAATAAAAGTGGTACAAAAGGGACTTTGGGGACCTTGGACGATTTGAGAGATTTAGGAGGCCAATGGCCTTCTGACTTTCTTATTTCTTATTCCTTATTGGATATTTTATATTGGATATTAGATATTTCTTTTTGTCTACTTTAAGGTTTCATTTATAAGACCGACAGCTAAACGATGTTTTTGCCATGCAGTTCCCTGACCCCGGTAAAATGGGCAATCTCCCTAAAATTTTCCGGGGTTACCTTGCCGGCAGCTATGATACTGATATGTTTTTCCGCCAGCTCGTTCATCTGTTTAAGTACATTGCGGCCATTCCAGGCCGTATCCATGCCTCCTGAGGTGAGCACACGGGTGATGCCTTTCATCTTGTTTAACAGCTCAAGGGAGCTGAGCAAATTAGTCGTTGAATCGATGGCCTTGTGAAAGGTGACCTGCATTGGAAAGGCCAGGTTTAACAGGCGCTGGGTATTGTGAACATCTATCTTGTTGTCCGGGGTTAACAGACCAAAGACAAGCCCTGCGGCTCCCGTGTTTTTGAAATATTGTATCTCATTTTGCATCAGAAGAATCTCTTCTTCCGTGTAAACAAAGTTGCCTCCCCGGGGCCTGATCATTACCATCACCGGGATGGCCAGATGCTGAATACACCATTCGGCCAGTTCATGGGAAGGGGTAAGGCCATCCTGCGACAGGTCGCCACACAGTTCAATGCGGTCAGCTCCCTTTTGCTGGGCCAAAATGGCCTCTTCCATGGTTTCGACACAGGCTTCCAGTATAAGATTTTCCTTCATGGGAAATGGGTTAAAAAAGTGTATTTTTTGGAGGATTATATTTCAGTTCATGTTCCAGCAGCCAAAGCTTTCGGGCTAGTCCGCCTGCATAGCCGGTAAGCTTATTCCCGGCCCCGATCACACGGTGACAGGGAATGACAATGGCCAAAGGGTTACGCCCGTTGGCAGTGCCCGCCGCCCTGATACATTTTGGATCGCCAAGACGAACTGCCAGCTCATGATAGGTAATCGTTTCTCCCTTGGGAATCTTTAGCAATTCAGCCCATACTTTCTTTTGAAATTCAGTACCCTTTGGATTTACCGGAAGGTTAAAATCAAGGGATTTTCCGCAGAAATAGTCTTCCAGCTGCTGTTGGCATTCATGTAAAAGGGCACAGTCATCCTTTTGCGGAAGATCACTTTCCGAGAAAGCGATTTCAGTAACCGATACTCCGTCTGATTTTAATACGAGGTATCCCAAAGGGCTGATAAAGGATGAGATGTATTCCATAGATCAAAAATAGGAAAGTCAAAGAAACAAAGTACGATTTACAAAGGAAACTTTTCTTAAGGGATGGACAAATAATGATCGTAAGTTGCCGGCATCAGATAGTGTGGTAACTGGGCTATTGACAGTTTTAATCAATAGGGCGGCTGGCTTTTGGCGGCTGGAAAGAATGCTTCTGCCAGCCTGTGTGCAGGCTGATGGCAGCATGGTTTTGCCAAAGGCCAGTGGACGCTGGCCAGCCACTGAGTTGATTAGTATTTGCCATTTACATGGAAGCCATTAACTTTACCTTTTCGTTTGATCCATTTACACTAAAGTTAAGCTATGATGAACTGCCGCAATCTTCTTTTTGTACTTGCCCTTTTATGTACATGCCTGGGAAAAGCGCAACCGTTAAAAAAATTTACCCCGGGTGAAATCTGGAAAGACAATACGGGCAGCCACATCAATGCCCACGGCGGGGGAATATTGTTTTACAAGGGCGTTTATTACTGGTATGGCGAGCATAAGGTAGGGGGCGAGTTGGGAAACACAGCCCAGGTGGGTGTGGGATGTTATTCATCTACTGATTTGTATAATTGGAAAAATGAAGGCGTTGCCTTAAAGGTGAATGAAATGGATCCTTCGAACGACATTGCCAAAGGATGTATTTTGGAGCGGCCCAAGGTGATTTACAATGCCCGCACCGGGAAGTTTGTCATGTGGTTTCACCTGGAGCTGAAAGACAAGGGCTACGATGCCGCCCGAAGCGGGGTGGCAGTGAGTGATCAACCGACAGGCCCGTTTACCTATGTGAAAAGCTTTCGGCCCAATGCAGGCTACTGGCCGGTGAATGTTCAGGCTTTTCATAAAAAGCCGGTGGCTTCATGGGTTAAAAGTGCCTATTGCGGGGGCAAAGGATGCCTGCCTGCACCGCCAGATTCAGTCAACCTTTTGGGCAGGGACTTTAAAACAGGACAAATGGCCCGGGACATGAATCTATTTGTCGATGAAGACGGGTCAGCCTACCATATCTATTCTTCGGAAGAAAACAGCACCCTTCATATTTCAAGGCTAACAGATGATTACCTCTCTTATTCAGGGCAATACTGCCGAATATTTTCGGGCAGGTACATGGAAGGAGCTACACTGTTCAAACGCAAGGGCAAATACTATATTTTCGCCTCTGACTGTACCGGATGGGCCCCCAATGCTGCACGCTCGGCAGTAGCCGATGATATCTTTGGGCAGTGGAAAGAACTGGGAAATCCATGTGTGGGCAAGGATTCCGACCTAACCTTTCATTCACAGAGCACTTTTGTGCTAAACGTACAGGGTAAGAAGGATACGTTTATTTTCATGGCCGACCGCTGGAATCCCAAGGATGCCATAGACGGACGTTATGTATGGCTTCCCGTTGCCTTTGAAGGCGACAAACCCATTATCCGCTGGTTCGACCAATGGGATATTTTATCTTCATTTAAGAAAGATTAAAAGATCTGAACCTTTAATGGATAACGGATGGAAAAGGAAAGTGAAGTTGTGAAGCTTAAACAGGTAGCCCGGCTTTTTTTAAAGCTGGGGATCATCGGTTTTGGCGGACCGGCGGCTCATATTGCCATGATGAAGGACGAGGTGGTCAATAAACGCCGGTGGATGGATGAGCAGCATTTCCTGGACCTGGTGGGAGCTACCAACCTGATACCCGGACCCAACAGTACGGAAATGGCCATTCATATTGGCCGGGAAAAGGCAGGTTGGAAAGGACTGGTTTTGGCGGGCGTATGTTTTATCATGCCTGCCGTACTGATCACCGCCCTGTTTGCCTGGCTATACCGGCAATATGGTCAGCTCCCTGAAGTTAAGCCTTTTATCTATGGCATAAAACCCGCCATTATTGCCATTATCCTTGCTGCGGTTATCCCCTTGGCCAAAAGATCGCTTAAAAGCATTGAACTGGGGATTCTGGGAATCGGCACATTGATTTTATCGCTCATTGGTGTCAATGAGATCATCGTGATGTTTGGGGCAGGCTTTGTGTTTTTGGCGCTGGCAGCGATACGAAATAGTCATACGTTGAAATCCGGTATTCAGGGTATCTTTCCTATTACCCTATTACAGGTTACCGGGGCTACCACCGCCAGCGTGTCTACATTGGGGTTGTTTATGATTTTTTTAAAGATAGGAGCTATTCTCTATGGCAGCGGCTATGTACTTTTTGCCTTTTTAGATGCCGAACTGGTAGCCAAAGGACTTTTGACACGGACACAGCTGATTGATGCCATTGCAGTTGGGCAATTTACTCCGGGACCGGTATTTTCATCCGTCACCTTTATCGGCTACCAGATCAATGGCTGGACGGGAGCCATGATTTCCACCATCGCTATCTTCTTGCCATCCTTTGTTTTTGTAGCCCTGCTGAATCCAATGGTTAAAAAGATGAGGAATTCCCGCATGTTCTCTGCCTTTCTGGATGCCGTGAATGTGGCCTCGGTAGCCATTATCGCGGCCATTTGCTACCAGATGGGAAAAGAAAGCATCATCGACTGGCGCACTGCACTTATTGGAATCCTAAGCATCACCCTGGTGCTGTCATTCAAAAAGGTGAACAGCGCCCTTGTAGTCCTTGGTGGGGCTACGCTTGGCTATATGCTGATCACCTTCTTCTAAACCTATCAATTATTTCTTCCAGCCGGGCATCTCGTCCAGGGTAATTACCTTTGGGGATCCATACAGCCGTTTAATTTGCTCAAGGGTATTGTGTTTTACGGTCAGTTCGGCCCAGCTCATAAAGAAAGTCCATTTGGGCTGATTTGCCAGCTCTTCAGGAGTAGGCAACTGCTGACACTCTCCAATTGCGATGGGTTTACCGGCAGCGGCAGCCAAACAGGCATTGTATTTTTCCATCGTATACCCTTTTTGATCGCTTCCATACATGTCCATGGCCAGAATGTCCCAATAGTCATTTCCCGGATTATAATCCTTTAAATCGCTTGTAAGGGTAGCAAAATCCTGTACATCCCATACCCAGATAAGGTTGGTCAGGCCTTTATCCTTTTGCAGGTAATCACGGGTGATCTGATACAGGAGGGCCGTACCATTGCTTCCTTTTCGGCCGGCCCACCAGAATACGGGTTGATTCATTTCATGGAAAGGACGGAACAGCACTTCCACCCCCTTGTCCTTCAGGTACTGCAGATAGGTGGCAATACCATCCATTCTTTTTTTCCATACTTTATTGAGTTCAGCGCCATCGGTGATCAGGGAGGTCCACTGTTCATCGCTCAACTCTGCCAGTACGCCTTTATCATCCCACAGGCAGGGTTCCGCATTGACCGGGGAGCAGGTATGCCACATGATGTTGACCATCGAGCCTTGGTTCCAGGCTTTCTCGGCCCGGTAAATCATGTCCCACCGGGCTTTGATATCATCGGTTAAGAATAAAAAATCGCCGCTCCAAAGGGCAGGCGTTTTGCCGCTTAAAACGGTGATGGAATCGGTCCAAAGACCCGGAATAGTATTGGGTTCGCGGTTATGAATGCCGGAAATGGTCTTTTTACCCGAAATAGAATACAGGTAATTGAGCGATTTAAAAGCAGTCTGCGCCATGGCAGGAGCACCCAGTAAAAAGGAAAGAGTTACAAGACAGATCAACTTATGGAATAGTTTCATTGGTAAGTAGATTAAAATTGGCCCAATAATACGAAGAATTGCCCAAAGTTTAGCTGTCCTTTGCAAACTGTAAACGGCTCAGTTAAATATAACAAAAGGAGGAGCCTATAAAACTCCTCCTTTTGTTATATTTAAAATCATGCTTTCATCATATCCATCACATGAAACTTGTATTAAGGTTTCATCACTACATCTACCGTTTGCCACAGTTCAGAGCGCACCAGATCACGTGAGTCACCTGTTTTCTTATTTAACTCATCGATATTTTTTCCTGCATGGGCTTTTTCAAAGGCGGCATTGTAATCCGCCGCGCCGATCTTACTAAAATCATTGAAATAGTTGGCCGTGATATACTGGTAATCCATTGCCGAGCCGGCAGGAAATATTTCATTCCATAACGACCAGCCGGCGCGGGTGCCTGCTTTTATAAATGCCTGATGAACGGGCTTCCAGATGGTTTCTTCCATATCGACATAGGCACTTTCATTGCCAGGTTTTACCTTCATGTAATCTACCTGAATATATTTAACCTGACCGGGGCCGCCCTCGGGGACCACTTCATCCAGCCTGACGATAAGATTGCTTTTTACAAGATCCCGGCTTTTGTAGGTGTCCTGAGATAGCTTATCCATGTCTTTGCCGGGAAGTACTTTGGCAGGATCAATGCCAGCCCATGGATCTTCCAGGTTGGCAGGGTAGTCAAAAAGAGTCATTGTCACATAGTTGTAAGGGTCATCGGTACCTGTATAGAGCACCCTGTACAGGATCCATCCGATTATTTTGCCCTGTTTAAGGCGTTCCTGATGCAGAGGTTTCCAGATGTTTTTCTCCACATCCAGGTATTTGGCTTCATTTTCCGGTTTTACTTTCATGAAGTCAACAACGGCGAAAACGGTAGGTGCATTCTGTGCATTCCCATTGAATGGAAAGCCGGCAAAGATGAATGCGGCAGCCAAAGTAAGGAAAAGGGTGGCTTTAATACGTGTGATTGTCTTCATAATTCCAATAAATATTAATTGTTTAAAAATCAATATAATATACGGAATATTGGAAACAAATAAAAATAATAAGGGCTATATTTATTATAGTGCAAAGTAGTAAGCTAAAGTTGACAGCTTAAGGAAGTAAATACCAATTCTCACAATAATAAATAAAAAAAATAAAGGGTAACCACCACGGCTACTTTCCCGGCAATTACCCTTTACCAACTATTTTCTAAAACTACTTTCTTTTGCTTAAGATCTCTTTTTCATATTGCTGAATCTCGGCAATGTAATCCATACCTACAGCCACTCCCGATTGCAGGCAATAATAATCCCACACAGCGCTGAATGGTTTGGTCTTCAGTTCTTCAAGCATAGCCAGGCGTTCAAAGTTCTTTCCTGCCTCTTCCATTTCTACAAGCAGATGGGTAGGTTCCAAAAGAGCAATCATAAATGCCTTTTGGGCAGCACGCGTACCGATGACATAGGCCCCGATCCGGTTAATGGAAGCATCAAAGAAATCAAGGCCAATGTTAACCCTGGAAAGAAAATCGTTGCGTATGATCTCAGAGGCGATCAGCTGCAGGTCGTCGTTCAGGATCACTACATGATCCGAATCCCAGCGCACAGGGCGGGTAACATGCAACAATACCCCGTCCAGGAACTGTAGACAAGCCGAGATTTTGTCCCCCACCTGCTCGGTCGGGTGGAAATGCCCATTGTCCAGGCAGATCAGCTTGTTGTTTTTAATGGCATAACCCAGGTAAAAGTCATGAGAGCCCACTGTCATTGATTCCGCCCCGATGCCAAAAAGCTTGCTTTCTATGGCATCTTTCATATGCTCTTTGGGATATTCTATGGCCATGGCCTCATCCAGTGACTTTTTCAAAAGACTGCGGTAGCCATTGCGATCCACAGGGATATCTTTTGATCCATCGGGTATCCAGGTATTGTGCACGCAAGGCGAGCCAAGCTGACGGCCAATCTCGGCAGAGATAGCCCTTGTGCGTCTTACATGCTCTACCCAGAACTGACGGTTTTCTTCATTCTTGCTCGAAAGGGTAAATCCATCGGCAGCCCGTGGGTGAGAGAAACAGGTAGCATTGAAATCCATGCCTATCCCTTGCTTTTTACACCAGTCAATCCAACTTTGGTAATGAGCAACTTCTATCTGGTTACGGTCTACAATCTGGCCTTTAAAATCCCCATAGATGGCATGCAGGTTCAGGCGTTGCTTCCCGGGCAATAGGGAAAGTACCTTTTCCAGGTCTGCCCTCATCTGGTCAATGGTAGCGGCCTTGCCTGGATAGTTTCCCGTAGTCTGGATACCACCCCCGGAAAGGGAGGCATCGGGAGTTTCAAAACCTCCCACATCATCCGTCTGCCAGCAGTGAAGTGAAATCACCACCTCGTTCATCTTTTGCAATACCTTATCGGCATCCACCCCCAGTTCGGCATATTCTTCTTTTGCCAACTGATACGCCTTTTCTATTCTTGCCTTATTCACCATTGTATTTTTCTATTAGACAATTTACAAAAAGTTCCAAATTCCAAATTCCAAGTGGAGCAGCTCTAAATATCAAAGCTACACTTGGAACTTGAAATTTTATACTTGAAACTCCTATCCCTACTTCTCTGCTTTTAGCATCGTCGAAGCATCCGAATAAGGATAGCTAAACTGATAATTTCCCGAGCCCACATTTACCGATACACCATTGGCCAGTTGTTTCAGGCTTTGTTTTACAGCATCAGGCAATGCCTGACCGTTTAGGGTAACCTGATCGGCCTGTGCCGAGGGTAAGGTAATGGTGGCAGTTGTATTGGCAGGGACAGTTACCTCGTATATGAGTTTATTTACTTCAATTTTCCATGCCGATCGGATCTTTCCGTAGAGGGAATTAAACGAGGCATCTGCATTTGTCAATCCTCCTCCCGGGTGAGGAGCCAGCAGGATGTGCTTGTATCCCGGTGCCTCGGGGTCAATTTCAAGGCCTGCCACATAATGGTAAAGCCATTCGCCGATCGCGCCGTAGGCATAATGGTTAAAGCTGTTCATACCCACATCCTGGAAAGTGCCGTCAGGCTTCTGCCCGTCCCAGCGTTCCCAGATGGTGGTAGCACCCTGGCTTACCGGATACAACCATGAAGGATAATCCTTGCGGTTTAAAAGCATAAAGGCAAGGTCGGCATAGCCATACTTTGACAGGGTTTTGCAAAGCAAAGGAGTACCAACAAAGCCCGTGGTAAGATGGCCCATCTTCTTGACATCTGCAGCCAGGAAAGCTGCTGCTTTGGGTACCAGGTCTTCAGGTAACAGATCAAAGGCCAGGGCCAGTGAATAGGCCGTCTGGGTATGCGAAACCAACCTGCCGGTTGCAGTTACAAAATCTTTGCAGAAGGCTTTTTTAATATCCTCCGAAAGACGGGCATATTTCTGTGCATCTTCCTTTTTGCCGATAATATCAGCAATCTTTGCCAGCAGGCCCGAAGAGTAAGAATAATAGGCTGTGGCAATCAAATCCTTTTCAGTGGTGGCACCTGTATAATCGGAGTTGTTGGACGCAAAGGCCAGCCAGTCGCCAAAATGGAAATCACCTGACCAGATAAGATCCTCTCCTGCCCTTTCCTTCATGTAGTCAACCCACGCTTTCATACTTGGATACTGCACTTCCAGGATGCGCTTATCGCCATACACCAGGTAAGTAGTCCATGGAACAATCAGGGTCACATCAGCCCATGCGGTAGAACCGCCATCGCCTCTTAACACATCGGGAATCACATGCGGAAGTTTGCCTGAGGGCAGCTGGTCGGCAGCCACATCACGCATCCATTTGGTATAAAAAGGAGCCACGTTAAAGTTATAGGCTGCCGTCATGCTGAATACCTGGGCGTCGCCCGTCCAGCCCAGGCGCTCATCACGCTGGGGGCAATCGGTGGGCACATCCAGAAAGTTGCCTTTCTGGCCCCATTGGATGTT
>DATGYU010000163.1:0-4819 GCA_035297625.1 Prolixibacteraceae bacterium
AAAGACATTTAAAATATTCAAAAGGCTCCATTGTCATTAAGGGATAATGGAGCCTTTTTTTATTACCACGGCTACTGTTCACGCGAGTTTCTTATGTCTCGTTTATGTCAATAAACAGCAAATGACATTAACAATAAGTCAGTTATTGACAGGCAAAGGCTAATATTTGTTAAATGAATTGAACTGTTAAATAGATATAGTGACAAGATATCGGAAACTATATATATTTGCATAAATTTTCAGGTTACCCGGATGAGAGCTATTACGACATTACTGGTTTTTATTTTTTGTTGCACTGTGGAGCTACTCCAGGCAAAGGCGCCCGACTTCAAGCTTCATCAGCCTGACATAAAACCTCATCGTGTTATCAGGACCTGTTGTTCTTTTGGAACAGAAATGGAATTGTTTGCCTTGCCTGGCATTAAACTTACCGAAACTACCAGTTTGGAAAAAATAGGGCCTCATCATTACTTAGGCGATGTCGCCGAAGGGAATGGTATTATTTATTCTCGTCGTGGTGGATTTATCGATATGGCACATTTGCGCGATCAATGCGACTGGACAGCCTATCTGTATACCCAGCTTGTACAAAATAAGCCAAAGGGAAGGCTTAACATGATCCTGGGCTATGAAGGGGGCGAGAAGAAACTGGACGTTTCCATGCCATACCACATGAGTAATGAAGATCTTATAAAGCTGGCCGGAAAGATTGCCTACGATTTGTCGGTATGGCATGAAATAGCCACTTGGTTTGGCGCCTCTACCATTCCTTTTGTCCCCGAGCGCTACTCCAGCTTTTCGATCGAAGACCCATATTCTAACATGCTGGGCGCTACCATTGGAATGAAAGCCCTGGAAAGTGATCTACCTTATGAGAAAGCGGTAACTGTAATTATTGATGAAACATTAATGGATCTGGATGCCGTGAAAAATGAAGCGGAGACATATATGGCCATGGAAGCCGTACGTGACATCTGGTGGACGCGCGATAAAAAACTGCCCAGCAGTAAGGTGCTCATGCAGCGTCAGCTTCAGGTCTATTCCTGCCTGCAGCCCTGGCTCGTACCCGGTTGGATTGGCAAAAACGAGCAGGTCTGCGAATTAAGAATGCCTGAACTTACCTCCGACGGTAAGTCTATTAATTCTTTGTACGAGCTGGAACTTAAATTGAATTATAAATTCCCTTTTAGAAAGATGTTCCCTGACCGTAAAGATCGCAACATCACCCAGAATGACTTCAATACCATGATTGCCCAGGTAGCCCGCGAGCTGCATAAAAAAGAAAGCAGGGTCCGGTAATTTAATCCTCGTTGAGCCAAGCCTTTCCGGGATCCACTTTTTTATTGCGCTGTATGCGTGCCTGAAGCTCAAAAGTGCGGATACGGTCTTTGTAAAGATTATGGGCATTCATCTTTGCAATATCCAGTGAGGCATCTGTATTATCATCCCAGCGCCGGCACAAATAGACCGGTTGATACAAACGGCCAATCTTATATTTCCCCGAGATGGCTAATCCCAGGGCATAATCTTCACCGTAGCTCACATTGGGAACCCTTAATTTTCGCAGGATAGGAGTGTAGAATGCACGCGGAGCACCCAGCCCGTTAATGCGCAAGGCATTGTTTGGCCCATTGTCATCGGTCCACTCCCTGTGATCAATGACTCCAGGGGGTATTTCTTCCAAATTGAAGTTGGTCATCCGGTAACTGCCAATTACCATGGCGCAGTTTTCTTCATAGAACTTATCCACAATGGCCTGCAGGGTGATTTCATTTAAATACAAATCATCACTGTCGAGTTGTACGCAGAACTTCCCGCATAAAGGGTGAAAAACGGCTTCATTCCAACATCCCCCGATACCCAGGTCTTTGCGTTCTGGGATAATATGAATCAGCTTATCCTGGTCCGCATATTCTTTTAAGATATCCGAAGTCCCGTCTGTTGAATAGTTGTCAACAACAATAAGGTTGAACTTAAAGCTGGTTTTTTGTATCAGTACCGAAATGATGGCGTCCCTGATGGTTCTCACCCTGTTGCGCACAGGAATGATGACCGACACCTCTGTTTCAAAATCTTCCGAAAAGGAGGTTTCAGGAAATGGGGCCAGGAGTAGCGCCCCGATATCACGCAAGTGGGCTGTGCAGACCTGTTCCATTTCCATCTGGCGTTCACGGGCAGCTGCTTTTACATAGTCGAATTGAATCTCACCGGAGGCCCGGGTGTCCATTTCTTCCTTTGTAAACAAATATTCGGGTATGTGCACCAGTTGGCCCATCCGGCTGGCACGAAGGCGCAAAGCATACGTTCCGCCATGTTTGAGCATTTCATAGTTTTCATACCTAAAGGCTTTCAGCACTTCTGTCCGGTAAAACCTTACGGGCCCGAAGTTAAAGTCATCGCGCAAACTCCCCAACTGATAATCAATCAAAGGATGGGGGGTCAGTACGCCTTCCTTGATTTCCATATAATCGGAATACACCATGGGGGCATCGGTATAATCAGCTATCTGAACCAGTCTTTCAATGGCTCCCTGTCCCAATTCCAAAGTTGACTCATCCAGGGCCAGAAGGGCAAAATCAGCCTGTACCATTTTGGCGATGTGCCGGATGGTGGAACAGGAATGATACTCCTGAACGATGATCTGTTCACAGTTTTGAAGGTTAACGGGTATTCTCGAAAGAACATATACCCTATTTACCAGCGGAGAGCTGAGAAACTGATCCACCAGCTCCTGGCTGGCCTTTTCATTGCTATAGGCAAAAAAACAATCTACTATCTTCATTTGATTCATTATCAACACTACTATTAAAGTTTCATAACTTTCACTTTGCTGACCCCACTCTCATTGTGCAGTCGGTCAAGGGCCGATACCCTGAATTCATAGGGGCGTCGTTGCTTTCGTGAATTGGGCTTAAAGACTATACGCGGTTCTTGGGTTATCGTAAATATGTTTTCAGGATTATTTGCATCAAAGGGCTTACCTTTTGGAGTTAGGTACACCAGGTAGCCAACGGCCTTATCCATTTCATTGGTAGCCTTATCTTCTTTCCATTTCAGCTTATGGCCTCTCTTTTTAAACTTCTGGGGCTGTTTGGGCGCTTTATTGTCAATCCATGGCATTGCGGGCACCAGGGCGGGGTATTTGTATTGCGATTGCTGCAAGGTCTCGGTAAAGCCTAAAAGATCGCGTTTAAAATGAATGCTGCTGTAAAAAGCGCTTCCCCCGATTTGGGGAATCTGGCGGATAATATTTATCTGGTCGGTCAGCTGATGGCCATCTTTCCATTCCAGGACGGTTGAATTGGCTTCCAGCTTGTAAACAGCATGGCCAACATACATTGCCCTGCCGTAAGCATGGGCAGCCCACCATTTGCTAAGGGTGACAAAATCAACCGATTTATGCCCTATCTGCCAGTACAGCTGGGGAAGGCAATAATCAATCCACCCGCTTTTTTGCCATTTCAATATATCGGCATTTAAATGATCATAGTTGGTGGTGCCTGCCGTAGTTTCGGAGCCTTCCGGGTCATCGGCCTTATTGCGCCAAACGCCAAAGGGCGAGATACCAAATTTCACCCAGGGCTTGATATGCTTGATGTTTTCAGAGAGCATGCGAATGATGATATCCACATTATCGCGGCGCCAGTCGGCTTTTTGGACAGCCAGGAACCCCCGGTTGTATTGGGCAAAGGTGTTGTCATCCGGGAAATCTTCCTTCAGGGGGTAAGGATAAAAATAATCATCAAAGTGAATGGCATCCACATCATAGCGGGAAACAATATCATTGACCACCTTTACCACAAACTCGCGCGCTTGGGGAAGCCCGGGATCAAAATACAGCTTGCCGCCATAGTTGACAATCCACTCTGGATGCCTGAAAGCGACGTGGTTGGCCGCCAATGGTTCACTTGCGTTTTGTGCTACCCTGAAAGGGTTGAGCCATGCGTGGAATTCCATGTTACGCTTGTGGCATTCATCAATCCAAAACTTCAGTGGGTCGTAAAATGGGCTGGGTGCCTTCCCGGGAGTGCCGGTCAGATACCTTGACCAGGGTTCCAGTTCTGAAGGGTAAAAAGCATCCGAGGCAGGCCTGATTTGCAGGATGATGGCATTCATGCCATTTCTGGCATGCATATCCAAAATATCAATGGCTTCTTTTTTCTGCTGATCGGTAGAAAGGCCAGGCTTTGAGGGCCAGTCAATATTGGCAACTGTTGCAACCCATACCCCCCGGAACTCACGCTTGGGCGCTTGCTGGGCGTACACATGGAAACACATAAGTAAACTGACAAAAAGAAAAAGCCTTGGCATGATCTCCCGTTTAAAATTTTAACAAAATAAACCTATCCTGATGATTTTACACCTACAAATGATTTTTTTATTGAGGTAAAATACACAAAATCTCACGGAAACAAATAAAGATTTAAATTATTTAAGAAGAAATAACTTCAGTTCTTATTTGTCTTTTTCTTTGCGGGGCGCAACAATTGCGTGGTTCGGGATGGATTGTAAAAAAAACATATAAATAAAATGCTTCCAACGAGGAGATGGCTTTAATAACTTATTTTTTTTGATACCTTTGTCGCATCGCTCTTTTAGGAAAGAATTACATTTTTTGTAAAAAAATATAATATACTTGAGAACTAAAGTGCTACTTCGAACGTTATTAAGGTAGCTACTTCAAAGCTGGTTACTTTGGTAGCTCATGGTTTATTAGGTTTAGTTGGTTTAGGTTAGTTTCCCGTCAAAACGGGTGAAAAGGCTGTCAGAGGACAGCCTTTTCTATTTTCCACCCGGGACATGTGGTTTTTAACCGCTC
>DATGYU010000164.1:0-6218 GCA_035297625.1 Prolixibacteraceae bacterium
ACATCACAAAGACAACAGTCAAAACTTCTCCTTGACATTACCTTGCTATTCCCACTGTCTGATCGGTGTCTGTACTGTTTCTGTACTAATAATATGATAATAGTACAGCAGCCGATCAATGAAAGATCAGACTCAGGAAAAGTCTGGCCAATGCATCACCAAAAAATTCAGTTTAGCAAGACACGGGTAAAAATATCGAGATGTTACCTGATCATTTGGATGACACGAAATTAAAAGTATCGTATAGTTATCATTAATGACTAAAATGGAAACAGGATATTTTTGATAAGATTGCCTGGGGTTGTAATTTAATTTTATAGGCAACTTTGTATCTGTATGCATTCTCAGCTTTCCTTTTTTGCTTACCTTTGAATCCCTGCACGATATTTGCAGGAATCATTGCATTGAATATCTAACTATCTGAGATAATGGCCGGAGAAAGAAAAAATAACTACCAGCAAAAAAATAACACCACCATTGAGCAGTTAAATGCGCAATACGGGAAGATACCGCCTCAGGCTGTAGAGGTGGAGGAAGCCGTTCTGGGCGCCCTGATGCTTGAAAGGGATGCGTATGTGACAGTTGCTGATATCATAGATACCCGCAGTTTTTACAAGGAAGAACATCAAAAGATATTTGAAGTAATCAAATACCTGTCCACCCACGAGAAGCCGGTGGACCTTTTGATGGTAACCCAGGAACTGAAAAACCGCAACCAGCTGGAAATTATTGGCGGACCGCTGATGATTACCCAGCTGACTTCCAAGGTAGCCTCGGCTGCCCATATTGAATTCCATTCACGCATCATCGCCCAGAAGTTCATGCAAAGGGAAATGATACGCGTCTCTACTGAAATACAGACCAAGGCTTACGACGATACCATTGACGTGGACGATCTGATTGACTTTTCCGAAACAGCCCTTTTCCAGGTGGCCGAAGGAAACATCAAGAAAGAGTCGATGCCCATCAAGCCCCTTTTGCGGGAAGCAGCTATTCTGATTGAAGAAGCTTCCAAACGTGAGGACGGGCTAAGCGGGGTCCCCAGCGGATTTACCGCCATGGACCGTATCACTTCGGGCTGGCAAAAGACCGACCTTGTTATTGTGGCTGCCCGTCCTTCCATGGGTAAGACCGCCTTCGTACTTTCAATGGCACGCAACATGGCCGTGGAACACAAGGTGCCGGTAGCGGTATTTTCTTTGGAAATGTCGTCCCTGCAGCTGGTCAACCGTCTGATTGCCTCGGAAACCGAGCTGGGATCGGAAAAGATCAAAAACGGGCGGATGCAAGGATGGGAATGGGATCATTTCCACCGCAAACTGGCCGTTTTGGATGATGCACCCCTGTTTATTGATGACACCCCGGCCCTTTCCATCTTTGAGTTCAGGGCCAAATGCCGCCGTTTGAAGATGCAGCACAACATCGGGGCAGTAATTGTCGATTACCTTCAGCTGATGACCGCCGGTTCTGATAACCGTGGAAGTCGCGAGCAGGAAGTAAGTATGATTTCCCGTTCGCTGAAAGCCATTGCAAAGGAACTGGATATACCGGTTCTGGCCCTTTCCCAGTTGAACCGTTCGGTAGAATCGCGTGAAGGGAAACGCCCGCAGCTTTCCGACCTTCGTGAATCGGGAGCGATCGAGCAGGATGCCGATATCGTGTTGTTTATCCACCGTCCGGAATACTATGGAATCACCGAAGATGAGGAAGGAAATTCACTGATCGGGGTAGCTGAAATCATCATTGCCAAGCACCGTAACGGGGCCGTGGGGGATGTGAAGCTCTCGTTCAAGAAAAACCTTGCCAAGTTTGCTGACATGGAAAGCATTATTCCCGAGGAAATAGGAGGAGGACAATTTGGACAGAAACTACAGTCGAAAATGAATGATGATGATCCGTTTAAGGGCCGTGGAGGCGCCATACCGGTAAATACCTCCTTTGGCGATGATAAGTTTGGTCATTACGGAAGCCCGGGAGGAGACCATGTTCCGTTTTAAATCTATAAAATGGATGCTTTTTTTAGGACTGTTTTTGCTGCTGTCAACGGCAAAAGCAGCCTATATCCTTATACCTATGGATGAAAAGCAATCCAACCATTTAAAAGCTTATGGGATCACCTACTGGACCCTGGAACAGGGCGTGGAGGTTAAATGGCTGCTCAATTACCGGGGTGGCAGTTTTTTAATTCAGCAGCAACAGGCCATTGCCAATGAATGTCTGGTCAGGGGAGTAAGCTATGAAACTCTGGCTGACGGGCAGGCCAACAATCTGTTGACAGAAATTGCCCGTGAGGATGTCAACCAGGATGCAGTAAGCATGCAAAAGGCTCCCCGTATTGCCGTGTATTCACCTCCCAACAAGCAGCCATGGGATGATGCCGTAACGTTGGTATTAAAATATGCAGAAATAAAGTTTGATGTCATCTATGATGAAGAAATCATCAATGGCAAGCTAAAAGATTACGATTGGCTGCACCTTCATCATGAGGATTTCACGGGTCAGTTTGGCAAATTTTTTCAGGCTTACCAGCATGTGCCCTGGTATCAGGAGGAGGTAAGGATCAATAAGGAGCTAGCTAAAAAACTGGGCTTTTTAAAAGTATCCGAGATGAAAAAGGTGATTACCCGTGACATTCATCAGTTTATTGAAAACGGGGGATTCCTCTTTGCCATGTGTGCCGCTACCGACACCTACGACATTGCCCAGGCAGCGCAAGGGGTGGATATCTGTGAATCGATGTATGATGGCGATGCCGCCGACCCCCAGATGAATGATAAGCTGGATTTCAACAACACTTTGGCTTTTCAAAACTTTACCATCAACCGTAATCCTTACGAATATAATTTCTCCGATATTGATGTATCGCTAACGCGCAAAGTGCAGCGTGAACAGGATTATTTCACCCTTTTTCAGTTCTCGGCCAAGTGGGACCCTGTGCCTACCATGCTGTGCCAGAACCATGAGAATGTTATCAAGGGCTTTATGGGACAGACCACCGCTTTTAACCGCAATCTGGTAAAACCCAAAGTGCTGATCATGGGTGAGAATAAGGCAGCCAATGAAGCACGTTATATCCATGGAGAGGTTGGTAAAGGCTTCTGGACCTTCTACGGGGGCCACGACCCGGAAGATTATCAGCATTTTGTGGGCGACCCGGCCACAGACCTTAATCTGCATCCCAATTCACCAGGCTACCGGTTGATTTTAAATAATGTGCTCTTCCCTGCTGCCAAGAAAAAGAAACAAAAGACGTAAGATCAACTCTTTTAGTAAATTTACGGAGGCTTTTAGATCCTGACTTTACGCCATCTGTTTTCCGCAATCACTTCAACAAAAAAAGCCACTACCCTTCGCTTTTTACAAAGTCTGCAAATCGAGGCTTCTTCCCATTCTCAAGAAATTTTAATCAAGGGGGATTATGAAATCCTGGTGCAAAGAATCAATTTAAGTATTGAAGAAATGCCTCCTCGCCGACGAGCGATATCCATCAAAAGTAAGATAGATGGCATAAGCCCAAATCACACCAGCCTTACTTTTCATACTTATTCAAGTAATATTTTTAGGGAAAATTAAAGATTTCTAGTTAATTATTAGTAACTTAGACCATAAGCTTTATGCAAGCAGGCCGGTATCCATTTTCATGAAATGGTGGCAAGGCTTTCAAAAGGTAGACGCTATTTTTAATCATCCCATTGATCGTGGGGATTCTTTGTTTTCTTCTAGTCCCGGCTAAAATGTATCACGGCTAATGACTCATAAGCCAAGATACAATGTTCCATGGGTGCAAGGACTAAATTCATATTACCGTTTGGAAGCTCCGTAATTTTTTAAACAACAGGTGGATAACCAATCGCCTGACCGGTACAACCTTCAAGCCACATTTGTGGATGAGCCTTTGGGGTGTTAACATATATTTTCGATCAAAAAACATTAAAATACAAGGAGGATTTAACAACATATAACACAGATGGAGTATTTAAGAGGAAAATAACAATTCAGGCTCAGCCTTTAATGTTGGGCCAGTGGAAATAAAAGTACAGGAAAGTGC
Organism: Prolixibacteraceae bacterium; assembly: GCA_035297625.1. Lineage (GTDB taxonomy): Bacteria > Bacteroidota > Bacteroidia > Bacteroidales > Prolixibacteraceae > Aquipluma. The sequence continues at coordinate 4,049 of DATGYU010000164.1, forward strand.
TGGACACACTCTCCTGTATGAATAAGTAGTATACACAACGTAGAATAATTGTTTAACCACTTTATGATTCAAATCTATGGAAAACAAACGACTCCGAGTGCCCGAACCTTTCGGAATACTCAAAAAATTATGGAAATTTATTGCTGCAGGCATATTTTTCCTTTTTCTCACTGTTCTACCCACCATAGCAACAGCACAAGCGCAAAAAACCGTTTCTGGTAAAGTTAGTGACAACACAGGAGTCCCTCTGCCGGGGGTGTCTGTTGTAATTAAAGGTACCACTAATGGAAGCATTACAGATGCACAGGGAAATTACACCCTTCAAAATGTACCTTCGGATGCAACCCTGACATTTTCATTCGTCGGGATGCAATCGCAGGATGTTGCCATTGGCCAAAGAAGTGTTTTGAATGTCACCCTTGAAGAGACCTCCATTGGTATCGAGGAGGTCGTTGCCATTGGGTATGGTGTTCAGAAGAAAAAACTGGTAACCGGTGCTACGGTTCAGGTAAGAGGAGAAGATATTGAAAGGCTGAATACGGTTTCCCCCATGCAGGCTTTGCAAAGCCACTCCCCCGGGTTGAACATCACGGAGACATCGGGTGAGCCGGGAGCAGGGTTTAAAGTAAACATCCGTGGAATCGGCACCTTAGGCAATTCACAGCCATTGTACATCGTGGATGGAGTGCCAAGGAGCGACATCAACTATTTGCCGCCCAGCGACATTGAATCCATCGACATTTTAAAGGATGCTGCATCGGCTGCTATTTATGGGGCCAGGGCGGCCAACGGGGTTATTTTGGTAACCACCAAAAAAGGATCCAAAACCGACAAGGTTTCCCTGACCTATGAAGGATATTACGGAGTGCAAAACGTGTATAAGATTTTGCCTCTTCTGGACGCAAAAGAGTACATAATGATCCAGGATGAGGCCAATGTTAATTCGGGTCTTAAACCCAACGACTGGAATAAGGTACTGGCTCCGGGCGATTATGCAAGAATACAGAGCGGGAAGTGGAACGGGACCAACTGGCTCAAGGAAATAGAAAATAAGGATGCTCCCGCCCAAAGTCACGCCGTTACGATTTCAGGAGGAAACGCCGCTTCGGTATTTTCGATGGGACTTACCTATACTTCGCAGGAAGGTATTTTTGGAAAACCTGTTCAGTCCAGCTTTGAAAGATATTCTTTCAGGATCAATTCCGAGCATACCATCTTTCGTTCCAACTCTGATTTTGACATCCTGAAAATCGGGGAAAATTTATCGTATACTTTCCGTACCACACACGGTATCGGTACGGGAAACATGTGGTGGAACGATATTTCCAATGCAGCAAAAGCATTGCCTATATTACCCATGTTTGATACTGATAAGGAGGATAAAGCCTATCCGTATCATTATTCCATTCCTTTTAATACCAATTATTCTAACCCGGTGGCTGCTATGATTTATCAAAGAGGCAAAAACCTGAGTAAGAACCACAACATTAATGGCAATGTTTACATGTCCTTGCAGCCCATCAAAGGGCTAATCTACAGAAGTAGTTTTTCAGCTTCCCCGAATTTTAACTCCTATCGAAGCTGGACTCCTTCCTACGCTCTGGGTCCTGTTGCCACTGCCAATAATAACGTAACAGCGCAGAATATGGGAGGAGGCCTTGGCTGGATGTTTGAAAATACGCTGAATTACAATTTTGACCTGTCGGGTAATACCTTTGATATTTTGGTGGGTACCAGTGCCGAGCGTTACGGGCTGGGTGAAAATATGAACACCTCTAATGTGGGCAACGTATTTAATGATTTTGCACATGCCTATATCAATAACGCCAACATACCAACCAACGCCTCCATTGGAGGAGCTCCCCTGGATAGAGGAGGAATCCTTTCTTACTTTGGCCGTATCAATTATGACTACAAAGAAACTTATCTGTTGTCATTGATCATGCGTGCCGACGGTTCATCTAATTTCCCACGGGGAAACCGCTGGGGATACTTCCCTTCGGTATCGGCCGGTTGGGTGTTATCCAATGCATCGTTTGCCGAATCATGGAGACCCGCTATCGACTTCTTTAAGCTTCGTGCCAGTTGGGGACAGAACGGTAACCAGGCTATCCCGGGATTCCAATACATATCCCTTACCAGCTTTAACAATTCGGATAATCCGGCCAAC
>DATGYU010000165.1:0-5169 GCA_035297625.1 Prolixibacteraceae bacterium
ATTGACCAGGTCCATAAAGTTTTTTTCATGGGGCGAACAAATATATCTTCCCGAGGCTGAAGGTGTAAAACCTGCCAGCACATGCGCCTTTGCCACATCGCGAACATCAACAAAAGTCATATTGCCTGAGGGAACTCCACTTTTAAATTTGCCGCTGCCCAGTTGAATCATCATGTCAATACTGGTTGAATCGGTGCGTTTACTGAGCGAAGGACCAATGATAAAACCGGGATGAATGGTCACCAAATCCCAACGATCCTGAGCATTGGCCATCTCCCAGGCAAGTTTTTCGGCTACGGTCTTTGAATAGGGATAAGGCTGGTGGCTGGGTGAACTGGAAAAGTTCCAATGTTCTTCAGTAAAAATGCCATTTTCTGTTTTATCAATATCTATGGCATCACCAAAGATGGCAACGATGCTTGAGGTAAGCACTACCCGTTTGACACTTTGGGTGTCATTTACCGTATTGAGGACATTGCGTGTTCCTTCCAGTGCAGGCTCGATCAATTCCTTTTGAGCATTTTTGATGCCCGATATTTTAAAAGGCGAAGCGGTATGAATGACAAGCTCACAATCTTTCATAGCCTCCTTAAAACTACCGTCTTTGAGCAAGTCCGCTTCATAAACCTGCAGGGTCCCTTTGCTTTTAACGGCCATTGTGGTCAAATGGGCATACTTGTCATTATTTGCCAGGCTCCTTACGGTAGTTCTTACATCGAGTTCCAGTTCCAATAATTGCTTAACAATCCAGGAGGCAAGGTATCCGGTACCTCCGGTAACCAGAATGGGTTTCGTACGGTCAATTATCTTCATGTGCGAGTTTTATAGACCAATTTAATCTTACAGATAAACTAAGTTACATATAAATTTACAAAAACCATTTTGAAATATTACACCGAACTTCTTAAAATAAACTGAAATGGATTGGATTGTTGAATAAATGAGGATCCGTTAATAAAAGCGGCAACCGTAAGGCCCATCTGTTTAAAATCGGTACTCAATACAGAAATGCCTCCTTTGAGGATTTCTTTCATGGGTGTGTCGTCGTAGGTAATGATTCCCACTTCTTTTCCAGGCACCCAATGGCGAGCATCCAGTTCTTTCAGCAAACTGATCAACTCCAGGTCGCTGTACAACAGACAAACGGTATCTTTAAGTACCTCAGCCACATTGAGTCTTTTCACAATTTCATAGGGCATATTCATTTCATGGCAAAACCGTTCGAAGCCCTTGATACAACCTTGAGGTACAAATTGGAAAGGACTTTCAGAGCAGCTGAACACAAAACGACGGTATTTGGCAAACCTGCTTTGCTGAGATTTTAAGCCCTGGTAAATGTCGTTTTCAAAATCCTGGTATACGGCCGCGTATTTACCCGACAATTGAGGCACAGACTTATCCAGGATAATGAGTTTGCGCTCCGGAATCCGGGACAGGATCCGGGATACATCTTCATTAAAATGGGCCATAATCACATAAAAGCTATACTTACCCGCATTTTCACGGAGCAGCTTTTCGAATCTTTTAAGATCATAATGATGAAAGAAAACATCCACTTCGATGCCCGGGTCCAGATGGTGAAGGATGGCATCATAGAGTGTTTCCTTATAAGCATTCATGCGGTCAAAAAGCAGGAATACCTTTATTTTGTTACTCACTTCAACATTGGAAATGTAATATCCTTTTCCCTGACGGGAAGAAAGGATGGACATTTGACGCAATTCGTCGTAGGCGCGGATGACTGTTCCTGGTGCAAGTCCAAATTCCTTACCGATTTTATGAATGGAAGGCATCTTCATGCCCACAACGATTTTGGAGTCCGTGATACCATCCAATACGCTCTGTACTATCTGTTTGTACACCGGAACCATTGACTTTTGATCAATCTTTAACGACCAGCTCATAGACAAACCTATTAAAAACATATTCAATGTAAAAGTGCTAATATAAATGGAAATTCTATTTTTGACTGAATAAGTGTGGTAAAGTTAATAAATATCGATTAATAATCTTATTATTGGGTAACGAAACCCTTATATCTAACTAAAAATGAAAACCAAACGAATTAACCTCCTTTTCTTGTTGCTCATCTTTTTCTCCAACCTTGTCATTGGTCAGAATCAGTTAAAAGAAGCCGATTTTAAAACACCTCCCGATGCTGTTAAAGTAAATACCTGGTGGCATTGGATCAGTGGAGAAATTACCCGTGAAGGAATTACCAAAGATCTGGAATCGATGAAACTACAGGGAATTGTACAGGCCACCATCCTCAATGTGGGTGGATTGAATTCCAAAAGAGCAGGAGTGCCCAATATTGTTTTTGACTCCCCCAAATGGCATGAGATGTTCAAATGGGCATTAAAAGAAGCCAACCGGCTGGATATCAAAATAGGGGTTCACAACTGTGATGGCTGGAGCACCAGTGGCGGGCCATGGATATCGCCAGATCAGTCGATGAAACAATTTGTATGGAGCCAGACGGTTGTTGAAGGCGGAAAAGATACCAGTGCCAACCTACCTCAACCAGTAGGGGTAAATAATTATTACCGTGATGTGGCCGTGGTGGCTTACCCGGTGGAAGAAAAGGAAAATTCATTTCATCAGGCACAGCCCAAAATGGAAGTCAATAAAGTTCCTGTAGAAACGATCATCACGGACGGAAATCCAAAGACAGAGGTTTCACTAAAAACAGGAGAAGAGCTTACCATAAAGCTGGCTTCTGATATTTCAGTTAACAAGATGGCACTATTTCCCCATTTGATATTCAGCTGGGATGATATGTCAAAGGTTAAAAACAAATATGTTTTATCGTTTTCAACTGACGGAAATGTCTATAACAAGATAGCTGACCTGGAATTTACTGGAGTAAATAAAACTATGGAAGCTAAATTCCCTGCCACTAAAGCACGCTATTTTAAGGTAACCTGCATCAGTGGCGGTTCTCCTGTTGCAGAAATGGAACTATTAAAAGACAATGAACTTCCTGCCTGGTCACCCGCCATTCCTTTTTTACTGGAAAAGACTTCTTCGGTAAATGCCCTCCATGAACACGATTATGATTTCAGTTCCACTAATCAGAAAGGCATTGTCCAGAACAGCATTGTAGACCTTACCGGGCAGATGAACGCAGATGGGATTCTTCAATGGAAAGCGCCTAAAGGCAAATGGAAAATAATCCGATTTGGATATACCACCACAGGCATCAAAAACGGGCCTGCCACTCCCGAGGGGACAGGCCTGGAAGTAGACAAGATGGATACTGCCGCGCTGAATTTTCATTTCAGCAATTTTGCCACCAGATTACTTCAATCGGCAGGTTCATATACCGGCAATACCTTTAAGTTCTTACTCATCGACAGCTGGGAATGCCAGTTTCAGACCTGGACCAAGGCCTTTCCCGAAGAGTTTAAAAACAGAAGAGGGTATTCCATCATTCCCTGGATTCCTGTTCTATGCGGTCAGACGATAGAAAACACCAAATTATCAGAAGCCTTTTTGCATGACTTCCGCAAAACCATTGCCGATCTGATTGACCAGAATTATTACAGGCATTTTGGCCAGCTGTGTCATCAGAACAAGCTGGAGATGCATGCCGAGATTATCTATGCCAATTCGGGACCCTATCCTCCCTTGGATGCCCTTAAATCAAACAGGTATCCCGATCTTGTCATGACAGAATTCTGGGCCAGTCCCAATGCCAATCAGTTTCCCCAGTATGAACCCGCCGACAGGCCAATAGCCGGATTTCCCACTTTTGCTTCTTTGGCCTGCCAAAAGCCCATCATAGGTTCGGAAGCTTATACCGGTTATGCCCATTACAGTGAATCGCCTTTTGATTTAAAGCCTTTTGGGGATGCCGCCTATTGTTATGGCATTAACCAGATGATCCTGCATAGTTACGTCCATCAACCCACTGATCAGAAGCCGGGCATCACGCTAGGCCAGTTTGCCGCCCATTTCAACCGGAACAACCCATGGTGGGAATATACGCAGGACTGGATGAATTACCAGGCACGCGTTCAATATGTGCTTCAAAAAGGAGAACCCATTGCAGAAGTGCTGTTTTTTGTTGGAGACCAGCTGCCCCAGTATTTTGGTAAAAGTATACTCGATGAATTGCCTTACGGATACCAGGCGGCTGCCTGTAATTTCGACATGCTAAAAAACGATGCCAAAGTGGTGGATGGAAAAATCACTTTTGGCGGCCGGCAAAGCTATCCTATTTTGACATTGCCCAACAGTACAGCCATGGAATATGCCACCTTACAGCGCCTGTCCGATTTGGTGAAAGAAGGAGCAGTGGTTTATGGACCAAAGCCCACAGAAATACTTTCGGCCGCAGACATAAAGAGCCACAGTGCAGAATTTACTAAGCTGGCCGGTGAACTATGGGGAAGCGGAACAGAAAACACCTATGGAAAAGGAAAAGTGATTTCAGGCAAATCCATCGGTGAAGTGTTAAAGCAACTTGCCATCATGCCTGCCATCGCCAATGCCAGCAATAATGCCAAGGAGATCATGTATATCCACAAAAAGATCGGGGATACAGACATCTATTATCTTTTCAACCAGCAAAAGACAGCGCTGAACCGTGAGATCACCTTCAGGGTGACAGACAAAACCCCTGAGATATGGAATGCTGAAAATGGTACGGTTACAAAGCCTGCTATCTACTCAGAGGATAATAACCAGTTGCGCGTACCCCTGACATTTAAAGCCTATGAATCAAAAATTGTGGTGCTAAGAAAGGATGCACCTTCCCATTTTATTCAGCAGGTATCTTTAGCTGGAAAACAAGTCTTCCCTTCACAGCAGGCCAATACAGAAAACTCAATTCCACAGGCTACATACAGGCAAGGAAAATTTGCCTTTTTAACAGATGTAAATGGAGATTATTCCTTCACAACCAACGACAAGCAAATTATAAAGGCCAATTTACAGCAGCCCCAGGTGATGGAATTGGAAAACTTTAAGGCGACTATTGAATTTCAGCCTTTAACCAATGAAGTTATTCAGCCCGTTACAACAACCCTGTTAAAATCGTTTACCGAATTTGAAGATCCTGCCATTAAATATTTTGCCGGCAAAGCAAAATACACCATTACCTTCAATGCAGGGGATAACATGATTTCTTCAAAAGATTCGACTGTATTAAATCTTGGAAATTTT
>DATGYU010000166.1:0-2119 GCA_035297625.1 Prolixibacteraceae bacterium
GGTTACTGATTTCCTGGTCATTATCGGTTGCAAGAACTGACATCAAATTGCTTTTCACGATGTCAAAGTTGGTTTCCTTCTGTTTGATCCATTCCAGGTATTCTCGCAGCATCAAATCATAGTTGCGCAAATAATAGTAGATACGGCCCAGTTCGTAGTTGTAAAGGACAGGATTCCCGTTTCTGGCCTTCACATAGGCCTTCTCGGCATATTCAAACTCACGGCGGTTGATAAACTGGTTCGAAAGGTTTTGAATTTCCCCGGGGTTATTTGAAGCAGCTTCAATGGCTTTGTCATACAGCTTTGTAGCCTCCTCCGGCTTGCCTTGCTGTTTTTTCAGATAACCCCACTGCACATACCAGTAGGCATCCGAAGAGCTGCCCTTCATCCCTTTTTTAATTGTTTTTTCGGCCCTGTCATACTCCTGTATGGCCAACAGGCAATCCAGGTAAATGCTGAAATAGCCTTCCGATTTGGTGGCAGTGTACAATTCCTCATACAGCTCAGCGGCTTTGCCAAATTCCTTGGACTGGTAATATTGGCTGGCCAGCACCGACTTATTCTGAAGGTCCTGCGTCTGGCAAAGAACCCATAAGGGCGACATAAGAAATAAGATCAGCACCAAAGCCTTCATCAGCTTATTTTTTGATTGAACTACAAAAATAACAATCAAAAGGTTTTGAAACGGAGTTTTTTGGGAATTAAGTGATATCGTAATTAAAAAAGGATTTAATAGGAACGCGGATCTGGCGGATTAAGCGGATTAAAACGGATGATAACAAAAAGAATAGGAACGTGCCTGCCTGCCAGAATAGGCCCTTTCTTTGCGGGCAGAGATTGAATGGATTTAGCGGGTTTTAGAAAATATATTATTTAACAGATTTGAATAACTATTAAATGATCCGTGTGAATCCGCCCAATCCGCTCAATCTCCCGATTTATCGGGACAAGCTGCGTTCCTATTCTTTTCTTTAACTTTTAAGAGTAACTTTGCACAAATTTGTTGGAGATGAGTGAAGAAAAGAAAGAGAGAGAACGGCTGCCCCGGTGGATGAAAATGCAGATGCCTAAGGGCAAAAGCTATTCGGGGGTAAAGAACCTGGTAAACCGTCATGGGCTTCATACCATCTGTACCAGTGGCAATTGCCCCAATATTGGCGAATGCTGGAACCGGGGTACGGCTACCTTTATGATACTGGGAGATATTTGTACGCGAAATTGCAAATTCTGTGGGGTAACTACCGGAAAGCCCCTTCAGCCTGATGCGCAGGAACCCATGCGCATTGCCCGCTCGGTGGAGATGATGCAATTAAAGCATGCCGTGATCACTTCGGTCGATAGGGACGACCTTCCCGATCTTGGAGCAGGCTTCTGGGCAGAGACCATCGTTGAAATAAAAAAGCTGAATCCTCACACTAGCATTGAAGTGCTGATTCCCGATTTTCAAGGTAAAGTTTCCTTGATACAAAAAGTGATAGATGCCGCCCCTGAGGTAATCTCGCATAACATGGAAACGGTCGAAAGGCTCACGCCCCAAATCAGAAGTGCCGCCAAGTATCGCACCAGCCTGGAGGTGATTCGCTGTATTGCTGCCTCTGGCCGGATTGCCAAATCGGGTATCATGCTGGGCCTTGGAGAAACAGAAGAGGAGGTAATACAGACCATGGATGATCTACGCGCGGTGGGCTGCAAAGTAATGACTATCGGGCAATACCTGGCCCCCACACTAAAACATATACCGGTTAAGGAATACATCACCCCCGGGCAGTTTGAAAGGTATCGAACAATTGGCTTGGAAAAGGGTTTTTCTTTTGTCGAAAGCAGTCCGCTAGTACGTTCTTCTTATCGGGCGGAGGCCCACGTGAAAGCATAGGCCTGACATTTAGGACCTTAATGACTTTAAGTTCCTTAAGGCCCCAGTGGAGGAACAAGATTATTAACAACCAAAATTACCTAATGGCCAATTTTAACTACGAAGACCTGGGTCTGAAAGATTATAAGCAATGCTGGGACTACCAGGAAACCCTTCACCAGCAAATAGTGCAGGATAAGCTTGAAAATAAAACATGCAGTTCAATCAACCATTTTTTGCTGGTTGAGCACCCCCATGTGTATACCC
>DATGYU010000167.1:0-8323 GCA_035297625.1 Prolixibacteraceae bacterium
CATTGCCCGCGATTTGGTAACCGGTGAACTGCAGCGCCACTTTGGACATGCTGTTGTACTGGCAACAGGTGGTTACGGAAATACGTTCTTCCTTTCAACTAACGCGATGGGATCCAACGGATCAGCTGCCATCAAGGCTTACCACAAAGGAGCTTATTTTGCTAATCCCTGCTATGCCCAGATTCACCCAACCTGTATCCCAGTACATGGTGAAACACAAAGTAAACTTACCCTGATGTCTGAGTCGCTGCGTAACGACGGACGTATCTGGGTTCCCAAAAAGAAAGAAGATGCTGAAGCGATCCGTGCCGGAAAGCTGAAGCCTACTCAAATAGCGGAAGAAGACCGCGATTATTACCTGGAGCGTCGTTACCCTGCATTCGGTAACCTTGTTCCCCGCGACGTGGCTTCCCGTGCTGCCAAGGAACGTTGCGATGCCGGTTATGGCGTAGGTACCGGACTGGCTGTTTACCTTGATTTTAAATCAGCCATCGAACGTCTGGGCAAGAATGTAATCGAAGCCCGTTATGGTAACCTTTTCCAGATGTATGAAAAGATCGTGGACGAGAACCCTTATGAAACGCCCATGATGATTTATCCGGCTATCCACTATACCATGGGGGGTATCTGGGTAGATTACGAATTGCAGACTACCATCCCTGGACTGTTCTGCTGCGGTGAGGCTAACTTCTCTGATCACGGCGCTAACCGTTTGGGAGCTTCTGCCCTGATGCAGGGATTGGCCGATGGTTATTTCGTATTGCCTTATACCATCCAGAATTACCTGGCTCCTGAAATTGCTACCAAGCGCATGACGACCAATGAGCCTGAATTTATAGAAGCAGAATCAGCCGTGAAAGAGCGTTTTGCAAAATTGATGAGCATCAAGGGTAACCGTTCAGTGGATAGCCTTCACAAGGAACTGGGTCTGGTGATGTGGGACTTTGTAGGTATGGCCCGTAACAAGGAAGGACTGAAAGTGGCTATCGAGAAAATCGCTGCCATTAAGAAAGAATTCTGGAGCAATGTTCGTATCCCTGGAAATACAACAGGAATGAACGTTGAACTGGAGAAAGCAAGCCGCCTGGCCGACTTTATTGAAGTGGGTGAACTGATGGCCCGCGATGCACTGAACCGTGAAGAATCCTGCGGAGGTCACTTCCGTGAAGAATACCAGACTCCGGAAGGCGAAGCACTTCGCGATGACAACCAATTTGCCTATGTGGCCTGCTGGGAATACAAAGGCAACAATGTTGAACCCGAGCTTCACAAGGAAGACCTGGTATACGAAAGTGTGCAAATGGTTCAGCGTAATTATAAGTAATGGCTTTTAAAAGGACATCAATTATGGAAAGATCAATAAATATAACAATCAAAGTTTGGCGTCAGAATGGTCCTGCAGAAAAAGGCCGTTTTGAAACCTACAAATTAAATAACGTGGCTACTGACAACTCGTTCCTTGAAATGTTGGACATTTTGAACGAGCAGCTGATCAACGAAAATAAAGAACCTGTAGCATTTGACCACGACTGCCGGGAAGGTATCTGTGGAATGTGCTCGCTTTACATCAACGGACGTCCTCACGGACCGGATGACGATGTGACTACCTGCCAGCTGCACATGCGCAAATTCAAAGACGGCGAAACTGTAACGATCGAGCCTTGGCGCTCGGCTGCCTTTCCGGTGATCAAGGACTTGATTGTTGACCGCAGGGCTTTTGATAAAATCATCGCTGCCGGAGGTTACGTATCGGTAAATACAGGCGGAGTACCGGATGCCAATTCTATTCCAATCGCGAAGGTAGATGCTGACGAAGCAATGGACTCAGCTTCCTGCATTGGTTGTGGCGCATGTGTTGCTGCCTGTAAAAACGGATCGGCCATGCTGTTCGTTTCAGCCAAGGTAAGCCAGTTGGCCTTACTCCCCCAGGGACGCGTTGAAGCTGCCCGCAGAGCAAAAGCAATGGTTGCCAAGATGGATGAATTAGGCTTTGGAAGCTGTACCAATACCGGTGCCTGCGAAGTGGAATGTCCAAAGAATATCTCTTTGTCAAACATTGCCCGTTTGAACAGGGAATTCCTTAGCGCCAAGTTTCAAGACTAAGATTTTATAATCGATATGGAAAAGCCTCGAAGTGAATGCTTCGGGGCTTTTTTTGTGATGAGGAGCACAGTGTAGCTACTGGCTTTTTAATGCCTTAAGTGATTGTAAGGGGCTGTAAATGCCCTTGATGGCCATGGAAAGTTTCAATCAACAATCAGCTTCTTTCTTATTTGCTTTTGTTCACAGGTCAATACCAAGAAATACATTCCTTTATTGAGCTTTGAAATATTTACCCGGTTACCCACTGGCTTTTGTTGCTGAACTTTTTGGCCCGCATGGTTATAAATTATGATACCGTCAATGATGACGCCACTGGGCACAGCGATGGTCAGGATGTCTTTTGCCGGGTTGGGATATATTTGGAAGTCCTGATTATTTATCAGTTCTGGAGAAGAAGATAAATTTTGCGTGAATATCTCCACAGTATTAAATACAATCCATCCCTTCATAGACGATCCCCCGGCAATCAATAAAGCATTATCAACTACAGTTACAGCGTGGTTGATTACATCATGGGTAAGATGATCAACAGCCCAGGTTCCTGTTTTATTGTCATAAATGTCAATCAAATTGTAAGTTGAATACCAAAGTAAAATGGTGCCAAGAAATTGCCCACCTCCTGTAAAATATACTTTATCACCAATTGTAACAGCGGCCCTTTCAGAAAAACATCTGGGGAAAGAAAGCTTTGCCGTTGACCATTTGCCTGTTTGAGCATCATAAATGTCTACCAGGTCTGTGGCAGAGCTTGCGAGTTTAGGATCTGTCATTCCTCCGGCTATCAGCACCTTGTTTCCCACGGCGGCTACTCCCGTTAATCCACGTGCTTTGGAAAGAGTATCTGTAGTCCATTTGCCGGTTGTAAAGTTGTAGATATCCACCCGGTTGGTATAGCTCTTTAAGTTAAAGCCTCCGGCAAAAAGAGCAAGGTCGCCCACCACAGCCACTCCCATGGATGACCTTGCCATCGACAAGGTATCCTTTGACCACTGATCGGTTTGGGTATCATAAATATCCACCACATTGCTAACGGTATTACTTTCCCCGTTGTAGCCTCCGGCAAAAAGTACTTTATTCCCTTTTGTTACTGCCGATACCAAGACCCTTGGTGCAGACAAGTGTTCTATAGTCCACTTTTGAGTGACCGTATCATAAATATCCACGATATCAAAAGTCTTGTTATTAATTCCTCCTCCTGCAAAAAACACTTTGCTGCCGCTGGATATTCCTGTTGGGAAAAGACGACCTTTTGAAAGATCGCCAAAACTCCAGGTCTTGGCTTTTGTGTCATAAATTTCAACCTTCGAATAGTCAATTGTTTCATCATCATTAGTGCCCCCTGCAAAATAAGCTTTAGTTCCCAAAGAAGTCGCTCCCATGGCTTCTTTTGACTCTGATAAATTGGTATACGACCACTGCCCCTTGGCTAACAGGACAGGTAAACAAAAAAGTATGGATATAAGTATTCTTGTTTTCATACAATAGCGTTTTAATTGTCTTAAGTTCATAGGGTAAATCATCACGATTGGTGCTGAACAAGGAGAGCCGCCTGAACGGAAATTGCTTTTTTTTCGATTTAAAAACCAACAGTTTCTATGAGGTTTTAAGTGTCATTGAAATAGATCCCTGATGGAAATCCATCAAGGTTGATAGTTGGGATTTTATCCTCCGTTAATTTTGGTCTAAAAGATCTTTACAAATGATAAGACCTAAATTCTTATTCATTCTATCTCCTTGTTCTCTTGAATTTATTTAAGAGCAATGTTCATACGTATTTCTTTGAATATGAGTTTCTTCTAAATAGATAAATTGTACAAAATAAAATTTGTTTGATGGATTTAAATGTGAACTCAATCTTGAAAAGAAAACTATAATGGGTTGTAAGCCTAGTGAGCTTATAAGAAGCTGCCAGCAGAGCAAAAGCAATGGTAGCTAAAATGGATGAATTGGGCTTTGGCAGCTGTACCAATACCGGTGCCTGCGAAGTGGAATGTCCAAAGAATATCTCTTTGTCAAACATTGCCCGCCTGAACCGTGAATTCTTAAGCGCCAAGTTTCAAGACTAAGATTTTTTAATCGATATGGAAAAGCCTCGAAGTGAATGCTTCGGGGCTTTTTTTGTTTTCTATACTACAAGCTGAAGGGAAAAGTCTTTTTCATATTGGCTAATTGCTTTTATTATCTTCCCAATATTCCAGATACGAAGATCTCCCAGCTTGCATTTTTGTTTTGTCTCCAGTTCGTTTTTAATGCTTAGAAGCCTTTGGGGATTTGTCAAAGATTAATTAAAGTTTCACTACTTATTATAAAATTATTGTAAGGTTATTCAAAACTTATTCGAAGATCGTTCATTTTTATTCGAACAACCTTCGAACCACCTTCGAACGAACATCGAACGAACATCTAATGATTAGGGAATTTGTAGGATTTCTTTCAACATAGTTCGGCACCAGGGATGTAAAACCCCCAATGCAATTCATCGTTTAATAATGAGTTCGGGTTTATGAAAGTAGGCTATGAACTTAAACGTTCTTAATTTTATTTCCCATCCCTGTGACATTCTCATTTTTAACCAAGCTTTCTTAAACCTGTTGTAGGGAGTAGAAAATACATTTTTTGTAAGTGTCTTGAAAGTGCAATAAAAACGATGTGTTTATAATGATCAGTCATTCAATTCATTAACAGTTTTTCTTAACAATCGTATGTTGATTAGTTTCTTTGTGCGAATAGCAGTATTGTGCGCTTGCAATTTGTACTTTCGCAGTAATCAAAAATTAAAATCCATAGTTATGCCGTACAGGAGGTTACCGAATACAGATCTGGCCAGGCTTCGTGCCATCGAAGCCGCGTTGGAGATTGGAAAGAGAACTGCTTTGTCGCAACTGGCCTTTAGCCAGCAAACGCTTGAGAAACTGCAGATGTTCTATCCGCATTTTCTGGGCGCTATCCGTCAGTTGAATGCATCCAAACAAAACCAGTTTGATCGTTCAAAGGAATATGGTGAAATCTTAAGAAAGGCAAAACTGTATCTGTCGCACTTTTTGCAGGTGGTCAACTTTGCCATAATTCGGGAAGAACTCAAACCGGAAGTGATTGAATTCTATGGATTGGCCGTTAACTCCAAAGCGACGCCTCCGCTTAACCTGGAAGCACATGTATTGACATGGGGAGAGCGCATTATCGAGGGGGAACAAAAACGCGTTCAAAAAGGGGGAAGCCCCATTTATAGTCCTTCGATTGCCCTGGTGAAAGTGCATTACGAAGAGTTCAAGGAAGCGTACCGGCACCAGAAAATGCTTCAGAACATTACCAACCGCGCTTCGGTGAAGGTAGCCGAACTGCGCGAACAGGCCGATGAACTGATTCAGCAGATGTGGAATGAGGTTGAAAATTCAATGATTCATCTCACTGATGATGAAAGACGTGAAAGAGCTTCCAAATACGGGATCGTCTATGTCTACCGGGCTTCAGAACAAAAGAAAATGGAAATTGAAAGCTTACAGCAGAGTATAGTGTTCTCTTAATAAATCAATCAATTCGTGGTGCCTGCGAGTCAATCTGATTTGCAGGCATTTTTGTTTGGTCCGATCCGCGGTAAATCAAATACAGCATTCCTCCCGCGGAAACAATACTGAACAGCAGCAGGGACAATTGCTCGCTACTGGTTCCCCATTGTTCAATATCCTTTGAAATAATCGCCTTGTCCATCATATAATACCCAATAACTCCCATGGTGTTGTTGATGAAATGGGCCAGCATGGGTACCCACATGGAGCCTGTCCACACCAGCAAATAGCCAAACATGGCCCCTAACAGCATGCGTGGCAAAAAACCGTAAAACTGAAGGTGAAAGGCGCTAAACAAAATGGCTGTAATCCAAATTCCCCAGTGATAGTTTTTGGTCCAGTTGATGAAGATGCGCTGGACAATACCCCTGAAAAACAGCTCTTCACCAATGGCGGGCAACAGGGCCACCATAAAAATGTTGAACAGTAAAGCGGACATGCTATCTACCTTCAAGAACTTTTCGGTAAGCACCTTGGCCGCTTCTTCCATGGAGCGCATCCAGTCTTCCACCCCTGAAAGCGATTGGGGCAAGGAAAGTTTACTATTGATTTCACCGGCAAAGTTGATCAATGGAATCAGCAGCAGAATGGATAGTGCTGTATACAGAAAATTATTGAAAGAGGAAGTGTGGTCGATCATCAGGTATTCCCCGATATGGCCATGAAACAGCCAAGCCAGGATGAAAGGGGGAACAATAAAAAGGCCGATGGATTGCACCACCTGGGCATATTTTAAAAAGTTAAGGCCTGCGGCAGTGTCCATAGCGTTAGCCCCGACACTATTCATTATTTCTGCCATTCCAAAAAAAGGAACGGCTATGATGATAGAAAACAGCATGAATACCAATACGGAAATTACCATTACAAACAATGAAAACATGAATTGCGAAAAGGGGTGCATTCCCCTAAATGCGGTAAAGGCCATGGCGTTAATTTTTTGTTCAGGAACAAAGATACATTTCTAATTCACAAAAAAGAAACGATAGGTGCTCAGGTTATAACCAGGGGAGGTCGGGATAAAAAAAATGAGTTTGAAAGGATGGGGAAATATCCAATATTCAATATTAAATATTCAAGAAGAAATAAGGAATATCGAATAAGGAATTAGAAATAAGAAAGTTTAAAAGAGTGCTTTCATGTTTAATGGTTTAAAATAAATATCCAATATCCAATAACGAATAACGAATATCCAATAAAGAATTAAGAAGTAAGAGAGACAGTACTTTCTTATTCCTTGTTTCTTATTTTACATTTTTAATTTCCTTTTCCTTTCTTTCTATCAGTTCCTCGATTTCATTCAGGTGCAGTACCAAATGAGGTAGATATCCTTCGATGTTTTCTTGAAGGGAGAGTAGCTTGCTTTCGCTGCTTTGCCATTGGTTGTTGAGTTTTTGGTCATCCACATGGCGGATTACATGGACAATATGCAGGTTGCTGTATTTCCAGAGCTGGACCAGATGCTGCCAGTTTTCTGCCTGGTACCGCTGGATGTCAATCCAGCGGTCGTTATTGCCATTTGTTGCATAATTGGGATAGGACAGGGGATTTTCGCCATACTGCAAATGAACAATACGATGGGTATTGTTGGAGGCGGAATCAATAAGGTGCCCCAGAATTTGACGGATACTGCGATTTTGTTTGTTCACCCGGTTGCTGATTACATCCTCTGGTAACGCATTCAGACGAGGTTCCCATTGCTCCAATAAATGGAGAATTGTTTGGCAGGAAGGTTCAAAGTGGTTCATAGTTGTATTATTGTTAGTTGGGGGTATATTTAGCCGGAAGTTTCCTGGTCGGATTCAAAAGCACTATTTTCTGAACGAAGCAGCGCATCGATTTTAGGAATATCTTTTTCAAAGACATTCAGTTTCATGCCATTTACATCTGAACTGTAGATGGGATTCCGGGAAGCAAACATTTCATTGGTGAAAAAACATTCAATTCCGTTGGCCTCCAAAAGCCCTTTGACAATGTAAGCCTCAAAGGGACGCATATAGGTTTTATAAACTACCACTTTATCGTCTTTCATGGCATTGACGGGATGATAAATTTATCGTATGCTTTATTAGATTTTCAAATATCCATTAGGAACGCATTCGTATTATATTTTTCTAAATTCATGATCACAGTCAAAACAATGATATGCTTTTCGCATGGTAAATGGATAGATCATCAAAAGAAATGGTAGAATCATATTCCACAGCCCAAATTTTCGCTTTACAGATCCTCCATACGCTACATTGTGAGAATGGCACTGAGGACAGGTGATGCTATTGTCAGCTTTGTCCTCTGTTTCTGTTTCTTCATTTGTGATTCCAGCGTTTAAAAGAGAATTGATCCTGGGGATGTCCTTTTCGAATACATTCAGTTTAACGCCTCCAACAGCCTGACAGTAAAGGAGATTGACAGTCACTATATTTTCGTCAGAAATAAAACATTCGATCCCGTTGGAATCAAGCAAGCCTTTTACAATATGGGCATTGACGGGATCTGTAAAAGTTTGGTAGACAACAATATTGTCATTGTTCAACACTTCAGGATTTGTCATTTGCAGTAGGATGACATTTTTAATAAAAACCTTTGATACAAACTTACCTATAATTATTATAATATTTACAATAGTATACAATAATTATAACATGATGCAAATGAGA
>DATGYU010000168.1:0-11428 GCA_035297625.1 Prolixibacteraceae bacterium
ATAACCAAAAACACCATGGGCCCCGACCCGCAGAAATACCTTTGTCCCTGGAAGCGTGCCTCAGATGGGATAAAATTTGATCTCAGCCAATGGAACGAAGCCTATTTTTCAAGGCTGAAAGATTTCATGGGCGAAGCTCAAAAACGCGGGGTCATTGTTGAACTCTCACTGTTCTGCCCGTTCTACGAAGATACCCAATGGGTGCTGAGTCCTTTCAACAGTAAAAACAACATCAACGGGCTGGGAGATATTTCCAGAAACGATGTCTATACCCTGGATAAAAACAAGGGATTGCTGGCAGTCCAGGAAAAGATGGTGCGCAAATTAGTGGACGAGCTGAAAGGCTTTCCCAACCTGATGTATGAAATCAGCAATGAACCTTATTTTGGGGGAATTACCCTGGATTGGCAGGAATATATCTCAAAGGTGATTACAGATGCCGAAAAGTCGTTTGTCTACAAGCACCTGATCACCCAAAACATTGCCAATGGATCTCAAAAAATAGATCATCCCAACCCGTTGGTGTCGGTATTCAATTTTCATTATGCAACACCCCCGGTAACTGTTACCCTCAATTATGGGCTGAATAAGGTAATTGGGAACAATGAAACCGGATTTAACGGAACAAAAGATTCCACTTACCGCAAGCAAGCCTGGGAGTTTATCCTCACCGGCGGAGGCCTGTTCAACAACCTGGATTATTCATTTACCACCGACCATGAAGATGGTACTTTTCAATATCCGGCAACACAGCCCGGAGGAGGTAGTGTTGCTTACCGCCGACAGTTAAGTTATTTGAAGAAGTTCATGGACTCGTTCAACTTTGTGGCCATGAAACCTGACACCACCGTTTATGCCGGAGGTCTGACCGTTAAAAACAAACTGATCGTTTTGTCCCAACCGGGAAAGCAATATGCCATGTACCTGATGGACGGGAAACAAGTAAATCCTGAAATCCAGCTTCCCAAGGGAAATTATTCATTAGAATGGATTAACCCATTGAACGGAAAGATAGAAAAGAGAGAAAAGCTACGTCATGCAGGTGGAAAGGTAAGGCTGGCATCCCCTATGTTTAAGGAAGATATTGCGTTAAAGATGGTTGGTAAGTTTTAAACCTATAGACCGCCTTTCCAACGACCTTGAAATCAGATTTTAAGAATATAAATTAATTACCAGCCATTTACTGCCTCCAAACAGGTAGTTCCGGGACAAATAAATAAAGAAGAGTGGTTGAAAACTGCATGACCCAATACACAAGAATCATGCGGTTTTCAACCACTCTTCTCACTTTCCATGGAGCCTTAGAGTTTTCACTAAATCTATACTAAGAGCTTTTAAGGATGAAGCTCCCTCCATCCTTTACTTATCTCATACCAACTATTTTATGAACTTTTAACAATATTCAGACGCTCAATACATGGTCAATACTCCCTTAATACATGATCAAGTCTAAACAGGTTGCTAACAGGTAGGTTACAGGTACATTACAGGTTCTGGAACCTGTAATGTACCTGTAACCTACCCGTAATGTACCTGTAATGTACCTGTAAGCTCTTGATCAAGTATTGACCATATATTGAGTTGGTATTGACCAGGTGAATATCCCATCGGGAAGAAATAAGAGTGAAGCAAGGCAAAAAGGATTTAAGTAATTGACATTTATAGGAAACCTTTAAATCAGTAGAAATTTATAAAAAGAGGATGTAAGCATTGAGATGGTTACACCAAACGCCAAAGCCGGGAAGTGTGGAATGGGCTGTGAACCGGATCCTGCAATTTCCAATCACAGTTGGCATATAACCACTAAAACAGACAGTCCTTTCAAAAAGTAGGAGTTCTGATAGCTCTAATTTCACTCTGGACAGTTAATGCGAATTTTTATATTTTTACATA
The DNA here is from genome assembly GCA_035297625.1 of Prolixibacteraceae bacterium. Taxonomy (GTDB): domain Bacteria; phylum Bacteroidota; class Bacteroidia; order Bacteroidales; family Prolixibacteraceae; genus Aquipluma. Next base: position 1,894 of record DATGYU010000168.1, read on the forward strand.
GGGATATGTAAAAATGTTTCTGATTTCTGGAAATGCAATTAATCAAAGCATATGACTAAAACACAAATCGCCCAGGACTTTTTAATACTTTGTGCCAAAGGACAATCCAGGGAGGCTTTTCGCCTGTATGTTGCAAAGGACTTCAAACATCACAATCCCTATTTTAAAGGGGATGCTGAATCATTAAAGATAGCGATGGAAAAGGAAGCTGAAAGAAATCCTGCCAAGATCTTTGAAGTGCAAAGAGCCATGGAGGAAAACGACCTGGTGGCCGTGCATTCGCATATCAGGGAAAATCAGGATGATGCAGGGGTAGCGGTTGTTCATATTTTCCGCTTTGAGGGTGAAAAGATGGCCGAGATGTGGGATATCGGGCAGGCAGTTTCTACAGAGAGGATTAATGAAAATGGAATGTTTTAAGTATATTTGAAGCCAGATAACCTTACCAAACTGAACGCTTCTTTATGTATAGATCCATAAAAACAGGACTATTGGCCGGCTTTCTGCTTACAGCCATCCTGCTATGCGCATTCCGAAAAAAAGAAACAGTACAAGTTGTCGATAATGGCTTGTTAAAAATATCACTTGTTAACTCGGGTAAAGCACTCTGGGAATATACTTTGCTTAAAAGCGGCCAGACATTTTGCTTTCGGGCCCCGGAATTTGAGATTGACAGCAAAACTGTGGAAGCAAAACTATCTTCCTTTCATGTGGCCAAACAGCCGGTAGTCTTAAAAAACGGGGTAAAGGAATATACGGTGGAAGGTACTTTGGTTGCAGTTTCAGACATGCGCTTAAAGGCGACTTTTCAGGTATCGGATAATAATCCCATTGTAAGGTTCCGTTACGAGCTAATCAGTGAATCGGATCATCAGCTGACCAAATCCAGAGGCCATGACCATATCAGTTACCTTGGTGTTTCATTAAAAGGCTTTTCCAAGGTAAAAGAAATACGGCTTTCCGAATTCAACGAGATGGTGCACAGCTTCTGCCTGTCGGAACGTAATGTCGAAGAAAAGCATTTTGCAGAAAGCATCCGCCTGATGGGACCGCTCATGGCAGCTTCAGATGGGTCCGCTTCTTTGATTGTAGGATATGAACACGGGTCGCAGGCACCGGATCATTTTCTGGAATTTGGTCTTTCGCCTGACCATTTGATGACACTTCAGGCAGTTAAAGGAAATTATTACAACGGCTACTCCATTCACAGAGATCATCCCTTTCAGACCATCTGGCTGGAGGCGGGCGCGGTGAATGGCAATGAAGATTTATTGGCCAAAAACTACCGCAGCTTTGTACTGCACACCATGAGCCAGAACGCAGAAAGCCGGAAACCCTATATCTTTTACAATACCTGGAATTTCCAGGAGCGCAACCGCAATTGGTATAAGAAACCTTACCTGGCTGATATGACCCTGGAAAGGATGCTGCAGGAAATTGAAGTGGCCCACAAAATGGGTATTGAAGTCTTTGTCATTGATGCGGGCTGGTTTGAGAAAACCGGAGACTGGACACCCAGCCTTCAGCGTTTTCCAGATGGACTGAAGACCGTTAGCCAAAAGCTGAAAGACAATGGCATGAAATTGGGGCTTTGGTTCAATCCCACAGTGGCCGCCAAGACCAGCAATATGCTGAAAGACCACCGTGACAAAGTGCGTACCCGTGATGGCAATGAAGGCGACCCTTGGCCCGTCTGGGAAACCGAGGCCAGCTATGGCATGTGCCTGGTTAGCGATTACCGCGATGCCTTTGCCGATAAACTGATCAGCTTAAATAAGGAACTGGGCGTGACTTATTTTAAATGGGATGCCATCGGTCAGTACGAATGCAACGATCCCCGGCACGAGCATGGAACAGAGGCAAACTCCCCCCAGGAAAGAATGGAATCCTATGCCTTTGAAATTAGCCAGGCGATGACTTATGTGGTCGATAAGCTAGCAAAGGCATGCCCGGAAGCAATTGTTGATTTCGATGTTACCGAAGGAGGCCGTGCCGTAGGATTAGGATTCCTGTCGGCAGGAAAGTATTTTTTGATCAACAACGGGCCTTATTTCTTTAATTATGACATTCCATTTGACAAGGAGAACGGGCAGTGGAATATTTTCTTTTATCCCGGTCCTGCCCGCACATGGATTTGCCGTACTCCTTTAACCTACGACAAATGGATTCCCACTTCCCTTTTCCTGACCCATTATCTGCCCGATGATCCATACGAAAACCAGTCGATTGCGGTAGGGTCCCTGATCCTAGGCCAAAACGGGATATGGGGAGATCTTCCCAAAATTTCCAAAGAAGGGGTAGATTTCTTTGCAAAAACGCTGGGCCTGTACAAGCAGGTAAGAGATGATATGACTGAATCGGCCATGATCCGTGATGGCGCAGTGGGTGGCAGCCCGGAAGTGTATGAAAAAATCAATCCTGAAACAGGCAAAGGGGCTATTGTGCTGTTTTCATCCCATACGGGAAGCTACAGCTATATTTCCCAAAACAAGGTTCATCCTTCTCATTGGGAAACACGTGATACCCAGGTAAAAATACTACCTTCGGGGCAAGTAAAAATTGATGCAAAATTTAATACTGCCGAGGCCAAAATCATATTCTTTGGCATCGAGTGATCCATCTTTAATAAGCTAAACCAACGAATAAACAATGAGTATTAAAAGCACATTATCAACAGGAATCTTTTCAGCTTGTTTGCTACTGACAATAACCGTATCGGCTCAGCTGGAGCCCAACCCCGTGGATTTTGTAGATTCACGCATCGGTACGGCCAACGATGGCAGCAATTGTGTAATCGGGCCTCAGCTTCCTTTTGGCTCCATCAATCCAAGTCCTCAAACCCCTGGGGGAGATCATGACGGATACGATCCGGGGCAGCCCATCCGGGGCTTTGGCCAGCTGCAGGTTAGTGGAACCGGTTATGGCAAATATGGACAGGTATTTGTGTCTCCTCAAATTGGCCTGGCCACCGGGGAAACGACACATGATTCGCCCAAGGCCAATGAAACAGCTTTCCCTTATGAATATGGGGTGACGTTGACAAAATACAATATCAGCACCCGGGTTACTCCATCCTATCATTCCGCCCTGTACCAGTTTACTTATCCCCAAAGCAGTGATGCCCACCTATTGATCGACATCTCCCATAATATCCCCATGGATATTGCCAATATTGGTGGAAAGGTGCTCTCGGCAAAAGTTAGCATTGATTCCATCAACGGGACGGTAAAAGGATACGGGAAATACAACGGCGGTTTTGGCGGAGGGGATTATACGGTCTACTTCTTTGCCCGCATTGACAAGAAGGCCAATTCATGCGGCACATGGAAAAACACCCTTGTTCAGCCCAAAGATACAGTAGAGACTTTAAGCGTTGCCAATGACCGGGTGGGCGCCTATTTAAAATTCTCCACTTCGGCCAATGAAGTGATCAGTATGAAAATTGCCGTATCGTTTAAAAGCATTGCACAGGCCCAGAAATGGCTGGATGCCGAAATACCCGCATGGGATTATGATGCCCTTAGGCTGAAAGCAAAAGAGGCTTGGAATGCCCAGCTCAGCAAAATCCGAATTGAAGAGAGCAATACGGACAGCAAAAAAATGTTCTATACGGCCATGTACCATGCCATGCTGATGCCCCGCGACCGGACCAACGATATGACCGGTTTTGCGGAAGGAGCCGCCGTGTGGGATGACCATTATGCGGTATGGGATACCTGGAGAACTTTATTTCCCCTGATGTCGCTCATCAATCCTGAAATGGTAAGCGGAAATATCAATTCATTTATCGAACGCATTAAAAAGAATAAAAGAGTGCGCGATGCCTATATTGCAGGTTTCGACATGGCAGAAGAACAAGGGGGAAATAACATTGACAACATCATTGCCGATGGATATGTAAAAGGGATTCCCGGGGTGGACTGGGAAGCTGCCTACGCGGTATTAAAAAACGATGCCGACAAGGAAAGAGCCGGATGGCAGGGCTGGGGCACCTTTAGCATCAACAATGCCCTGATGGCCAGCTATAAGACCAAAGGATGGATACCTGCAGGCACCATGTCGTGCTCGAAATCACTGGAATATTCATACAATGACTATACCACTGCCCTGGTAGCCAAAGGACTGGGCAAAACAGCGGATTATACCAACTATTTGGAGAGAAGCAAAAAATGGGTCAACCTGTGGAACCCGGAAGCTGTCAGTGACACCTACCAAGGGTTCATTCAGCCCCGCAATGCAGATGGCTCTTGGGTAACTATCGACTTTAAAAAGACATGGGGCTCCTGGGTGGAATATTTCTATGAAGGAAGCAGCTGGACCTATTCTTATTTCGTGCCCCACCAGATGGACCGCCTGGTCTATATGACAGGGGGACCGGAGAAGTTCTCGGCTAAACTGGAGTATGGATTTAAAAACGGGCTGATCGACTATGCCAATGAACCAGCCTTTCTGGCGGTGCAGGCTTTCCATTATGCCCAGCGCCCCGATCTGGCCAGCTATTGGGTAAGAAGGCTAATGACCACCAAATATTCTTTGAAAGGCTATCCGGGCAATGACGACAGCGGGGCCATGAGTTCATGGTATATCTTCTCCTCGCTGGGCTTCTTTCCCAACGCGGGACAGGATATTTACTACCTGGTAGGACCATTGTTTACAAAGTCATCCATCACCCTTTCGGAAGGTAAAACCATTCATATTGAGGCCCAGAACGCCTCCAAAACCAATATGTACATTCAGTCGGTTACAATCAATGGAGTGGAATGGACCAAATCGTGGTTTAGTCACAGCGACATAAAAGACGGGGCCACGATCAAGTTTGTCATGGGACCTAATCCTTCTGACTGGGCAAAAGCAGACCTGAGCCTTCAATATCAATTGGAATCTGCAACGGGTGAACTAAAGCAGGATACAGATGGAATGGTTTATCCTAATCCGGCTTCGGGTAAGTTGAACATTGTTACTTCAGGAAAGCAATATCGTGAAATATCAGTCTTTGATGCATCGGGAAAACTTACCTTTCACAAGAAGATAAATCCTTCTACAGAAGTACTGACCCTGGATGTTAAGAACTGGCACAAGGGCCTTTATGTGATACATTTACGCCATGATGCGGGAATATCAGACACCAAGGTAATGATTGAATAAAAATGCAATCGTACTAACTAAAAACCAAGGCTTATGAAATTAAACATTCTAATAATATTTCTGATCCTTTCAGCAATTGGTAAAGGACAGTCGGTTATAAAGATCGATTTACTCCCGGGAGAACAGGTATGGTCAGGCATCATTAAAGATGGGCATAAAATGCCATATCCATCCGGATATAGGTACGACTTTTATGCCAATAACCAGGAAAACCAGCTTCAGCCCCTGCTTATGGGAAACAAAGGATTATGGGTTTGGAGTGAAGATCCGTATGCCTTTGAAGTGAAAGACAGCCAGGTTATCATTTCAAATGCCAAAGGAGAGGTAAAATATGGCCGTTCGGGCAGCACCCTGGCCGAGGCCAGGCGGTATGCCTCAGCAAATTTTTTCCCCGCCTCAGGCAAGATGCCCGATGAGCTGTTATTTTCACAGCCTCAGTACAACACATGGATTGAGCTGACCTACAATCAAAACCAGGCTGATGTGATAAAATATGCCCGTGCCATAAAGGAGAATGGCTATCCCGCGGGGGTGATCATGATTGATGACACCTGGCAAGAAGATTACGGCAAATGGAATTTTCACCCGGGAAGGTTTCCCAATCCCAGGCAGATGGTCGACGAGCTGCACCAGATGGGCTTTAAGGTCATGCTTTGGATGTGTCCTTTTGTAAGTGGCGACCAGGCCATGATTGTACAAAAGATCATGAAATTCAAAGGCTTTTTAATGCAGCAGAAGCCGGATAAGCCGACCTGGGACAAGGCCACTGATCCGGCCATGATTAACTGGTGGAACGGCTATTCGGCCCTTTTGGATTTTACCAATCCCCAGTCGGTGGAATGGTTCAACCAGCAGCTGGACGGCCTGGTCAAAGAGTATGGAATCGACGGCTTTAAGCTGGATGCAGGGGATATGAATTTCTACCCTGCCGATGCCTTATCCATGAAGCCTGCCACCCCTAACCTCCAGTGTGAACTGTACGCCCAATTCGGACTTCGTTTCCCTTTGAATGAATACCGGGCCTGCTGGAAGATGGCAGGGCAGCCACTGGCTCAGCGTCTTCATGATAAAAACCACACCTGGGAAGATGCTCAGAAGCTGATTCCTCATATGACCACCGAAGCGCTGGCAGGCTATACTTTCTCTTGTCCCGATATGATAGGCGGGGGAAACTGGACCAGTTTTCTGGATCTTTCAACCATGGATCAGGATTTGGTGGTGCGCTCAGCACAGATCCATGCCCTGATGCCCATGATGCAGTTTTCGGTAGCCCCCTGGAGAATACTCGATGTACAGCATCAGGAGGCTATCAAAAAAGCGGTAAGCATAAGGCAAAAATATACTCCTGAAATACTTAATTTGGCAAATCAGTCAGCTAAAACCGGAGAGCCGGTAATTTGCTCCATGGAATATTATTTCCCCGGACAGGGCTTCGAAAAGGTGATGGACCAGTTTATGCTGGGCAATAAAATACTGGTAGCCCCTGTTACTAAAAAGGCAGACTCGCGGGACGTGGTGCTTCCAAAGGGCAAATGGACTGATGATATGGGCAAAACATATAAAGGAGGCCGGAGCTACACCATTGACGTTCCCATTGACCGGATACCGGTTTATACGCTGAATAATTAGGGCCAGTAGGAAAAAGCCGGAGACTTGAATATGAAGAGCGATAGGAAAAGAGCGGCTGGCAAGAAAAGCTTCGATCAGTGGCAATGATTGCAGCATGTTTTGCCCGAGTATTCGGGGCCAGTTGACAATAGCAAGAAGCAACAAACCTGAATTAATTAACAGTTTATCAAACAATTACAAATAAAACAACCTAAAAGGTTAAATAAATTAAATCATGAAAAGAAACATTTTTTACGCGGTGACCTTATTCATGGCCCTGCTGATTGCATTACCTGCAATCTCTCAATCGGTGAACAAGTTGAGCAAAAAAGAAAAGAAAGAAGGCTGGGTACTTCTTTTCAACGGTAAAGACTTCAATGGCTGGCGCCAATGCAACGGTACGGCAATGCCTGCCAACTGGGCAATTGACGATAACGCCATGAAAGTATTCATTGGAGAAGGCAAACAACCCGGACAGGGGGCCAATGGCGACATCCTGTTTGGCAATAAGAAATTCAAGAACTTTGAACTTTCCATTGACTGGAAAGCCAGCAAAGCAGCCAACTCAGGGATCTTCTATGATGTACGTGAAGTGAAAGGCCAGCCCATTTATTACGCCGCTCCTGAAGTTCAGGTACTGGACAACGTGGATGCCTCAGATAATAAAGTAGACAGCCATTTGGCCGGTTCATTGTATGACATTTTACCGGCAGATCCAAAAACGGTTCACCCGGCAGGATCATGGAATACCATCGTGATCAGGGTTAAAGACGGAAAAGTTACCCATACTCAAAACGGGGTAAAGGTGGTATCTTACACTTTATGGACGCCGGAATGGGATGCTATGGTAGCCAAGAGTAAGTTCAAAGACTTCCCCGGATTTACCGAAGGCATTTCAAAAGAAGGATACATTGGTCTTCAGGATCATGGCTATCCTGTTTGGTTCCGCAATATTAAAATCCGCGAACTGTAAGTACTGTAAGTACGGACACGATATATCGTGTCCATACGTGTCATACCATCAGGGCCGTAAGACAACTTACGGCCCTTTTTGTTTTCTATTTCATTATTTTTGATTTCCTTCGGCAAATAGTTTTTGAAAAACAAATCAAAGGAAGTACTTTTGTTAAATTATAAACATAGCACGAGTTGAATCAAAAGAGTTAAGTAATTTAAAACCATTAACAAAGACCATTAAACATTCATCAAAACCAGAGCCATGAGATCTTTAACTACTTTTCTAATCTTTTTCTTCATTGCAATTGCTTCATTTGCACAAACACAATATGAAAAAGGATATATCATCGACAAGAATAACAAACGGACAGAGTGTTATATCAAGGATATGGATTGGAACGACAATCCCTCGGAAATCACTTATAAGCTAAATCCATCGGGCTCTCCCATCAAAGGAGATGCTACCAACATTAAGGAATTTGCCATTGGAAATTCTTATAAATATGTGGGGGCCAATGTAAAGGTTGACCTTTTAAACAAACCAACCGTGGGTACTCAAAGTGAACTGGACCCGGTGTGGACAAGAGCGAATTTATTCTTAAAAGTGCTTTTGGAAGGTAAGGCCAAGTTGTACGGTTATAAAAAAGATAAAGTTGAACGGTTCTTTTATTCATTATCGGACTCTTTGATTACTCCTTTAACCTATAAACAAATTCACAAGGCTTCCACCATCATTAAAAATAACGATTTCAGGCAACAGCTTTGGGACAAGGTACGCCTGCCAAAAACGACATGGGAAGTTACCAAGACTGTTAATTATACGGAAAAGGAACTTAAAGATTACTTTAAAACCTATAATGGCAACTTCCCGGAACCGATTGTTGAAACAATAATCGTCAAAAAAGAAAAATTATATCTTAACTTGAAACTTGCTCCGGGAATCAACTTTTCATCAGCTAAGATGACCGTACTTGAAAGAGAAGTCCATCCGCAGCTTACTTTTGGATCAAAATCCGGTATCCGTTTAGGTCTGGAAGCAGAACTGGTTATTCCTTTCAATCATTACAGATGGGGTATTTTATTTGAGCCTAATTACCAAAGCTATAGTTCAGAGGTCGAATACGGGACCAAGCCTACTACATTCGATTATAAATCCCTGGAGTTTCCAATTGGTTTAAGATATTATGTCCATGTTTCCGATAATACCAAGGCTTTCCTGAATGGTTTTTATGTGCCTGAAATGGCCATGAATTCAAAAGTTGAATATTATTCATTGGGTCCAAATGACAAGACCATAAAAATTGATCCCAGCAGCAGTATGGCCATAGGAGGAGGATTAGCCCATAATAAATTCAGCCTTGAAGCCCGCTATTATACAAAGAAAGACCTTACTAAAAGTACATCAGCCACATTGGATAGCTATAACAGGTTTGCTGTTATTCTTGGCTATAAATTTATGAGTAAAAACCTTAAGCAGTAAGAAGATTGCATTAAATGCAACTGCCTATCAACCACTGGCAAAAGATACTTCCATAAGAAAGTAGTTGCTTTTGCCAGTGGTTGATAGGCAATATTTACAATTGGACGATTCCTGCCCGCCTAATTGAGTTCTTCCCTGGGCAGGCGGGTACAATTTATGCTCTCCAACTCTAAACCTTGAAACATTAAACTTTAAACTCCCCTCCCTTCAACCTTTGCCCCTGTCATGCGTTTTGATTTGAAAATCAGAATGTCATGAAAACAATAATACTTACTTGTCTCCTGTTTGCCTTATCCCTATTTATATATGCACAAAACAGCCAGCTGCAGAACCTTGATATAAATC
>DATGYU010000169.1:0-35728 GCA_035297625.1 Prolixibacteraceae bacterium
ATTTTGACGTGGAAGTGATTCCGCGTACCACCTACCGGGTAGGAGGCGTAGTTTTGAGTAAGGAACGTATTTTGGTTGAAAAAGAACAGCAGGTATTGGTAAAATATACCCTTGAAGAGGCACATTCGCCTACCGTATTAAGATTCAAGCCCTTCCTGGCTTTTAGAAATGTTCATGAGCTGAGCAAAGCCAATCTGTATGCCAACACACGCTATACAGAAATTGTGAACGGGATAAAGATGCGATTGTATGATGGTTACCCGTTTTTGCACATGCAGTTTTCGAAGGAAGTGGAATTTATTGCTGCCCCTGAATGGTATTATGGCATTGAGTATCCCAAAGAGCAAAATCGGGGCTACGATTATAAAGAAGATCTTTTTGTTCCCGGGTACTTTGAACTGCCCATCAAAAAAGGGGAATCCATCATATTTTCTGCTTCGACAAGTGAAGGGGCACCAGGCTCCTTTAAACAGAAATTTGCACGGGAAATTAAAAAACGAATACCAAGGGATACTTTTTTAGGCAGTCTGATGAATGCCGCCCAACAGTTTATTATCCGCAAGAATCAGCATGCCAGCATTATTGCCGGCTTTCCATGGTATGGCATCATTACCCGGCAAACGTTAGTTTCACTGCCTGGGCTTACCTTGGATCTGGATGACATATCGACCTGTGAGGATATTCTGGATACCCAGGTTGGTTTGCTCAAAGACGGGCTATTCCCAAAATTCCCAGGAAAGATCGGTTCCTTTTATGACTCCATGGATGCCCCCCTGTGGTTTTTCTGGGCCGTTCAGCAATATTACCGCAGGGTAAATGATTCAGGTAAAATATGGAAACAATATGGGCCCGCGATGAAATCCATTCTGGCTGCTTATAAAGCAGGGACCGATTTTAACATTCACATGCTTGATAACGGGCTCATCTATGGCAAGACGGATAATGTTGCCTTGACATGGATGGATTCCTACATTGCCGGAAAGCCTATTGTACAGAGAGGGGGAGCGCCAGTTGAGGTGAACGCTCTTTGGTTCAATGCCCTTTGTTTTGCCCTTGAAATAGCCAGAGCAGAAAATGACCAGGCTTTTATCGATGAATGGAACGAACTGCCTCATTTGGTGGCTAAGTCCTTTATTGCTTCCTATTGGTCAGAAACCCGTGAATACCTTGCCGATTGTGTGGATGGTGAACAGACCGACTGGTCCATCCGACCCAACATGGTGATTGCCGCTGCCCTGCGCTATTCTCCTTTGGACCGGGAAATGCAGAAAGCGGTATTAAGCACCGTAAAACGCGAATTGCTTACCCCAAGAGGGTTAAGGACTTTGTCGCCAAGAGATCCTCATTACCAGGGGGTTTGTCATGGCAATTACAATGAGCGTGAATTGACCGTTCATCAGGGAACGGCATGGCCATGGCTGATCTCATTTTTTGTGGAAGGATACCTTACCATTCACAGCCGTGGCGGACTGCCATTTGTGAAGAAGATCATTGAAGGCTTTGAAGAAGAAATGACAGAACATTGTATTGGCACTGTCTCGGAGATGTATAACGGAAATCCTCCCCATACGGCAAAAGGAGCAGTTTCACAGGCCTGGAGTGTAGCCGCATTAATTCATGCCACCAAATTGTTGGAGAAATACGAAGAATAAAATTTGAATCTATGAAGGTATTAATGTTTGGTTGGGAATTTCCCCCTCATATATCCGGAGGATTAGGTACTGCATGTTACGGGTTAACCAAGGGGCTGGCCTCATTTGATGATATGCGCGTCATTTTTGTAGTTCCCAAGGCCTATGGTGATGAAGATCAGTCGGCCATGAAGCTAATGGGTGCCAATGAAATTCCGGTAACACGCCACAATATTCAATTTAGCAGTATTCAGTCAAAGATTGATTATTATGAGGTAGAATCTAAAATGATCCCTTATGTTGATCCTGAAGAGTTTTGGAAGCTGACCACCAAGGTGGCTTCCGAAAAAACAAGGTTGATAGAAACGGATTCAGAAGGGAGGATTAATTTCTCGGGAAGGTATGATCACAATTTGCTGGAGGAGATTTTTAAATATTCGGTAGTAGCGGAAGTAATTGCAAGGGACCATGAGTTTGATGTGATTCATGCCCACGACTGGCTGGCATACCCTGCCGGTATTGCGGCCAAGCGTGTTTCAGGAAAGCCACTGGTGATACATGTGCATGCCACCGATTTTGACAGAAGCGGGGGAAGCGTGAATCCCCAGGTTTATGGCATTGAAAAGGAAGGAATGGATGCAGCCGATAAAATTATTACCGTAAGCAATCTGACCAGAAATATTGTCATTGAAAAATATAATATCCATCCCGACAAGGTGGTCACCGTATACAATGCCGTGGAGCCTTTATCCACGGAAGAAAAGATAAAACTCAAGAAAGGGGTTACTGAAAAGATTGTCACTTTCCTGGGACGAATCACCATGCAAAAAGGGCCTGAGTATTTTGTAGAAGCGGCCAATATGGTATTGCAGAAAATGAACAATGTTCGTTTTGTCATGGCCGGCAGTGGCGATATGATGAATGCCATGGTAAAACGTGCGGCAGAGTTGAAAATAGCCGATCGTTTTCATTTTACCGGCTTCCTGAAGGGAGATGATGTCTTTGACATGTTCCGTATGAGTGATGTTTTTGTCATGCCCTCGGTATCCGAGCCATTCGGCATTGTGCCTTTGGAAGCTATGCAATCGGATGTTCCTGTAATTATTTCCTACCAGTCGGGGGTCTCGGAAATCTTAAAATATGCCATTAAAATTGACTATTGGGATACCTACGCCATGGCGGATGCCATTTATGGATTGATCAATTATCCGGCACTTCATAACATGTTCAGAGAGCATGGAAAAGAAGAAGTAGCTAATTTACTTTGGAAGAACTCGGCAAAGAAAGTACGGGATATTTATCTCGAAGTAATTGAATAAGTATAACTAGAAAAATCAAGTGATATGAAGTCCATCTGTTTGTATTTTCAGGTACACCAACCGTTTCGCTATCGTCGGTACCGTTTTTTCGATATTGGGAATGACCATTATTATTACGATGATTATGCCAATGAGTCCATCATGCGCAAAGTAGCTGACCGCTGTTACCTGCCTACCAATAAGCTGATGCTTGAACTGATAAAAAAGTACAATGGGAAATTTAAAATTGCCTATTCTATTTCAGGACTGGCTCTGGAACAATTTGAACTTTATGCCCCTGAAGTGCTGGATTCCTTTAAAGCATTGGCCGCTACCGGAAGTGTTGAATTCTTGTCGGAGACCTATTCCCATTCATTGGTTTCATTGAAGAATCCGGAATTGTTCAAAAAACAGGTGGAGGATCATGACCGGCTTATCGAAAGGTTTTTTGGTCAGAAACCCGCTGTATTCAGAAATACCGAATTGATCTATTCGGATGAGATTGGAGCCATGGTGGCCGACATGGGATTCAAGGCCATGATGACAGAAGGGGCCAGACATATCCTGGGATGGAAATCTCCAAACTTTCTGTATGTGAATGCCATTAATCCAAGATTGAAGGTTTTGATGCGCAACTTTAAATTAAGCGATGATCTTGCATTTCGTTTTTCCAACAAGGGATGGAATGAATATCCGTTAACCGCTGAAAAGTATGTGGGATGGATCAATGCCCTTGAGAAAGATGAAATCTGCAATATCTTCCTGGATTACGAAGCATTTGGCGAACACCAGCGAGTAGATACGGGTATTTTTGACTTTATTGCTCACCTGCCGGAAGCGGTATTGAAGCATTCAAAAATGACCTTCAATACCCCATCGGAAATTGTTACAAAGTTTCAGCCTGTATCCATGGTAAGTGTTCCCCAGCCCATTTCATGGGCCGATGAAGAAAGAGACCTTTCCGCCTGGCTGGGAAATGAACTGCAGGATGAAGCATTTAATAAATTGTATGAACTGGCCGATCGCATGATCCGGGTAACGGATCAAAACATGATGAAAGACTGGAATTATCTGCAGGCCAGCGATCATTTTTATTACATGTGTACCAAATTCTTCTCGGACGGGGAAGTACATAAATACTTCAATCCTTACGAAAGTCCCTATGAAGCATTTATAAATTATATGAATGTTTTCAGTGATTTTAAACTTCGTCTCAATTCATTTGTTCCTGAGAGCAAATCTGAGATAGAAATCGCTGGGCTTAACAAGATTTTGGAGGAAAAAGACCTGAAGCTAAAGAAATATGAAACAGAGATAAAGACCCTTCTGTCGAAGCAAACCGTGCAACGCGTATCTACACCAGCTAAAACCCCTAAAACAAAATCAACCAGTAAAAAATAGTGGTATTAATAAACAAAACTTAACATCCGCTTTACAATTTATTTTTATCCGTTAAGGATAATTTGCTTTCTTTTGCTCTTTAGTCAATACAAAAATGTATTTGAAAAATTAAGAGGAGGAAAAGATGGAAGAGGGTGTAAGGTTTATAAAAAATTCAAGTGTGGAACAGCCAGTTTGGAAAAAATTATTTGTTGAATCCAATATTCCTGAAATGTTAGCTCCTTTAAAAGAGCTGAGCAGGAATTTATGGTGGGTTTGGAATACCGAAGCCCGTGAACTATTTCAGATGATTGATGCTGAAATATTTGATGAGTGCGAACACAATCCCATCCTTTTACTCGAAAGGGTAAGTTATCAGCGTTTTCTGGATTTGGAAAACGATGATGCGTTTATTTTAAAAATGAATAACGTTTGGAAATCTCTTCAAACGTATCTGAATGAAAGAAAAACACTTCACGGCCCTTCAATTGCCTACTTTAGCATGGAATACGGGCTGCACGACAGCTTGAAGATATTCTCCGGGGGCCTTGGTATACTGGCAGGGGATTATTTAAAAGAGGCGAGTGACTCAAAAGTCAACCTGGTAGGTGTCGGGCTTTTATACCGTTACGGTTATTTCAGACAGAATATCTCCATTGCCGGGGAACAATTATCCTATTATGATGCCCAGCAGTTTTCCAAAATACCGGTTCAGCCTGCCTTTGATCAAAATGGGGAATGGGTAAGCATCGAGGTGGAGTATCCTGGCAGAACGGTAAGTGCACGGGTATGGCAGGTCAGTATCGGCTCGGTAAGATTATTCCTTTTAGACACTGATTTTGACAGCAACATCGATGAAGATCGTTTTGTTACCCATCATTTATATGGCGGGGATAATGAAAACCGATTAAAACAGGAGATGCTCCTTGGACTGGGTGGAATACGCGTCCTTAAAAAACTTGGCATCGAGGCTGATATCTATCATTGCAATGAAGGCCATGCCGCAATGATCGGACTGGAAAGAATTAAAGACCTGGTTGAATCTACCGAGTTAAAATATGCCGAGGCTAAAGAAGTGGTAAGGGCTTCTACATTATTCACCACTCATACTCCGGTTCCTGCCGGTCATGATTCCTTTCATCAGGATCTTTTCCAAAGGTATATGGATAAATATCCTGAAAAGGTAAATATCACCTGGGAAGAGTTTTTGAGCCTGGGCAAGGCAAATGTGTATGAAGACCACTTCAATATGAGCTATCTTGCCTGTAACCTGTCGGTGGGTATCAATGGAGTAAGTCGTTTGCACGGCGATGTTTCAAAAGAAATATTAAGGCCTTTGTATGAGGGATACCTGGCCGAAGAAATTGAAATAGGATATGTCACCAATGGAGTGCATTATTCGACCTGGGTAGCCAAAGAATGGAAAGAGATTCATCAGAAATACTTTGGTGAAAAGTTTCCTCAGGAACAGCTCGATATTGATGTATGGGAACATATCTATAAAATACCCGATGAGGAAATCTGGAAAATTAAGCAAAGCCTTCGTTTAAAAACAATTGGATATATCAAACAGCGCTTTACCGATACCTGGATTCAAAGGCATGAAAATCCCAAGCAGATCACCGAAGTGTTAGGCAAATTAAACCCCAATGCTTTAACTGTTGGTTTTGCCCGGCGATTTGCAACCTATAAAAGAGCCCATTTATTATTTAGAAACCTGGATCGCTTATCCAAGCTGGTCAATGACCCCGAACGCCCCGTTCAATTTATCTTTGCCGGTAAAGCACATCCGGCCGATAAGGCAGGACAGGACTTAATCAGGTATATTGTTGAAATATCCAAACGTCCGGAGTTTATTGGCAAAATCCTATTTGTTCAGAACTATGACATGAACCTTGCCAAAATGATGCTGCAAGGGGTGGACATCTGGATGAATACTCCTACAAGGCCTTTGGAAGCTTCTGGAACCAGTGGCGAGAAAGGGGTAATGAACGGAACCATTCACTTTTCAGTGCTTGATGGGTGGTGGGTTGAAGGATACAAAAAAGATGCCGGCTGGGCCCTGCCACAGGAAAATTCCTATGATCTGAATGAACTGCAGGATGAACTGGATGCAGAAACTATCTACAATATATTTGATGATGAGATTCTTCCTGCATTTTATTCAAGAAATGCAAAAGGCATCCCTGAAAAATGGGTCTCTTATATCAAGAATACCTTTGCCCAGGTTGCTCCTCATTTTACCACAGCACGAATGATTCGCGATTACCAGGTACGTTTTTACAATCCTCAGGCTGAACGGGCCGCACGGTTAAAAGCATCCAACTTTAAACTGAGCAAAGAGCTTGCCTCCTGGAAAGCGCACGTCTCTTCGATCTGGAATGATATAGAGGTCATGGACATTCAGATTACGGACGGCATTACCAATGTGCTTAAAATCGGTGAGAAATATCCTGCCAGGGTGGTAATCGATCTCAAGGGATTAAAACCGGAAGAGGTGGGCGTAGAGATGGTGGTAACCGAAAACGGGGAAGACAACGCCCCTGTTACCCTGGTCGACTGTTTGCAATTTGAAGTTGAAAAGACAGAAGGAACCGTCTTAACTTATAAATTAAACCTGCAATTGATGAATTCAGGAGCCTTTGGTTATGCCATCAGGGTTTATCCCAAACATCCGGAATTGCCGCATCGTCAGGATTTCCACTATTTGAAATGGTTATAGACAATCATTAAATAAGATTAAAAAAGGCAGCTAACAGCTGCCTTTTTTAATTTACACAAGTTCAAATAACTATACCATATACAGGTAAGCCAGTAATATTAAGTCTTTGTTTGTAAATTAATATTTTGCATGTTAATCTGTCGTCAATTAATGTAAAATTATACCTTAGGCTTTTAAAATGGAAAAAGCGCTCTTGCTGTTATACAACATCTTGGGATGATAAACAACTTGTTTATTTATTATTAATTTCGCTTTCTTTCATTACTAAACAATCAATTAACTAACAGCAACAAAAGTTGCATAAAACCTAAAATTATGAATTCTATTTTCTGGTTAGTGCCGATCAGTTCATTACTGGCACTTTCTTTTGCTTATTTTTTCTTCAGGCAGATGATGAAAGAAAGTGAAGGTACGGATACGATGAAGAAAATTGCCAAGCATGTGCGTGAAGGAGCTATGGCTTATCTCAAACAGCAATACAAGGTTGTTTTTATCGTTTTCATCATTCTTACCGTTTTGTTTGCAATCATGGCCTATGTTTTAAAAATTCAAAATCCATGGGTTCCTTTTGCATTTTTATCAGGGGGTTTCTTCTCCGGGCTATCGGGTTTCTTTGGCATGAGAACAGCCACATATGCCTCGGCACGTACGGCTAACTCAGCCCAGCGTTCCCTGAACGACGGTCTTAAAATTGCTTTCCGCTCAGGCGCTGTGATGGGTTTGGTAGTTGTGGGATTGGGATTACTTGATATTTCCATATGGTTTTATGCCCTTCAGTTCATTATTGGAGCATTGGATTCAACGACCAATGGAATCATTGCTGCTGATCCCAGCATGAAATTAATTATTATCACTACCACCACCCTGACATTTGGTATGGGGGCTTCCACCCAGGCATTATTTGCACGTGTTGGAGGAGGTATTTTCACTAAAGCAGCTGACGTTGGTGCTGACCTTGTGGGTAAAGTGGAAGCCGGTATTCCTGAGGATGATCCCCGCAACCCTGCTACCATTGCTGATAACGTGGGCGACAACGTGGGTGACGTAGCCGGTATGGGTGCCGACTTGTATGAATCTTATTGTGGAGCCATTCTATCAACTGCCGCTCTCGGGGCAACCGCTTTTGTGGCCTCTAACCTTACGGCAATTGGCATCAATGTAAATGAAGCCGATTCCTTCAATATTCAATTTAACGCGGTCATCGCCCCGATGGTTATTGCCGCTGTAGGTATGCTGCTTTCCATCCTTGGTATTTTTCTTGTAAAAGCAAAGGAAGGCGCTTCTCAAAAACAATTATTGGCCGCACTAAGTCGTGGTGTAAATATTAGTTCCATCGGTATCGCTATTTTTTCTTATATTATTTTAAGATACCTTGCCATTCCTAATTATACAGGTATATGGGGTTCCATGATGGCCGGTTTGGTAGGCGGTATCTGTATTGGAAAAATTACCGAATATTACACTTCCGCAGGATTTAATCCAACCAGACGTATTGCTGAATCAACAAAAACGGGCCCTGCCACTGTGATCATTTCAGGGATTGGTACTGGTATGATTTCAACTGCCATCCCGGTATTAATTGTGGGTACTTCTATTATCCTGGCCTTCTTATTTGCTGCCAATTTTGATTTTTCAAATATCAGCTTTGGTCTGTATGGTATTGCCATCGCTGCCGTTGGAATGTTATCCACTTTGGGGATCACCCTGGCCACCGATGCTTATGGTCCTATTGCTGACAATGCAGGGGGTAATGCTGAAATGAGCGGTTTGGATGAAGAAGTTCGTCGTCGTACGGATGCTTTGGATTCATTGGGTAATACCACCGCAGCTACCGGAAAAGGATTTGCCATCGGCTCAGCCGCTCTGACAGCTTTGGCATTATTGGCCTCCTATATTGAGGAAATCAAAGTTGCCATAGCTCGCGTACCTGAAAAAGTTGCTGACTTTACCCAATATGCCACCAATAATCATTATGCAAGCGCTGATATACACAAGGCCAGTATTCCGGATATGATGCAGTATTTGCATCTGGATATCATGAATCCCCGTATTCTGGTAGGTTCATTTATCGGTTCGATGGCTGCCTTCCTGTTCTGCGGGCTGACAATGAACGCAGTAGGCCGTGCAGCGCAAAGTATGGTGGAAGAAGTAAGACGTCAATTCCGTGAAATTGTTGGCATTATGGAAGGCAAGGCAGAACCTGATTATGCCCGCTGTGTTGAAATTTCAACCAAAGGCGCCCAGCGCGAAATGTTGTTTCCTTCTCTTTTGGCTATTTTAATCCCAATTGCAACCGGTATTATTTTTGGAGCATCCGGTGTAGTGGGTTTGTTATTAGGCGGTACCTCCACCGGATTTGTTTTGGCCATCTTTATGGCTAATTCAGGGGGAGCATGGGACAATGCCAAAAAATATATTGAGGAAGGTAACTTTGGAGGAAAAGGTTCAGAGTGCCATAAAGCAGCCGTTACCGGTGATACCGTGGGCGATCCTTTTAAAGATACCTCAGGTCCGTCGTTAAACATCCTGATCAAACTGATGAGTATGGTTTCTATTGTGATGGCCGGATTAACAGTTGCCTATAGCTTGCTGTAATCCTTCTGTCACCTATTCCTTAATCATTATAGAGGGATTCTTATAACCCTTTGAAATCCCTGCCGACACTATGCCGGCAGGGATTTCTTGTTTTATATAATGACGTCGGGAATGTGTGTTCTTTTATAAATTTCAATAATAATGTGGGCCTTAAATGTTAATTCAATATTAAAAATGCCTTTTGTGTTATATAACATGTTTTCGGGAGGTCATTTTGAAGTGATTGATTATCTGACACGAAGAAGGGCTATAAAAACAAAAATAATCCTGATTTGTTTAATGCAGCTTTTTGAAAATTCTCTGGTTTATAAATTAAGTTACTTTTAGCTTGCCAAAAAAGTTATGCCCTTCACAAGAGGGTATAAAAATTAAATTGATCTGTTTATAATATACAAGTACCCTTATTTAAGGGCTTGATATAAAAAAAACTATAAAAGGAATAATTAATTACTTAAATAAAAATCAAATAATATCAAGTAGCATTTAAATTATGAAATGTATTAAAAAAGTTTTTTTGTTTCTAGTCTTTCTGGCATGTTCAGGTTCATTGTGGGCGAGCGAAGCAGATTTGAAAATTCCTGATCTCCATGAGGGGCATTTTCCTTATTTCTTTAATTTGACAGCCTGGCAGCTGTTATTTTACGGGTCATGGGTCATCATTGGAACATTAGGAATCAGTTTATTTCTTCGCAATAAAATCAAAGAGTTACCAGCACATCGTTCAATGCTGGAGGTTTCTGACACGATCTACAAAACCTGCCGCACTTACCTGATTCAGCAAGGTAAGTTCTTATCTATTTTGTTTGGCATTGTTTCTATTGCAATGATCTTTTATCTGATCATGGCAGGCAGAAACCCTGAAGGTGGGCACAATGCTATTCCCACTTTCTTTACAATCATTTTGGTATTGTTATTTTCGGCCATTGGTATTGGCGGATCTTTTGCAGTGGCCTGGTATGGCGTTAGATTGAATACTTACGCTAATTCGCGCACCGCTTTTGCTTCATTGAAAAAAAGACCCTGGGATATTGTAAATATTCCCCTTCGTGCAGGTATTTCCATCGGGTTGTTTTTAATTTCCCTGGAACTGGTAATGATGGTCTTCATATTGTTATTTGTGCCCAGAGAAATCGTTGGCTACTGTTTCCTTGGTTTTGCCATTGGTGAATCATTGGGAGCGTCTGCCCTTCGTATTGCAGGGGGTATCTTTACCAAGATTGCCGACATCGGCTCCGATTTGATGAAAATCGTCTTTAAAGTAAATGAGGATGATCCGCGTAACCCTGGAGTTATTGCCGACTGTACAGGTGATAATGCCGGCGACAGTGTTGGTCCTACTGCCGATGGATTTGAAACATACGGGGTAACCGGGGTGGCCCTTATCACCTTCATCACCTTGGCTATTACTGACGTTCACCTGCAAGCCAAATTGATCGTATGGATCTTTGGGATGCGTTTTTTGATGGATATCTTTTCAGGGATCTCTTACTTTATCAACCAGGCCATTTCCAAAAAGAAATACGGCAATAAGCTGGACTTTGATTTTGAAGAACCCCTTACCCGCCTGATTTGGATCGCTGCCGTTAGCTGTATTATCATCAGCTATGTGATGAGTTATTTCCTGATCGGAGATTTGAGTGATGGATTATGGTGGAAACTGGCCAGTATCATCAGCTGCGGAACATTAGCTGCTGTTTTGATTCCCGAGTTTATCAAGGTGTTCACCAGTTCCAAATCCAAACATGTTAACGAAATCGTGACTGCTTCCCGTGAAGGAGGATCATCTCTTACCATTCTTTCAGGTATTGTTGCCGGTAACTTTTCTGCCTATTGGATTGGTATTCTGATGGTGGGCTTAATGTCTACCGCTCATTTTATCTCGCAGATGCCCGGTATGGAGCAAATTCAGTATGCCAGCATTTTTGCATTCGGTCTGGTAGCCTTTGGCTTTTTGTGTATGGGGCCTGTTACCATTGCTGTGGATAGTTATGGCCCGGTAACGGATAATGCTCAATCCATTTATGAACTTTCTCAAATCGAACAGATTCCAAATATTCGCGAAGAAATTAAACGTGACTTTGGTTTTGATCCTGACTTTGAGCGCGGAAAACATTACCTGGAAGAAAATGATGCTGCCGGGAATACCTTTAAAGCTACGGCAAAACCTGTTCTTATCGGTACGGCCGTTGTTGGAGCAACAACCATGATTTTCTCCATTATCCTTTTATTGAAAAAGGCCAACATGTTGAATCTTGAATTGACCCAGGCTCCCGTATTGTTAGGATTTATCACCGGTGGAGCCATGATTTTCTGGTTCAGCGGAGCATCTATCCAGGCAGTTACTACAGGAGCTTACAGGGCTGTTTCTTACATCAAAAAGACCATGAACCTTGATAAAGATACTGCCGATGTGAAAGATTCCATTGAAGTGGTAAAAATCTGTACCATCTACGCTCAAACCGGCATGTGGAATATTTTCATTGTATTGTTATCTGCAACCCTTGCTTTTGCCCTGTTTGACCCCAATTTCTTTGTGGCTTACCTGATTTCAATTGCTGTTTTTGGTCTGTTCCAGGCCATTTATATGGCCAATGCAGGGGGTGCATGGGATAATGCCAAAAAATTGGTTGAAGTGGATTTAAAAGAAAAGAATACTCCTCTTCATGATGCTTCTGTGGTTGGTGATACCGTAGGTGATCCATTCAAAGATACCACCTCGGTGGCCCTGAATCCAATTATTAAATTCTCTACTTTGTTTGGCCTTCTGGCTGTTGAAATTGCGGTTTCAATGTCAACGGTGGTCGATGGGGTAAGAGATTACCGCCTGGCGCATCATATTGTTGCCGCTATACTTTTTGTCGTTTCCATGATTTTTGTATGGCGTTCTTTCTATCGCATGCGTATTAAAAATGGCGATAACTAAAAAGCGCAAATTGCCAGTATATGAAAGCCTGGCAACTTGACAATTTTGAGTTATAAGCAAAAAGGGCTGCTGGCAGCCAGCAGCATGGTTCTGCAAGATGCCAGTTGCCAATAGCCAGATGCTTGAAAAAAATAATAATCACATTCCCATTAGAAGAGGCTTTTCTGACAAAGGAAAGCCTCTTCTTTTTTGGGTAATTGCTGAACAAAAAAGTAATTCCTAGGTTTTAATGACAAGGATTTAACTAAAACCAAAACGTTATGGCCGATTTATCCACTACCTACATGGGCATCAAACTGAAAAATCCATTGATTTTAGGTGCCTGCAACCTTGTTAACAAACCGGAAGTGATCAAAGAATTAGAAAGAGCTGGTATTGCAGCTTTAGTGTATAAATCTCTTTTTGAAGAACAAATACAGTTGGAAAGCCTGCAGTTGGAGGAAGAGGAGAATGAATACAATGATCGCAATGCTGAAATGATTACTACTTTTCCTGATGTTCATCATGCCGGGCCCAAGGAACATCTTTTCAACCTGAAAAAGTTAAGGGAAAACACTTCGGTACCTGTATTTGCCAGTTTAAATGCCCTTTACGAGCCAAGCTGGGTAGAGTATGCAAAGGCCCTTGAGGATACAGGGGTTGACGGGCTGGAATTAAACCTCTATGCTACCCCCGGATACTTTGAAGTTGGGGCTAATTCCATTGAAGAGAAGCAGTACCAGATTGTAAAGAGCGTAAAAAAAGCCGTAAAAATTCCCGTCAGTGTCAAGTTAAGCCCTTTTTATACCAACACCCTGAACTTTGTCAAACGACTCGACGAAGCAGGCGTGGATGGATTTGTAATGTTTAACCGCTTCTTCCAGCCCGATATCGATATTGATAATGAAGTGTTCCATTTCCCCTGGGAGCTGACGCAACCACGCGATATCCAGCTCTCGATACGCTATGCAGGCTTAATTCATGGAAACATCGAAGGCAGCATTTGTGGCAGCCGGGGAATTTATTCCGCGCAGGATGTTATCAGGTTACTTTTAGCCGGGGCCGATGTGGTGCAGATGGTATCGGTCATCTATAAAAATGAATTATCCTTCGTGACCACCATGCTCCGCGAAATAGAAGCCTGGATGGATAAAAAAGGATACAAAACCCTGGATGATTTCAGAGGCAAACTATCGCGCAAGAACCTGAAAGATCCCTTTACCTACCAGCGCGCCCAATACGTCGATATACTGATGAAATCAGAAGAGATATTCAAAAAATACCCTATGGTATAAACACAAAAATAAAAAAATTATAAAAGAAGAATAGGAACGCGGATCTAACGGATTGAGCGGATAAAAGCGGATCAAAAAGAAGACAGATGTACTTTTTCTTTTACTCCGCCTTCATCCGCTCAATCCGCAGGATCCGCGTTCCTATTTTTCTTTCTTAAAGACACCATTATTCTACTTCTGCCATTTAATTACAAAGTTACTTCGCATTTCAAACACTACTAAATAATAAATACTATCTGAGTACTATTGTAGTACTAAAATGACTATCTTTGTATGACAGTAGTACTTAAATAGTACTTGAATAAAATATGCAGTCTTAATTTAATACATCATCGTTATGGCAAGGATGAAAAGAAATATTGGTGAGCAGGTCTCAGGTAAAATTGGAAACGTGGTATTTTACCAGCGCTATGGAAAAGACTATGTAAGGGCGGCGCCTACCAAGAAACGGGAATCATGGACTGAGGAGCAGCAAATGTACCGCCAGCGCATCAGCAAGGCCAGCGCATTGTGGCGATCGCTCAAATCGGAGGAGATGTCCAGGATTTGGAACACCGCTGCCCAGCTGATGAACGGTTATGCCTGGTTTATCAAAGTCAATATGCCCGCCCTTGCCATGGACGGCTCGCTGATCGATGCCAGCCTCATAAAGGTATCGGATGGTAAATTGACACTGCCACAGAATTTGAAAGCCGAAAGAATGCCCGGGGATAACAGCACCGTTGTTGTAAGCTGGCAAAACGACCCCCATTGTACTGCTGATAGGCTCAAGGATGAAATCATGGCCATGAGCTATGCCGATGGTAAATTCTCAAAGATCATCGCCACAGGGATTAAAAGAGGGGATCTGAACGGCAGCTTTATCCTTCCTGCCAAACCTGCAGGAGCTACCCATGTGTTTTTGCTGATGGCGTCAGCCGATGGGGAGAATTATTCTACATCCATCGCTTTTTGATAACGTGAACCATAGGGGAGCCGCGGTCGGCGACCGCATATCAAATTATTAAAAATGGACGTCAGCGACTTCCGCTCTCATGTAGGAAATGACGTGGGAGCGGAGCTTTTTAAGCTCCTTTTTCTGATGTTTTAAATTGCGTTTAATTAACGGGGCACTTGTGTATTACCGATTCAACAACGAAACAGATAGGCGTAATTGGAATTAAATGTCTGAAAACGGACATTTTATAAGGATGAACTTTATACAGATGATTCACTCCAGGTTTAATCGTTTACCAACCAGTAAGGAGAGCTTATTATAGTCTTTTCCAAAATGATGACCTCCTCCCAGAAAATCATGGTCAACGATACCATCCAGATTCTCAAGGCAGATTGAAAATTTATTGTCATCACAGATAACATAGGTCTTCTGCTTGTTCATTTTTTGTAATTCAGGATAGATATCCGCTCCTTCGTTTACTTCATGATAATAATCTCTAAGTTTGACTTTAAACGTAGCTTTCTGACCTGGCGCAATTAAAATCAGATCATTAATTTGTTGTTTGTATTTTTCTTCCATACAATTGAAGGCAAAGGGTAATATTTCGGCACCCATGGAATAACCAATCATGACGACCTTCTCTCCCTCCCATTTGTTGTTATATTGATCCATTAAGGTTTCAAGATCACAGCAGATCTGCTTAGGTTTTTTTCTTGACAAAAGGTATTTTTTAGTATTGATTGCCACCACTGACACATTTTTATCATTCAGGTAATTCGTAATGGATTGTACCAACTTCCTCCATCCGCCATTACCGGTTAATAGTATTACATAATAATCAAGATTTGCATCTGATTTGGATTCTATGATCGGCAAATGTCTGGTTGGTTGTAATCTCTGGGCAAAAAGAGATCCATGGAAACAAAGCGCAAAAAATAACAATGTAGTGCAGTACAATAAAAGAATTTTTTTCATTGTCAGACCTTTTTAACAAACCATCCAAACCATGGAATATTTCATAAGAAAGTTACAAAAATGCTTTGTCAAAAACAAATACATTGCATTTGAATATCAATCGATTACACATGCAGGATGGTTGGGAATAAGAAGCTTGCCAGATTGAAGTAATTGTTGGTCGCATCCTCTTTTTAACATGGTGCTTTTGTTTTTGAGCACTATTTTGAATGCTTTTATTACCAACCTTAAAAAAAATGGAGGGAGATGGTATACAATTTATGATAATAAAAAAATCCCGGTATATCAATACCGGGATTTTTTATGGAGTTTTCTTATAGAAATCCCTTCAAAGAGGAAAGGTTTCATGGTCAGAGCATTGTCTCTATTGACAGAGATTCCCTAAGGGGAAGGCATGACTCAATTGCCACTGATTACTAAATACTGATCACTGTCATATACCATTTATTCCTCTTCAGGCGGGTGAACTTATTTGATGGGCTTAAACTGGACATAATCCCAGAATACCATACCGTAGAAAAAATTCTCTAATCTTATGGTATGCCGGCTGGTAGTTTTGAAATCCACATCAGCAATTTTCTGCAAGCCACCGGGGCCGCCAGTCCGGGGTCCCAAATACTTGTTGTTTGCCATAACTCCATCAATATAGACTGTACAGGAGGTTACATCCTGCCAATTGGGCTGAAAAATGGATACCTCCCATTTTCCTTTCATCACTTTAGGGAAGGTGACGGAAACTGAGAACCAACCAATCATTTGCAGACAGTCTTCGTTGATCAAACCGGATCCTCCTGCCACTTTAAAATGGTATTGCAGGTAATCGCCAACCCAATGGATGTTTTCAAAACCATGCTCTCCATCATTAAATTTAGCGTAATATTTTTGAAAGTAATCGCCTTGTTTAAAATCAAAAAAGTCGGTAGTCTCAAAAATAATTGTAGAAGGTTCAGGTTGTGTAACCGGTAATAATCCTTTAATGATATGAATGGACCCGTTTTTAGCCGGGATATTGGATAACGGAATATCAAAAGCGGTATACTCTTTTGTTTTAGGATCATAGTTGATCTTGTAATCCGTATCAATTGTAATGGAGATATTATTATCAGAAGATAAGATAGGATATAATTTCGATGAAAAGGCATTTAGGTAATAGGTTCCATTTAAACAGTGGTATTCCATATATCTGTAAAACGGATTGTTCAGATAGGTTACGCTGTCTGGGTTGGCACCGGTCCATTTAATCAGGTCGTTAACGTTGTTTATTCCGTTTCGCTGATAAATGGTATCGGGTACTGCTAAAATGGTATAGCGGGTACGGGCAACCTGTTTTCCATAGGGAAAGGAAATGACTTGAAGGGTGTCTTTCAATCCTGAGATTCGCAGGCCTTCAGCAAAAATCTTAAAAGAGGGGTCATCGGCAAGCATGGTATAAACATCTTTAATAACAGGATCAATCACCTTGTCAATAACATGTACGTACCCATTAGCCAAACGAATATCACGGTCAATAATTTTTGATTTTTTATTCAGGATAATGTCTGAGCCCTGGAATTCCGTTACCAGATAATCGCCAATTGCATTGGTATCGCGAATGGCTCCAAGCCCCACGTCTCCTGAGGATATTTCGTTTGTGATCAGGTGGGTGCGAATCAAAGTTTTAAGAAAACCTGCATCGAAATCTTCCAGTGAGTTTTTGCCTTTTTCCTTATAGTAGGCAAACATGGCATCATTGTTTGGAAGCATGATGGTAAATGGGCCACGGATGCCCAGCAATGCTTCCAGTTTATTCATTTTGACCAGTTTTGCGAACTCTGAAAATTCAGGATGAGTGCTAATGTAATCACTTGCCACCTGTTTGGCCGAGTCTACTTTCCAGATCACCGGTTCCGGAGCACAAAACGTACAGCCCCATGCTATTATTGAAAAAAGTCCAAGTTTTAATAGAAACAATCTAATTTTTGTAGTCATAGGGCACTTGTTCATAAATAGAGATTTATCGTTTTATAAATTATTTGTAAATGAATGAATGCCTTATGTTGAACCGAATAGGATGTTTTAATACTTAAGGCACACTCTATTAGAATTTTCCAGATATGTTAACCATGGAATTTCTAAATTCATTTAAGCATTATGCTTTACTGCACGAATATAATTATTCTCACAAGATATATGATAATGTTAATTGAAATTTAGTAATATATTTTCCGCCATGTGTCTTAATTAAAAAAAGAGATTCCATCCTTTTTAGAAGAATGGAATCTCTTTATCAACAACGACGCCTCTTATTTACTTTTCCAGCTGCAGCACTACAAAAGAATGTGGTTTCAGTTCCAGGCTAATAATTGATTTTACAAGGCTTGGCTGACGCCTTTGAGGGTATTCTTTTTTCTCACCGGCAAGTTCTTCCCCTGACACCAGATTCGTGGCTCTGGTAAAACCTTCAGCTAAACGAAGTTTCACCTGGTGGGTTTCATCAGTAAAAGATTCGACAATGACCGTATTGTTGTCATACACAAATAAGCTGTTATATCCCGGTGCTTCCAGCAAGGCTGGCATTCGGGGAGTAAGTATTTCCTTAATTCGGCTCAATGCATCTACCGGCAAATTGTACAGGTCAATCACATTTTCAGGAATTGTCAGAACATAGAGTTTGCCCTTGGCATAATCGGCACGGTGGACAATGGGCCATCCGTTGGTATGGTCAAATGCGGAAACTACTTCCCAGGAATCGTTGGTGTTATACTGTATCTGGGGAATGAGTATTTCGTGATCGATAAAGGTGTGAGGCCCCCAGCTGGCAGCAAACTCCTTCACCGAAGCTTTCTGATCAGTCACACGCAGTTCTACAATGTCCTTTACCTTGTCCTGCATGGCTTTCAAAAAGCCGGATGTGATCATTACATCCTTGCCTGCCAACAGTTGCTTTTTGATTTTTGCCATGATATCAGGATCAAATTTGGCCTGTTCGGTCAGAAAAACAATGGGTTCGTTTTCCGGAAACTCAGGCACGATATCCATCGGCACGCCAATCATGCCCATATAGTTCTGCAGGAAATCTTCACCTGTGGAATGATAGGGCTTGTAGCTTTTTACTCCAACGGGATTACCCAGCTTGCCCAAAAACTTATCGATGGTCTCAAAGGTATAGCCTGCAGCGCGGGCAATGGTGGTAGGCGCAGCCATTTTACCATCCTTGTCAGGCACGGGTTTCATCATCTCGTCATAGTTGAAGCTGCAGGTTGCCGTACTTTGCCATGCCGCACGGTCTGATTTAAGCAATGGCCTTTGCAGTTGCCTGAAATCAAAAAGGGTGATCTCGGGGGCTTTGGCAAACAGGGTAAGCCACAGCTGTTCGGCATAACGGTCCATATAGGTAAGGCCTCCCGGGTCTACCCATCCGCCACCGTTACCACCGGGTTTAAGGTTATTGAAATAGCGGAAAACATTGTACCCCAGGTATTGCTGCAAATGCTGGTTGCTGGAAGGGTCACGGGTTTCCGTTCCGGTATAGATTCCGTCAAACATCTTGGGTTCAGTTTCTAAGTTGAAGCCGCATCCCTGGAAATGATCGTACCAGTTAGGGTATTTAATCACCACCTTGATATTGGGATTGACTGCTTTGGCAGGATCGATTACCAGCTCTTTGGCCGCCTTTGTCATCAAATCCAGGCGGTAATCCGTCCAGCTTCTTTCCCCTTTTGCCTTGATGCACAATTCACACTTACAGCTTGTAAAGAAAAAGTCATCCAGTATCAGCTCGTCAAAATGCTTAGCCGTATATTCAACGATTTCCTTTACCTTTTTGCGGTGCTCGGGGTTGGTATAACAGAAGGTCTCGAAATTATTGCTCTCATTCACTGTCAGGGTGATGCCCCCGGCTGTTTTGATACCCCGGCTTTCGAAGAATTTCTTTGCTTTCAAAAGGGTGGCTTCATCCACAATCAATAAATCACGGTGGGTTTCAAGGTAGATCTTGTCCACCTTTAGCTGACGGGAGATCTCATTCCAGATAGGCTCCAGGTAGTTGTTGTCGCCCATTTTGGCCGTTTCATAGGCACGGGAATAGACGGCAACGTTGAAGTTTTTATAATTATCGCCTGCCATTGTCATAGCACCCGTAAACAGGAGCATGGCCAGGAATGCGATTATTTTTCTTGTTGGATTCATCGTAATGAAAGTTAGGCATGATGTATAAAAATAAATGTCCATTCTTTCCAAGGCTTTTCAAACAATGGGAAGCAGAATGGACATTTAGGTGTTTCTATTTTTCAACAAAAGCGGCCAGGGCATATACCAAACCTGCCTGCCAGTTAATGGCAATCTCGTTGGTGGTATAATCTTCCTGTTTGTCGTTCCATGCGGTGGCTTTACTTCCCCCGCCTACAATATAACCCGGCCATGGCTCTTTTTCATTGTCTGAACCAGAGCGGCGGTCATGAGGGTTCATGGCAGGATTGATGCCCAGCCCTGTTACATAGGAACGGTTGTAGTAATTGCGTCCAAAAATATGGGCAATGGCATCCAGTGAGGTTTCCACATATTTTTTATCGGGTGAAATTTTATTGGCAATCTGCAGGTTCAGCACCTGGCGGGCAATGGTTCCGTTGCATCCCCAGTAATACCTGACCAGAGGACGGGCATAAACATCAGCAGAGGCATTTTTTACAATGGCATTGGCCCCTTCAACAATATTCTTCTGGATGGCTTTCAGCACTTCAGCATTCTTGCCCTTCCTTTTGGAAACAGCATACTGGAACATCCCCAGGTTGGAAACATCCCCCCAATCCCAGTCTTCATCTATCTTGTAGTTCTGGGCCTTGGCCTGTTCCTCAAAATCTTTTAAGAATTCGGCATTACCGGTCGTCTCCCACATCTCGGCAGCAGCCCAAAGCCGGTCATCCGGATCAGAAGTCTGATAGCCTCCTGTTTTAAATTCTCCCTGAACAAAGCCTTTGTCCTTTGGATTTTCCTTTAAAAACTGATAGCTCAGCTTAGCAGCATCCAGGCATTTTTTGGCATAGGCCTTGTCGTAGGGTTCAAAATAACGGGAAGCCTGCGCCATCATGGCCACAAAGTCGGCCACCGCGGCTGAGCCCCAGTCGGTAAAATATCTTTTGCCGTCATCCTCTTCCGGCTTGCAGAAAGGCTCAAAGCCTTTACGGGTCAGCTTATGCGATACTTTTCCCGAGCCATCGGTATACTGCATTTTCAGCAGCCAATCGGTTTCCCATTTCATCTCTTTCAAAAAGTCGGGATATCCTTTGGCAGTCTCGGGCAGGTCAAGGGAGAATTTTTTAAGGTTTGGCTGGAACTGATCCCATGCCATAAACATCATCCCCACGGTGATGCCGGCATTGACAACATATTTGCCGTAATCCCCTGCATCGTGCCAGCCGCCTGTGCCATCACGAATCACATCCGGTTTGCCCTGGAAATCTTCATAACCATCTTTCAGGTGACAGGCAGCATGCGCAAAATGATGTCCATTGTGGGTGCCTTCAACGGCGGTGCCGCATCGCCATAGATAGAAACCCCGCATGGCGGTATAAAAGGCATCATTGTATACTTTAGGACCTACCTCAAACGCTACGGATTTGACACCATCGGCAGTTTCAAGGTAATACCTGCCTTCTTTTGTGAGACCGGAAAAATCAGCAACTGATACATTCTGGTTGACATCTTTCTGAAATACAGGCTTTGAAACTTCCCCTTCAAAAACCTTTTTATGATCAGAGGCACTTTTGATGACAAATGATTTGGTCTCCCCAACAATGGAAGCTTTCTTGGGTTGCTTGGGTAAGAAGCCCAAAGAATTCAGCTGCACACTTTGACTTTGGCCATTGGATATTAAATAGCCCAGCAGAAAGAAGAAAAACGAAATGAGAAAAATTGATTTCATTTTAGTGGTATTAGATTAGAATTTTGTAGTTACGACAATATGGGATAAAATTAATGCAATTATTAAAATCAACCGTTAAGGTATACATAAAAAAATGACCATTCATGTCACATATCACACCTGCGATAGGATACAGTCAATTTATAAATACGACTTTTCAATTTAATTTACAGCAAACAGATCAATGCTATCCAATCTTTCTCTGTATCCTGCGGAGGCATTGGCAAAGAAACATTTTCCGATCCGTTCAGTGTGCTGACCTTTGCAGAAAATAATTTTCCTCCCGATCTGGGATTAAACCACTGGAGCGAATATTTTCCTTCGGGAAGACTAATTTGAACGCTTTCCCCCTTTGGAAGATAGATGGCATATACATTTCCTGCCTTGCCAAAGCAGTAGGCATTTTTTGAGTTTACGATGCTGTCCATTGGCTGCATTTCTGTGAAAGGAAGATCACTTTCAAAAAAGTCATGGGCAATTTTGGTCTGTTTCCACCACAACTCACGGCTTCTGAAATCTTCGCACATCAGGTCATTATTAGGGTAACGGTATCCAAAGTACCATTCCGCCCCGGCAGCACCAGCCATCATGCTGCCCCAAAGGGCATAATGACGCACGGTATCATGCTGCTGGTCAAAGGCATCGGGCATCACTCCTTTCCACGACCAGCCTATCTCATCCAGGTTGACCACCCATGGCTTTTGGGTTTTTGCCGATGCGTTGATAAAATGAAGAATACGTTCATGTATTTTTTCCACTTCTGCAATCTGCATGGACGGGCCATCCAGTTGTTCAAATCCCAACAGGGGATTTAAAACCTGGTCCTGGTGCTCGTTGTCTGAATGGGTATGTACCACTACAAAATTGGGGTAGGGGTTGATGCTTTTAAGCCAGGTGGCCATATCTTTTCTCATCTGGTCGGTTTGTCCTACAGGGGTCCACCCCGCTGGGCCATTTTCTTCTCCCATGTTCCAGGTGACCGCCAAATGATGCCCAAAACGAGCTACCAACTCCCGTAAATACACTTTACGCTGATTTTTGGTATTCCCTCCATCCAGTAAACATTCATTTTCTGTTTCCTGAAGGACCAAATGAATCATCATGCCCAGGCGGTCCATATGGTCAAAAACCAGATCCCATTGTGCCAGTTTTGAGCAGTCAAAGCGTGTCCTTTCATTGTAATCCGCATAAGGCCACACATCATTGCCATCGCCCTGGATGTTCATCGTGAGCATGTATTGGGAATTCACCCCCTGGGAGGCAAGGTAGTTGAGGGCACCAATAATGCCTTTGCCTTTCCCATTTTGCCAGGTGGGGTCACCAGCCTTCCAATCTTTGATATGGGCTTCATACTTGTGACAGCTTTCCTGAGGGTTGGCTTCCCCTTCACGAAAAATGGCCTTGTTGCCATAGCGGTAAGTCTGGTCAAAATCAATGTAAGCCAGAAAGTTCTCCGGACTGTCCGCTCCGTTTTTAATGAAATATTTACCCGTCTCACTGAATTGCAAATACCGTTTGCCGGTAACTTCCAACCTTCCCTGGGATAAGAATCCGGTTGCCTTTTTATCGGTTGCACTAACTTCGAAAGTACCTGAAACACCATCGGGAGCCAAAGTCTTTCCTTCAAGCTGATCGTTAATGGCAATATCTTTTCCACCGCGGAAGGAGACCTTGTAATTCCAGGTGCCTTCAGCATCCGGCACAAAATTGACCTGCCATTTATTACCCGAAGCAGCTCCTGTTTCCGAGGCATTACCGTCGGCGGCAAAAAAACCGGGAACCGTATATTTGTGCGTTCCATTGGTAAAAGTTACCTCCAGACGGTAATCCAAAAAGGGATTGGGCGAAAAATCTCCTTCACTGCATTGAGGACCTTCAAAGATAAACCGCATGGTTTGCCATTTTTGTAAGGTTCCCTTTATGGAAGGCGATTGGGAAAATGCCAATATAGTAATTGAGAAAAAGAGGATAAAAGAAACGAAGGCTTTTTTCATGATTTGTAAGTTAGTTGTTAAGGCTATTCAAAAATACAATAATTCTGCTTTATCAAACAGGGATATGAAAGTAGATGAAGCCGTGATTTTTACATTCATGAAATGTGGATAATCCCTGATACAGGATAAAAAAAATTGAAATATTTCTGGTACAACGTATACAATCAAAAAGAATAGTATTAACTTTGCAGTACAAAGTACTTTTATATGGAACACACCCCTCATAATCCAAAAGAAGATTTGCAGGCCATCCGGGAGATCATGGAACGGTCTTCCAGGTTTTTATCCCTAAGTGGAATCTCCGGTGTATTTGCCGGTGCTGTTGGCCTGATCGGCGCGTTGGCCGCTTACATGATACTGCCCGATTTGAGTGCCCTTGCAGCGGCTGGCTTTGAAGGTACTTTCAATGGGTTGACCCTGTCAACCCTGATCCTTTATATGGCCGTCAACCTGTTGCTGGTACTAATGGTTGCTGTGGTGGGTGCGGTTTACTTTTCGGTAAAAAAAGCCCGTAAAGCCAATCAACCCTTCTGGAACACTTCCACTAAAAGAATGATCAATTATTTCCTGATCCCATTTGTTACAGGAGGCGTGTTTATCCTGATTCTTGTATTTCGCAACGATCTGGAGCTGGTGGCACCTGCAATGTTAATTTTCTATGGATTGGCACTCGTCAATGCCGGAAAATTTACCCTGAGCGAGGTACATTACCTGGGCATCACTGAAATCGTTTTGGGCCTAATGGCTGCTGTTTTTATCAATTGGGGACTATTATTCTGGGCATTGGGATTTGGCGTCATGCATATCGTTTACGGAATGGTGATGTATTATAAATACGAAAGATGAAGAACCCCATTGGAAAGCTTCAAAAAGTATTCGAAAGCCGCATCCGGCTTGGAATCATGTCAGCACTGATGGTAAATGACATGCTGGATTTTAATGCCCTGAAAGAATTGCTTGAACTGACTGACGGCAACCTGGCCAGTCACCTGAAGGCTTTGGAGCAGCAGGAGATCATTGTTGTTTCCAAGCAATTTGTAGGACGAAAACCCAGTACTACCTACAGGGCTACCGTGAAAGGGAGAGACCTGTTCAGGCAGCACCTGGATGCTTTGGAAGAACTGATTGGCAACAAATAATTTTTTTTATCTGTACACTTTGAAATGCAAAGTACTTTTATGATCTAATATCTAATATCTATCGTCTAACATCTCTTATCTTTTATTATGGAAGCAAAACACATTCAACAATTCGTGAACAGTTACAGCGTCAAGATGATCATTGTCACCGGGCTGGCCATTATTCTGATGATCCCTGCCTTTTTGATCCAGGATATCATTGCAGAACGTATGCGTAACAGCGAGCAGGTAAAAACAGAGCTTTATGCCCAGTGGGGTGGCAAGCAGGTAGTGGCAGGTCCTGTTTTAAATATCCCCTACACCATTCAGGAAACCGGTGAAATCAACAAGGGGGTTATCGAGAGAACAGGTATTGCCCATTTTCTACCTGAAACCTTAAAGGTGGAAGGTGATTTAAAACCCGAGATCAGGTATCGCAGCGTTTACAACGTGGTGGTTTATGAGGGGCAGTTAAAAATCAAAGGCTCTTTTGTCCAACCTGATGTGAATCAGTTGAGTATCTCCAATGCCCGCTATAACTGGGAAGCCGCTTACTTTACCATGGGAATTTCTGATATGAGGGGTATCAAAAACATGCCCGAGTTGGTTATCAATGGTCAGAAATGTGCAGTCCAGCCAGGGGTAGGGGATACCGATCTGTTTCAGTCGGGTATTACGGTCAAACCTGCAGGCGTTGATTTGAACCAGCCGTTTAACTTTGAAATCGATGTGGTATTAAACGGGTCGGAGGATCTCTCGGTAGAGGCGCTGGGTAAAACTTCACAGGTTCAGCTGCAGGGCAATTGGGGAAATCCAAGTTTTACAGGTGAATTCCTGCCTGAGAAGCGGGAAGTGGATAACAAGAAGTTCGTGGGCCAATGGTCGGTAACTCATCTTAACCGGAATTTCCCACAACAATGGATTGGCCAAAAACACAATACCCATCAGGCCACTTTAGGCGTTGAGCTGCAGGTACCGGTGGATCATTATCAAAAGGCCATGCGCTCGGTTAAATATGCCATCCTTTTTATCGCCCTAAACTTTATCGTATTTCTTTTTATTGAGATCAGAAATAAAACACGCATTCATCCATTCCAGTATGCCCTTGTGGCTTTTGCCCTGTTGATCTTCTATGTCCTGTTAACCTCCATCAGTGAGCAGATTGGTTTTAACCCTGCCTTTCTGATTTCAGCCTTGGCAGTAACAGCCCTGATTTCATGGTATGCCCATTCCATCATGGGAAATATGCGTTCCACCATTTGGGTGATTTTATTGCAGTCAGGCCTTTATGCCTTCTTGTTTACCATCCTTCAACTGCAGGACTATGCCCTATTGGTGGGAAGTATCGGGTTGTTTATCATCCTGGCCATCATCATGCGGGCCTCCCAGCAAATCAAATGGTATTCGGAAGGTTAAGCAGGTTTTTTACTGATAGTCTCACTTTTGTTACTGATAGTCTCACTTTGAGTGAGACTATCAGTAACAGATCATTACTCTATACCTTCCCTTTTGCTTTCTTCTTGAAATAGCGCTTGAAAAGAATGTTGTGCTTGGCCGCTTCCAGGTTCTCATCCAGTTTCTTTGAACTGCTGTTCAGATATTCCAATGATTCTTTTAGCTGTGCCCCGGCTTCTTTATCATGAAGCAGCACCCCAACCGGTGAATTGGGATCATTGCTGATGCGTTTAATATTTCCAATTAAAAGGGCTGCCGAATCGGCAGTCATCTGAAGCTCTGAAACGGTAGCTTTTATGGATTTGTATATTACGGTATCCGTGGTAAGGTCCTTGGCCAGGGTGCCCTTTTTATTTAGACCTGCGCTGAAATTGGCCAAAGTACTGAGCATTTGCTGCGCTTTTACCGATGCCTGCTGAAGGGAGGCGATGGTCTTCTTAATATCCGTGTACATTACACTGTCCTGCAAAAGCTGCCCCACAGAGCCTTGTCCGGAAGCCAGACGATTGGTAATGATCTTCAGATCATTTGTGATGGCCAGCAGGTTTTTATTGTTCTCCTGGGCCGTATTGATCACATCATCCGAAGTGAAGGTCTTTTCCACCTGCAGGGTGTCACCCGCCTGAATTTCGGGTGCGGTGTCAGTACCGTCATAAATGACAAGGATACGGTTTCCGATCAGCCCGTCGCTGCTGATTTTTACTTTGGCATCTTTGCGGATATACTGACAGGCCGAAGTGGCAATGTCCATGGTGACAATCACCTTCGATTTTCCATGAAACTCAAGGTTGCTGACCGTGCCAATCTTTACCCCTGAGAACCATATGTTGTTTCCGGTCTGCAGACCACTTACATCATCAAATAAGGTAACCAACTCGGTTTTACGGTGAAAGGTGGAATGTAAATTTCCTACCACCATGATGCCTGCGGCAAGAAATCCAAGGCCTAAAATGATAAAAATACCTACGATGACCGCTTGTCTATTGGATGACTGATTCATAGTTAATTGATAAAATTGTAGTTAAAAAAGCCTTTTACCTGTTCATTATCGGTTTCGGCCGTAAACACGTCTTCGAAATTTCCTATTTTTAAAAACTTACCGTCCTCGAGCATGGCAATGCGGTTGGCCGTATTGCGGGCACAGGTAAGGTCATGGGTAATAATGATGGAACTGGTATTGTATTTTTCCTGCACCTCGTTGATCAATTCAATAATCTCGGCACTTGTGATAGGGTCAAGGCCAGCGGTGGGTTCATCATACAGCATGATTTCCGGCTTCAGGATCAGCGTGCGGGCGATACCAATCCTTTTTCGTTGTCCGCCCGAAAGGTCCGAGGGCATCTGTTTGACTTTATCTACCAGGCCAACGGCATCCAGCACCTCATGTACGGCATGATCCACTTCCTGGGTGCTGAGGTTTTTCCGGTTCATCGTTAAGGGGAAAGCCAGGTTCTGATACACGGTCATGCTATCGTACAGGGCGCTGTTCTGAAAAGAAAAGCCAATGTGCAAACGCAGGGCATCCAGTTCTTTTCGCGACAGCCGGTCGACCTGCTTGCCCAAAACGATCACTTCCCCCTGATCGGGCTTGAGCAATCCGGAAATGACTTTAATTAAAACAGACTTCCCTGTTCCTGATTTGCCCAGCACGGCCACATTCTCTCCCCTGAAAAGATGAAAATCAACACCTTTGAGCACATCAAGCTCCCCGAATGATTTATACAATCCTTTGATGGAAAGGACCGTTTCTTCCTTGTGGATAATATTTTTTAGTTGTCCCATACGCTTTAAAAGAATCGCAGCCAGTTAGAAATCTGTACAATAAGCACCTCTTCAATAAATATGAGGAACATGGAAAGCACCACCGCCTGGTTGGCTGCCTGACCAACGCCCCTTGTCCCTTGCGCGGCATAAAAGCCCTTGAAGGTTCCGATCATCCCGATGGTAAAGCCAAAGACAATGGTTTTTATCACTGCGGTATTAATGTCCAGGAAGGTGATCGTTTTAAACGTGTTCTGGTAAAAGCTCACAAGGCTGACCGCCTCATGGCCATGAACATTGACATACCCGCCATAAAGTGAAATGAAGCTGCAGTACAATGCCAAAACCGGGATGGTGATGGTAGTAGCCAAAACCCTTGTAACGACCAGGTATTTATATGGATTAATGGCTGAAACTTCCATGGCCTCTATTTGCTCGGTTACTTTCATTGAACCCAGTTCAGCGCCAATACCCGATCCTACCTTTCCGGCACAAATAATGGCAGTAACCAACGGGCCCAGCGCCTTTATGATGGCAATGCCAATTAATGAAGGAAGCCATGAAGTTGCGCCAAACTCTTCCAGTGAAGGTCTGGACTGTTTGGTGAAAACCACTCCTACAATAAAACCTGTAAGGGATATCAAAGGCAGTGAACGAAGGCCAATCTCAAAACACTGGCGGATCACTTCTCTTAGATGAAAGGGCTTTTTAAATACTTCTTTGAAAAATAAGGAGGTAAATTTAAAAGCCTCGGTAACTCCCATAAAATATTCATCTATCTTTTGCGAGATCAGATGTTTTTTAGCGCTGTAATCTGTCATCCGGATGGTATAAATTATAAACTGTGCATGTTGGGTTTGCCTGATGATTTCATTGTAAATAGTTGCACAAATCAACTATCACCGTAAAAAGTTACATCTTGCTCGCGGCATCTTTTATATGTTGAACCACTTTGTGAAAATTATCTATTTCTTCCTGAGTCAGACCCACTTGCATTTCTTTTGTCATATCAAAAAATACTTTGGTATATTGGGCAATTACCCGGTTTCCCAGTTTGGTGACCATCAGGTAATTCTTTCTCCGGTCTTTTAAATCCACCACTCTGCGAACCAGGCCTTTTTCTTCCAATGAATCGATCAGGCGCAATATGACGGATTTATCCTTACCCATCACCTCGGCCATATCCTTCTGAATCACATCCTCTTCCTTGATGCTGATGGCATGTAAAAGGCCCAGCTGCTCCATCGATATCCTGAGCTCTTCCTGCAAATTCTCATCAAAGCGCTTTTTGAACACCCGAATCACTTCGCGCATCATCTTGCCCAATTCTATTAATGAAACATGCTCTTTTTGCATTGCCTTGATTTATTTTCCTGCAAAGTAAAAGATAATAGTTGTTGTGTGCAACTAATTGGTATTATTTAACTTTTGTTTTACATTGAAACAGGTGTAAAAAGGAACACAAATAAACACTAATGATAATACACAAATAAAAAACAATAGGAATATTTCCCATTTGTGTTCATTGTTTTTTTATTGGTGTTCATTTGTGATCCTTCAATTATTAATTGCAATTTTGCACCATGAATTGGATACTTCTAGTAATCGCCGGTCTTTGTGAAGTGGGTTTTGCCAGTTGCCTTGGGAAGGCCAAGGAAACTTCGGGCACCGAATCCATGTGGTGGCTCATCGGCTTTGGCGTCAGCCTTACCATCAGCATGGTGCTGCTTTACAAAGCCTCGCTTACCATCCCCATTGGCACCGCTTATGCCGTTTGGACCGGTATCGGGGCGGTGGGAACGGTCATCATGGGCATCGTCTTTTTCAAAGAACCTGCCGACTTCTGGCGCATGTTTTTTATCACCACCCTGATTGCTTCGATCATCGGGTTGAAGATCAGCTCACACTGAAAGAGTTCCAAGTTCCAAGTTCCAAGTTCCCCTCTCAGACCCGACTTTAAGGACCTTAAAGACCTTAAGGTCCTTAAAGTCGGGTCTGAAGGTGGGTTACTGCCAACTTGATTCTCACTTTCCCTTGGAACCTTGCAACTTTGGGGATACCTGGCCCTATGCGCCATGCCCCTTGCCCTATGCCTGTTTTTTCTTCAATTTTTTCTCTGAAAAATATAAACTTAATTGCGTATTGACGTATAAAGTCGATGTATGAAAGCAATATCTTTAAAAATAGATGATCCTCTTTTTGTGGAGACTGAAAAAATCCTTTCAATCACAAAGAAACCTCGCAACAGGTATGTTAATGAGGCGATAGCCTATTACAACAAGGTTCAGAAACGTAAGATTGTGGAGCGAAAACTTGCCATGGAATACCGGATGATGAAGGCCGAAATGATGGCAATACCCAAAGAAAAGGAACATATGGAATAACGGAGTAAGATCCTTTATTGGCCAATCACGTTGACTTCCCGCTCCAGTATGACGCCAAATTTCTTTTGAACCGACAGCTTGATTTCTTCTGAAAGATTGTAAATCTCTCGGCCTGTGGCATTACCGTAATTGACCAGCACCAGGGCCTGCCGCTCATGCACTCCGGCATCGCCCTGCCTGAAGCCTTTCCATCCGCACTGATCAATCATCCATCCGGCTGCCAGTTTGACCTGTCCATCCGTCGATGGATAATGAGGCAGGGTAGGGTAGGCACTGATAAGTTGTTCAGCGAGAGCACCGTCAACAATGGGGTTTTTGAAAAAGCTGCCTGCATTGCCCATCAATTTGGGGTCTGGCAATTTCGATTCACGGATACGGATCACCGCCTGTCGAATATTTCTCAGATTCACATCTCCCATTTTCTCCACTTCTTTCTTTAAGTCCCCGTAATCAAGAATGAATTCGGGAAACTTATCCAGCTTAAAAACCACGCTGGTAATGATAAAGCGGTTCTTTAACTGATGTTTGAAAATGCTGTCACGATAGGCATACTGGCAGTCTGCAGCCGCGATGCTATATTCTTTCATGGTCGTCAGGTCAAAGCCTGTCACCGTTTCCACGCGATCCTGTATTTCCACTCCGTAAGCCCCGATGTTCTGAACAGCCGAAGCCCCTGCCTTTCCAGGGATCAATGAAAGATTTTCAATACCGCCCCAGCGGTTAAACACAGCAAATTCAACCAGCTGATCCCAGTTTACCCCTGAACCGGCTTCCAGCCAAACATGGTTGCGGTCTTCATTAATAATTCGGATACCCGGAATATTGGGATAAATGATCAATCCCGGAAAATTATCCAGAAACAACAGGTTACTGCCTTCGCCCAATATCAGGATTTCCTGGTCTGCCCATTGCGGATGGGTATCCAGGAACGGATACAGGTCCTCCAGCTCGGTAAACTCAAAAAAGCTTCGGGCAAAGGCTTCCGTACCAAAGGTATGTTGTCTTTTCAGCGGAAAATCGGTAGAATAACGGATCATCAGAATTATTTTTGGACAAATATAACAGAACAAAGCGCTATTTCACTTAATTTGGCGCTATCAACCAACCGAATTAAAATTGAAGAAATGAACCATGGGTAAATCTTAATTATGCAGCAGGATCCTGAATATTTGAAATAGTCGGGTTACCTTTGGCAATTATAGAACAATTATAAATACATAAACCATTTCTGTCAATTCTGTTTTGATAAGCCTGGTAACGATTAAAAGCAACCATAACCAAATGAGAAGTAAACACATAGACACATAGGACACATAGTTTTAAATCAATTCTATGTGTCCTATGTATCTATGTGTTTCAATAATTTAAACAGATGAGA
Source organism: Prolixibacteraceae bacterium (assembly GCA_035297625.1). GTDB lineage: Bacteria > Bacteroidota > Bacteroidia > Bacteroidales > Prolixibacteraceae > Aquipluma. The sequence continues at coordinate 31,725 of DATGYU010000169.1, forward strand.
GTTTCATTAAGTGTCATCAACGACCTGGTAACCGATAACCGAGTGCACAAAGTCTCGCTCAGCCTGCAGAAAATGGGCTTCGAGCCCTTGCTTATTGGCCGCCTGCTGCCAGAAAGCCACCCCGTTGAACGTGAATACTCCACTCACCGCATGAAACTTATTTTCCGCAAAGGAATGCTGTTTTATTTCGAATACAACCTTCGACTTTTTTTCTATTTACTTTCTAAAAAGGTAGATGTTTTTGTAGCCAACGACCTCGATACTTTGCCGGCCAATTTTCTGGCAAGCCGCCTCAAACGAAAACCTTTGGTGTATGATAGCCATGAATATTTCACTGAAGTTCCCGAACTGATCGGACGGCCCATGGTAAAAAGTGTCTGGCAAACGCTGGAGAGAATGCTCGTGCCAAGGGTTTCAGCTGCTTACACGGTATGCAATTCCATTGCCGAAGTGTACCATGAACAGTATAAGGTTGATTTTAAGGTGGTGCGCAACCTTCCCGTTTGCCATGATCTTGTATTTCAGCCTAAAGAAACCATCAAACCTGAAGGAGCGACCAAAATCATCCTTTACCAGGGTGCCCTTAATCTGGGCAGAGGTATTGAAGCGGCTATTCGTTCCATGATGTACCTTGAAAATGCCGAATTATGGCTGGCCGGCGATGGTGATTTAACTGCTCAGCTTAAACAACTGGTTACAGACCTTCAACTTGAAAACAAGGTAAAATTTCTAGGCAGAATGCCTCTTTCAAAATTAAGTGAAATAACCCGACAGGCCGATCTGGGAATTTCTTTGGAAGAAGACCTTGGACTGAATTACCGCTTTGCCCTGCCCAACAAGCTGTTTGACTACATCCAGGCCGGTGTGCCCGTTTTGGTTTCCAACCTTCCCGAGATGAGGCATATCGTGGAGCATTACCAGATTGGCGCCATTGCCCAAACCCATCAGCGTAAAGAGCTGGCTGCCCTGATCAAAAACACCCTTTTGGATACCGAAAAAATAGCCTACTGGAAACAAAATCTTCCCCTGGCTGCAAAGGAACTGTGCTGGGAAAACGAGGAAAGCGTGCTAAGAGAAATTTATAGCCCGTTTCTTTAAGATTCGAAAAGATGGGAACGCGGATTGAGCGGATCTAGCCGATGATAACGGATTCCCAATACATTAATAGGAACGCAGCTTGTCCCGATCCTTCGGGACAAGCTGCGTTCCTATTAATCTTAATCTTAAATTTCCAAACAGACGCTGTCAGAATAATAGCGTTGGTCCATGGATTCAAAAAACAGGTAGAGATGGGTCGCGGGAACCTCCAACGCGGGCAGTTCAAAGCTGCCGCCAAGGCTTTTTCTGATCAGCCCCGTGTTGATGATATCCGAATAATGGCCTTCCCCGGCGCAAACCACCATCAGCCTGTCTTTTAGCGTCAAGCTACCCAGCGTAGGTTCACTTTCCCAATTAACCCGGATGGTCGAACTTCCGGCCGAAGTCCGCACGGCCTGCATCCCGGTGGGCAGGGTAAGCGGTCCGGCTGACAGGCGTATTTTCATGGGGTCCGTTAGGACGCCATCCTGGTCAAAAGCAGGGCTGTTAGCCCTCATAAACAGGTGATAGCCGCTCGAAGTAGTGGCCGCCAAATTCCAAATCTGCGGAATGATAAGCAGCTTAAACTGTTTGCAGAACAGATGCACTTCCCTGAAACGGTTTTGATTGCGCACCTGATCTTTAGTACGTGTTTTACTTCTATTTACCGGAAGACTGCGCATGATGGTCTTTCCACGTAACCTGTAAAACGAGACGCGGCCTACTTTCCCGGTCACGTCATTTCCATAAATGTCATTGACTTCTGCCATGGTAAATTAGTTTTAAGTGATTTGATCTATTTCCATGTCATTCGAATGTCGTTCGAAGGTTATTCGAAGGTCATTCGAACGTTATTGTTAAAGATACGAATAATTTTCTTATGATGTTCTAATAACTTTCTATTTATTTTCTAATAATTATTGGAAGTCAAGGGGATGCTCAAAATATCCGGTTGACTTTTACAGCTGACAGGTTTTCATAAACCTGTCAGCTGTAAAAGAGAAGAATGCGGCGGATCATGGGGTCGTCGTGGGTGGCAATGACGATGGTTTTACCCTGTTCGTTAAGGTCTTTCAGGATTTGCAACAATTCAATGGAAGTTTGCGGGTCGAGGTGGCCGGTAGGCTCATCGGCCAGGATGACCGTTGGTGTTTAAATAAAGGACAATCTGGAATGATATGTTACTATTTCTCAGGTATATAATATATCTTTTTTCCTTCCCTATAAGTTTGATGACCTTTGGCTTTTCTATTAATTTGGTAGGACTTATCATTTATAATTGTTACTTCCCAATACTCATCTGAATCACAAAGGCTTGAAGATCTGATATTAGTTAATATTTTATCAACATAAGAATCAGACACATTAAACAATTGCCTATTATACGAAATAGAAAATAAAACAATATCATTTTCTATAATACCATAACGGATTATTGAAGGTGAATCGATATTTGGTTTATTTCTTAAAGTAGAAATTCGATAAACTTGTTTATTCTCATCCAGTTGGTTCAGTGTTAATAGAATAAGAGCCTGACTCTTATTTCCTCTATGTATTTCTGATAAATACTGATGTACAACATCTTTTAATGGGCTTTCAAAGGTTATTGTTTCAACATTATCATTTAGGTTTTCTTGTCCAAAAGAAATTATGTATAATAAAGAAACAAGAAGGGTTAATAAGAAGAACTTCATATAGTTTGCCTTTGCATTATTTTAACCTGTTTCTATTTGAAAGGTCCATTAAAAACGTCCTTGGAATTACGATAAGAAAATAGCTAAAAGGATAAGAAACATTCCAACCCACTTAAATATTTTTACCACAATTAATTAAGATTGTCTCTTACTTATTCTCCTTTTTGGTAATCACTGTTTCAAATATCTTTTGTTCGTCCACCGTAATGATGCGTGCCGGGAAGCGGCGGATCATGGGGTAGTCGTGGGTGGCAATGACGATGGTTTTACCCTGTTCGTTAAGGTCCTTCAGGATTTGCAGCAGTTCAATCGAAGTTTGCGGGTCGAGGTTACCGGTAGGCTCATCGGCCAGGATGATTTCAGGGTTGTTGAGCAAAGCCCTGGCAATGACCACCCTTTGCAGTTCACCTCCCGAGAGCTGATGGGGCATGGATTTCACCTTATGGCTCATGCCTACTTTATCCAGTACAGCCATTACGCGCTTTTCAATTTCAGCGTCGTCTTTCCAGTCGGTAGCTTTCAATACAAAAGAAAGATTGTCGTACACATTGCGGTCGTTCAACAGGCGGAAATCCTGGAAGACGACCCCCAGCTTGCGCCTTAGAAAAGCGATGTCGCTGGTCTTCAGCTCGGCCAGGTTGTATCCGGCCACGGTGCCCTGTCCTTTGGTCAACAGCAGCTCGGCATTCAGGGTTTTGATGATGGAGGTTTTGCCACTGCCCACCTTGCCAATCAGGTAGACAAATTCCCCTTTTTTGATCTCCAGGCTAATATCCGACAGGACGGTATGATCGTGCTGAACGATATCTGCATTAACGAGTTGTATGATGTTTTCTTCTGACATGAATTCTGATTTGAATAGATACAAAACTAGTTTATTTTCCCCCATTTTCAAAGTAGGAAAGTTTTAAATGCAAATTGTGAATTTAAAAAATCACTCCATTCTTTACCTGTTTTCTAGCCCTATTATCATTGTTAACTAGCAATAAAATGACCCCGTAGGAATAATACTCCAACACGTATTCCGAAAGCTTTGCGTGCATTTAGATTTGTTCATTTATTAACCTTAATTGTTTACAGTTCTTTGATATGATGTGTATGTTGTTGATTTTCTTTTCTTTTTGCTTCTTTTTCTTTTCTTTGTTTATATAGCAAATGTGTTAATATCATCAACCAGGGCAAAGGGTGACTTATTTTGCGTCGCAGGTTTAAGGCCTATACAAAGATTAAATA
>DATGYU010000170.1:0-5141 GCA_035297625.1 Prolixibacteraceae bacterium
CCAAAGTGGAAGTCCCTGTCCGACATTCTGAGAGAAAGTGAACAGTTCCATCTCTTTCCCGATCTTGCGGTGATCCCGTTTCTTGGCTTCTTCCAACAAAACAAGGTATTCATCCAGCATCTTTTGTTTGGGGAAAGTGATCCCGTAAATGCGGGTCAGCATTTTATTTTTTTCATTGCCTCTCCAGTAAGCACCGGCAATGGCAGTCAGTTTAACGGCTTTGATAAACCCGGTATTGGGCAGGTGAGGGCCACGGCATAGGTCGGTAAAGCCTCCCTGGTTATAGATGGTGATTGTTCCGTCAGCCAGTTCACTGATCAGTTCCTGTTTCAACACGTCGCCTTTATTGGCAAACATGGAAAGGGCATCGGCCTTTGATATATCTTTTCTAACGATATCATGCTTTTCCCGGGCAAGATCTATGATTTTCTTTTCAATCTTCTCCAGGTCTTTTTCTGTCAGCTGTTGTCCCTGTGGAAGGTCGATATCGTAATAAAATCCGTTGTCTACCGTAGGGCCAATTCCAAACTGGGTTCCCGGATAAATTGATTCAATGGCTTCTGCCATCACATGAGCCGAAGAATGCCAGAAAGTTTCCTTGCCTTCACGATCGTCCCATTGTAACAGCCTGATGCGGGCATCTTTATCTATTTTGCGATTAAGATCCCAAACTTCGCCATCCACTTCAATCGATAATACCTCTTTTGCAAGACGGCTGCTGATCGATTCAGCAATTTCCATTCCTGTGATCCCGCTTTCGAATTCCCTGACACTACTATCGGGTAAAGTAATTTTAATCATTGGTTTTATACTATAAAAAACAGGGTGCAAAGATAAGGATTAATAGCAGATAATACTTACAGTAAATCAGATTTCATCTTCTTAAAATAGGTATTTGATGGTTATCTAGGATAAAATTTAAATTTATGAAAATACGCCCGGATGTCTTTAGGCCCATCAAAGGTACTATTGGCAATTGCCTGTTTTTAATTAATCAATTCATGCACAGAAAAAATGGATGTTTACTCATCTTACTGGGTTTGCTTCTAATCTGCTTCAAACCTTCTTCAAACCACCCTCAGTAATAATTCGAATATAATTCGTATATAATACTAATATAATTCGATTGAATACGTATTATATTCGAATTATATATGAATAATATTTGTATTATATTCGAATTATTACTGAGGAAGGTATGAGAATGGTTTGAAGAAGATTAGAAGCAAACCTGCATGGAATGATTAAAAATAGGCTCAATCTGAAAACAAGGTAGAGGATTTTCCTGGTAAGGCTTAAAAGTTTTTATTTCCTGACCATTAGCCAGGCTCTCTTTAGGACCTTTATTTTTTGCCATTCCCTAGGTAGACGGAATAAATTCCACTGGTCCCACCGTTATTGCCCATATCTGATTTTAATAATGGCAATAAGGGAGAATGGAAGTGTGCGATTTTTGGCTTCTAAGGGAAATTGACAAATATGGATTGCAATTGCTGAAGGATTAGTTTTTAAATTAAAAAACAAAAAGAAGAAAAGACATCCATGATTCTATCCACCGTAATTTCTGATTGATCCGAAAAATAGTGCCAGATTACTCGTAAAAATGGAAACCGGCCATGCGAGGATCTTTCAAATCCATCGCATGGCCGGTTCTGTATAGTAGAAAGAAGAATGCGACTTACAATCCAAGGCTTAATCCAGCGGTGTAAGAAGTGTATTGCGATTTACTGACGGAACCAAATAAGCTCAATACCGCCAATTTAATTCTTAAGCCTGCTTCCATGCTGACATTTGATGTTTGGAAATCAAGGGCAATGGGATCTTTTAACGCTCCTGCCTGTGTAATTTCATAACCTCCAGCTGAAGTAGTAGCAACTACAGGGTAAGTGCCCAACAGATTAACGTTCGACTTGCTGGTGCTATTGCCGATGGCTCCAAACACGGTGAGTATGGCCACTTTCTTGGATACGATCAGGCCGTATTTGCTGGTTTTGGTTTTTAGTTCAAGCGACTGACCTGCAGTGTTAACAGGTTCAATTCTGATATTAGGGTTGGAGCTGTAATCGGCTGAGGTGAAGCTGAGGTCACTTTGTCCGTTTACTTCTGAATAGCTGGCAAAGACAGAAGCGTCAATGGGAAGATGTTTAAGGAAAGGGATTGATTTCAAAAAGTTATGCTTTCCTCCAATTCCCCACAGGCCTATTTTCATGTCATCGCCATTGTTATTGTATTTTAATTCTGGAACATATCGAACCATAATATCAGTATGAGGCAATAGTCCAAAACCAACCTGCAGCATGGGGACCGGGACGATATCCAATCCTGTTCCCTGGGGACTGTTAAACTCTACCATAGGCCTTCTTTGGTTGTCATAAACGGTAATCTTCGGGCCGGGGGTATCAGTTCCTCCCACAGTAGGGGCCACAGAACTGCCGCTTTTAACTTCCATATTTGCTAAGCCCAACTTATTGATATCAAATGTCTTCGAGCCATCGGGTATCTGTATGGCACTAACTCCTACGGTAAGATCAAACCCGAAAAGATGATGAGTGTCAGCCGTACTGTACCAGCCATTGTTTAAACCATCGCCCAATGCAAAGGCATAGGGTTCAAGATAAGCCTGAAACAATTTGTTGGCATCAGCTTTTCCACCTTTCATAAATTCAACAACATTAGTCTGTGAAAAACCAACCAAACCAGTTAGAATTAAACACAACATGAACGAAACCTTTTTCATATCCATCGCTTTAATTAATAATTCAATTCCTCGGACTTACTTATAGGACAACAAAATTATTCTATTTCATGTTCAATTTTTGGTGGCCTATTTCGTTAATATATAGATTGCTTTTTTATATCGATTATTTTTAGAAGTTTTGAATCCTAATAAAATGCATTAAAATCATAAGACATGTATATCAGACAAATAATTGTATTATTTCTTATAAGTGTTTCATTATCTGCTTTTTCACAAAAGAAGATTACCCTTGAAGATGTTGTTAAGAATCGTATCTTTTCTCAAAAAACAATTACCGGGCTTCGCTCAATGAACGATGGGCTGAATTATTCTACCCTGGAGAATGACAATCAGATTGTAAAATACAGCTACAAAACGGGGCAAAAGGTAGAAACAATATTCGATTTATCAAAGATTGAAAATGCAGGTTTTACTACCTTCAGCGATTATGAATTCAGCAGTGACGAGACAAAAATACTCTTTACTACCAACCGAAAACCAATTTACCGTCATTCTTATACCGCCGATTATTTTATCTGGAACCAGACCACCAAGGAAATGACCCCCCTGTCGGTTAATGGCTCACAGTCGCTGGCAACCTTTTCACCTGATGGCGAACGTGTGGCGTTTACCAGGAACAACAACATTTTTATCAAAAGCCTAAAGTTTGGTACAGAGAATCAGGTTACCCGCGATGGTAAGAAAAACGAGATCATCAATGGTTCGCCTGACTGGGTGTATGAGGAAGAGTTCAGCTTTACAAATGCTATGGCATGGTCGCCCGACAGCAAATTCCTTGCATTTATAAAATTCAACGAAACAGAAGTACCTACTTTTAACATTCCAATGTATGAGGGCAAAAGTCCTGAATTAAAAGAAAATGAGCTGTATCCGGGAAGTTATGTGTACAAATATCCGAAAGCCGGAGAAAAGAACTCGGTCGTAAAAGTTTTGGTGTACGACCTAAAATCCAAAACCAGTGTAACTGCCGAAACAGGGGATAATACCGATATCTATATCCCGCGCATCAAATGGACGGCCAATGCTTCGGATCTTGCCATAATGAAGGTAAACCGCCTTCAAAACCAGGTGGATATTGTTTTGGCCAACCCTTTTACGGGCGACACGCGCAACTTCTTTACCGAAAAGAACCGACGCTATATTGACGAAGCATTCTATGATAATTTTATCTTCCTTCCCGATAATAAATACATTGTACTGAACAGTGAAAGGGATGGCTACTCTCACCTTTATCTTTATGACCGCCAGGGTATTGAAATCAAACAACTTACCAAAGGTAAATTTGATGTAACCGACTTTTATGGTTTTGATCCTGAAAGAAAGCTTTTCTATTACCAGGCGGCTAAAGTGTCGCCAACCCAGCGGGAAGTGTATTTTGTAAGCCTGGATGGCAAAAAATCAGGTAAGCTTTCACCTCAGGCAGGCACGAACAAGGCTGAATTCAGCAGCGGATTCAAATACTTTATTAATTACTTTAACAATGCCCAAACCCCGAATGTGATTACGGTGTATGACCAGGCAGGAAAAGCGGTCCGTACCCTTGAAGACAATAAAGAGCTGAAAGCAAAGGTGGCAGAATATGCGCTGGGTAAAAAGGAGTTCTTCACGTTTAAGACTTCCCAAGGCGTAGAGCTAAATGGCTGGATGATAAAACCACTTAATTTTGATGTCAATAAGAAATACCCTGTTGTGATGACACAATACAGCGGCCCTAATTCTCAGGAAGTATTGGATGAATGGGGCATCTCCTGGGACAATTACCTCGCGCAGGAAGGATTCGTGGTAGCTTGTGTTGACCCGCGCGGAACTGCTGCCCGTGGAGAAGAATTCCGCAAAACAACCTACATGCAGCTGGGCAAATATGAATGCGAAGATCAGGTGGAGGCTGCACGTTATTTAGGATCACTACCCTTTGTTGATAAAAATAACATGGCCATTTGGGGATGGAGCTACGGGGGATTCATGTCGGCCCTATGCATGGAAAAAGGTGCCGATGTATTCAAAGTGGGTATCTCTGTAGCCCCTGTGACCAACTGGCGCTTTTACGACAGCGTCTACACCGAAAGGTATATGCGTACTCCCCGGGAAAATGAGAATGGCTACGATGATAATTCTCCCCTGTTCCATGCTGAAAAAATCAAGGGCAAATACCTGCTGATTCACGGAACTGCCGATGACAATGTGCATGTTCAGAATACCATGGAATTTACTGAAAGAATGGTACAAGCCAACGTACAGTTTGATATGGCATTGTATACCAACCGCAACCACAGTACCAGAGGCGGCAATACTACCATGCATCTTTACACCAGGATGACCAATTTCCTGATTGATAACTTAAAATAAAAGGAAACTAAAGTTTTAAGAATAATAAGAAATGAGG
>DATGYU010000171.1:0-16037 GCA_035297625.1 Prolixibacteraceae bacterium
ATTTAGAATGAAGGGGGGCAATGATTTTAAAAGAATAAGGGGCATTGCATCTAAAATGAAAGGGAGGAATGATTTAAATAGGGAAAGAGGGCGATGCATTTAAAATGGAAAGGGGCAATGCATCTAAAAGGAAAGGGGCAATGATTTTAAAATGGAAAGGGGGCAAACACATAGGTTTGCCCGTACCGCCTCAGCAGCAGCAGCATGGATATGCGCATCGGCATTCGGTTTTTATTCTTTGAGTGTGTCGGTATCCCAGTTTTGGGGATTATGAAGGATGTAGGCCGCAATAGTGTCAAAGGATTGCTGGGTCCGGATAATATGCTCCCAATAATTGATATGCCATAATTTGCCTTCAAAACGTTTCCATCCCATGGTTTTTACCCCTCGGATATATTCATTGGTGGACATCGTTTTATACCATTGGATGACATTGCGTAGGGGCGAACCTGGGTGTTCGCCCAAAACGGCATCAGCAGCAGCATGGCGTACGATGCCGGCATTGTTTTGCATATTCGGGTTGCCATGGCCGTTGTTGAAAAGGATGCAATGAAAATGATTGGGCATCACCATGTATTCCCCGCATTCAATGTCGGGATATTTATGCTCCAGTTCCTTATACCATTTGTCTGCCATCCTGCCCGCATCATTCAGGATCATCTGTTGATCAATGATTTCGCCAAACAGATGGAGCCCATTTTTTACATACAGGGTAATAAAATAATAGCCCGATTGGGAATAGTCGTATCCCTTTAAACGGATCGATCGCCGATGGTGGATGTTGGAATCGTAAGGCATATTTTAGAGATGAAATATCAAGATTATGAAAAGAGATAAAAGAGGGCAAACACATAGGTTTGCCCGTACGGCTCTTATATCATTCTATCCTATCAAGGCCCCGAAAGATGCTATTGAGCCTGCCTCGCGCTTTCCTCTGCCCGGGCCATTTAAGCCAGCAAATATTTTCTATTAAATATACCCAAATTATTTGATTGATAGTTAAGAAAAAGACAAATGAAAACAGCGCATTTATTGGCTCTCGCAACAATATCTATTTCTCCTTGATTTTGATCGGGCATCAAACGCTTTATATTGGATTTTTTCATTGAACCTTTCCTCTGCCCCCATTCCATTCTCCATGTATCTTTAGCCGGGGTTGTTTGCTGCCTCTCCGCTATGCTTGCAGATGGTCACATAGGCCGTTGGCATCCACCACATGTTAACGCCAAAAGAGACGGTTACAATTTCATAGCCGTCGCCGGTTTTCTCGTTTAGCAATTACTCCACCCACTGCTGCTGAGGATTTGCAATCAGTAGTGTTCGGAAGATGCTGTTGGGTGCATAGCTCCGTATTATGAAATTTATAAAAATGAGTATTTGATGTTAAAGATGTTGTTTCAGATGGTAAAGAAATAATCTTCCAAACATCCTCATAACAAATCCCTGCTGACAAAAATGAAAAAAAAAAGAATTATCCTACGCAATATATTATGTATCTTATACGTTTAACCAATTGGTTAATGTAGGTTTAAGACTGCATCCGATCATTACCAACATTAAAGTTCATAAAAATGCAATCACGGTTAGGTTAGGTACTACGCCATCCAAACCATAAACCGATTTTTACGGGGCGTTTATTTTTGCCTAAATGGAAAAGACTAAAAAAGAAAGAAGACCGGATAATTTTGGAACTGCCAGGTATATTGTAGAAACTTATGGCACCAACGTATCGGATGAAAAGATTATCGAAGTTGCGAAGTCCTTTAAAATGAACCCCAAAATTCTTTTGAAGAACTATAAAACGGTATCAGATATCAAGAATATTTTTTCAGGAATATATTCCTAAAACCAATAAGCCCATTGGTTCCATACTAACCTCACATTGGTGAAGATTTGCTCGTTTAACCAGGGATCTATTAATCCCCTCTAAAAACTATCCAACCCCAATTCATTTATCGCAGAGGCCAAAAGATCCTTATGATCATCCCGGATTGATATATGCCCTCAGTTGGTGAGGATTTCATTGTGTAGTTTTACTGAGCGGGTGAGCTTTCGTTCACCATTCACCCGCTCAGTAAAATCAACAACAGTGCTTACCTGTTACCATTTGTGTTTAAACGTTTTGTAACTTATGAAGCACTTCCACCATTGCGGGCGAGAGGTCGGCATGATGATGGATGATCTTCCACCTGCCGCCTTCTTTCTGATAGAGGTTTGTTACCCGGACCTCATCCGTGACCTTTTCACCGGCAATGCTGAAACCTGCGCTCTCAAGGCCAATTTCACAGGCCATATCGCCCACTACCCGAATGAACTGATCCTGTAGCTGAACATGACCGTCGGAAGCTACCTGTGCGGTTTGATCCCATGTTTGCCAAACCTCCTCCCACCCTACCTGCCGCCCTCCAATGGGGTGCATGGTGGTAACGGACGAATCGTGTGACCAAATATCGGCCAGGGCTTGAGGATTCCCATTGACCATTTTGTTGAGTGCCGCATAAAACTCATTGGATGCATTGCGGACTTCATCTTCGCTGGACATCATTTGTTTTCCTTTCGTAAAATTGTTGTGTTAATTTGATGATAAAAAGAAACCAGCCGTACGACTTGATGGAAGAACCATCAGTGATGACTGCAAACGCTCTTCATGCATATTGCAATAGAACACAGGAGAATCAACCGGAAATGGGTCAATTGTGATCACTTTATTATCTGCTCCAGGCGAACCGTTGCCTGTCCAGGTAAATATGATCCAGTAACAAAACACATCAGAAAACGTTCATTTTCAAACAATTTCTGTGTTTATTGAGCAGGTGACTACTTTCTTTAGAGCTGAAAAGATTCTGAACCTTGTAACTCCTTCGTGCAACAGTCACCTGCTCGGTAAAAAACGATTTCTGTGTTTTTGAGTATTGCCGAGCGGTCATCCAAACTATCCCTTCGAATAGAAGTCACAGGACCCCAAACTGCTCTTGCAGGCCAATGCCGGGTCCGTTGGCTTCCAGCCGACGCTTGGAATGCCCATCTTCATGGAGGAGGTAATCGAAACCCCTTGTTGCCATTTCAGTTCTGGCAGGTGTTTTTTAGCAGGGCTGTTTGATTCTTATAGGCTATGTTTGCATATCGTTACATAGGCCGTTGGCATCAACCACATATTGATACCAAAAGAGACGGTTACAATTTCATATCCGTCGCCGGTTTTCTCGTTCAGCAATTGCTCCACTTCTCTTAACAACCTATTGGTCGACCACATGGAAGAGATTTCAAAAATTCGGTAGGTTTTCATGGACGCATATTTAGTTGATCTGTTGATGTGTAAGTACTGTCTGCCAGGTTCCGGGATCAGGCTAAATTGCTATCATCCAGGAAGGTCATGCCTGCTATGATGATAGTCACCGCAGGCATGATCAGCCCTGTGTTAAGTTTATTTTTCAAAGTCAAGATTTGCCGGAGCGCTGGCTGCACTTGCATCTTTAACAGCGGTAGCAATCATGTCGGTGGTTGGAACAGAATTATCCACGATTTCGAATTTAATGTTGTCGAACCAGATTTGACCCGTACCTGCCAGCAAGGCGCCAAATGCGATAAGGGAAGCATGGTTGGGCACATCCAATACGATCTCATATTTTTTCCAACCGGTAGTCCCCTTGATGGCTCTTTTTTCCATGTTGTCGAACGATAACGATTGTTTGGAGCCAGCCTGGTCTACCCGAAACCAAAGACCTGCCCAGTTGGTCACATTTACGGATTTGACATACCCGCTCATCCTTACCCGTTTGCCAAGGTATTGGCCAGGGTTGAACTGTTGCATAAGCGTTCCAAAGCCATCGATTGAAGCATCTTTGGATTTGATGGTAGCAGCGTTTTTACCGCTTTGCCCTGCCCCTTTGTCAATGCCCATCTCGTAACTTTGAGGTTTGCTACCCGCGGTAAACCATCCGGCAGGTATGTCGAATGATAGCAATGCCAATGTAGTAAAAATGATCAAAACACTTTTCAAAAGATTTGTTTTCATGACCTTGATTTTTAATTGTTTGTAAAAAGGGTGAATGTGTCTGTTCTATTGTGCAGGGGTTTATTTGATTTGATAAGTCAGTCCAAAACGCAATAGCCTTGGATAACTTTCATTGGGGATCCCTATATAATCATTCATATAGCTGGTCAGTCCATAGGAATAGCCAACATATACCCCCGCTTTTTTATAGCCTGCGGAAAGTTGAATCCTGGGTCTTACGTCATTTTGAATTGTTTTTATGTCCCCTGACGATTCATATTTTGTACCTTGCGAATCAGTGGCATTTCCCTTCTCCTGTGACTTAAAGCAATGCGCAAGGTCCAATCCTGCGGTTATATCCAGGGTGATTGGCTTCGCCATGATCCGATATCCCAAAAAGGGAAAGATGTTCACGAAATTGTTGTTTAAAAAAGTCTGGCCAGTAGCAGGAACTCCATAAGGGGATGGATCTCCAGATAACCAAACTCCGGAAATGGAGATTTTACTTCTTAAAACCTCATAGCCTGCATCCACTCCTAAAATGAAATTACGTTTGGTAACCCTTTGGATATTTGCTGACAGCCCATAGCAAAGACCATTTTTTGAACCATATACATTATTGGTAGAGCCCGGGGTTGAGGCGTCTCCGGCATTAATAACAGAAACCTCACTTGCGGATTTACCTGCAAAAGAAAACAAACCGGAGTTTAACGAGATCCGGTATTCGGTGCTTTGTCCATGAACAATTGTCAGTGTCAGTAAAGCGACAATTGTTAAAATGATTTTTTTCATAGGAAATATTTATGGTTATACATAAGGTTTTTAAAGTTTTCAGCAGAGGGATGCGGAATCGGATGTTAACAACGCCGGGTTAGAACATATCCACGATGATGCGTCTGTTTAGAAGACCCCTAACAGACTGACTGTGACTGCCAACCAAACCGGATGATGACGTTACATAACTTGCCACATCGATCTTCAGTGAGGATATATCGTTCCCATTTTTATCCTTTGCCGTCATAATGTGAGATCCATATTTTAAGGATAAATTGAGCGCTTTACTCGATGAGATATGCTTAACAGTATTCTTTTCAAGATAGGGTAATTCTCCGATATATTTATTGTCAATGTATAGATAGAGCGTATTTTCGGATGGACTTTTGCTTGTATAAACGTAGGTATCAGTCGAATCCTTTCTTACACAATTAATAATCAGCAGGATGGAAGCGATCATCAGAATAAATAAAATTTTCTTTTTCATGGTACGAGGTTTTGGGTAAAATCATTGCATCCATAATTGCAGTGTCCAACGGTTCACTCTCATGACGTTGGTAAAAAACCATCTAAAAATAAATATTATAATCAGCAAACGCAAGGATTTTAAAAATATTATTTATGATTGATGGAAATACGGGTCATGCGGCTTTTAGCCGCTTTTCAAAGGGGTGCTTCGGTTTCCAACCGAGCTTGCAGTATCTGCATTCAAGGCTACGCTCCTGGAAAAATTGCAGGCCTTCAAAAATCCTTCCTTTTTGATATATTATTACGGCTGCGACTGGAAGTCACAGGACCCGGTGCTGGCTTTTAATGACTAACCAGCAGCAACTTACTGTAGATTTTCCCTTCTGTATTGATTTTTACCACATAGCTTCCCGTGGCTAAGGAGGAGATGTTTAATTTACCGCTTCCCGGGAGGGTAGATTTTTGCACCGCCTGTCCCCCATTGTTGAAGATAGTCACCATGACGGGCTGATTGGTTGGCAGACTGATGTTCACCCAATCGCTGGCAGGAAGGGGGTAAAGTTGAAACTGATCGTTGCTGAAAGGAGGGATTTCCGCGGATACGGTACAATCGATACGGTTCTTATCCAGCAAAAAGGTCATATCAGCAACCCGTTTATCGGCGTAGGGTTTCAGACCGGCAATACGGTTCCAGGGCTGCTCTGAATTGGTAAGGTAAGCTTCGTAGGGATAGTCGGATTTAGGATCATTTTCGAGCAATGTGCCTATCCTGGTTTTTTCTTCATTGATCAGGTTGTCAATAGAAGCCGACGAGAGATAAGTTCTCAGCCGGCAGTATTTACGCAGAAAGGCCTCATTGAATTCAGGGACCTGCAAAATTCGTTTGGTAAGTACGGGATAAGCATCAGGGTCAATCTCCAGGGGAGGCTCGCCATCCTGCCAGGATAAGTTATAGTCCCAGGGCAACCAGTGAAATTTCCCATTGTCACGATAGAGGTAATAGTTTCTGCCTGAATTGCCATAATAATCCATGTTATTCACCGTAATGTCCAAAGCCAGCACCTGCAGATATTCATCCACATCGAAAACCTGGAGGATCGCATCCCGGAACTGATCATCAGGGGTATTGTTGAGTACATCGATAAAATGAATCAAATCAGACCAGTCATTGACCGTCTTGTGATTTTCGAGTGACATCGAGGGGTAGTAATCTTCCTTGTTGCTTCCCAGCCATGAAAGCGTGAAACCTGCAGAACCGTTACTCTCCTGCTTGTATAAATTGCCATCATGGTTGCCAAAATTCACATCCAAAAAGGTATTGTCTACCTGTTCGACCAGGCGGTACAATCCCATGTAGACGGTATCGAAGTATACCTTCGCGTAGGCTGTACGGGGGGCTTTGATGCCCATCAGGCGCAGGAGGTGGTAATTGAGGTTATCGCGGATAAAGGAAGGATCACCCGAGCCGTTGTGCAGGTTAAACTTTTTCAACCCATCATATTGCTGATTATCCTTGTACTGATTGAGATCGATCTTCAGTGGCTTTTTCACCGAGCGCCACCAAGAGTTAAAGCCTTTGTAGCGGATACCCAGTGAATCGAGGGGTGTGCCATCGATCATCATTTTAACCGATGTGTAAGGGATCTCGCGGATTTTCATCTGGTTCATTCCAAAGGACATGACATAGTTGGCCTCCAGAGTATCGGAAAGGCCTTCCTTGAAGGAGATGATTTTTATCTCATGGATTTTGGAATTGTCAAATAACTTACTGCCAGGCACCTGGGCTGTAGTATAAAAGGCAAACAATAGGTTAAAAGCGATATAGATAAGACAAGATTTTCTCATAAATGATTGTTTATTTAGTAAGGATGCAAAAAGAGAGGAAGAGGTTGCTTGGGAGGAAGAGTAAAAATCACTTCATGCCGCATGTTCCTTGTCTTTCCACATTCTCCAACCGTTGGCTAAAGCCGAATGGCAAAGGATATTGCGCTGTAGATGGATTTTTAACCTTTTCAACAATTCTCAGGAACATGTTGCAGGCAAATTGTTTTACCTGTATATTTATGCATATCGTAAAACAACGACTATGGCTGATTTTGAAAAGAATATTTCGCCGAAGGACCTGCCTCTTTACAGGAAGGGTAAGGAGATATTTGAGGTGGTGAACCAGATCTGTGACCTTATTCCCGATGACAATGAAATGCTACAGTATACCAAATCGATTATAATCGAAGATTCAATGCTTTTGTCGGTTAAGGTAGCAGGGGCCAGTGGTGACCAACTTTACGACATCAAAATGGAAGCTGCCACGCTTATTCGTAAAGCGGCCATGGAGTTGATGATTCAGAGCCATGCGCTTGAAATGTTTGATTTTGAGTATGCGGAGTATTATTCCATTGTGAGAAAACTGATCGAAGAATACCGCTTGCTGTTCATTGAATGGGTCAAGGGCTTCGACCAATGGGATTATGTGATCGACCGCTGGGGCTTGTTTAACCCGCCCGGAGTAAGCCCCTTTGACCACGACCCGGATGATGATATTCCGTTTGACGAGGACGGAGAATGATAAGCCATCATTTCGCGGATTTAAACAGATTACACGGATTATGCTCTGAACATTATTCTTTCCAAGGCAATCAAAGGATGAACGATTGCACCAACAAAGAGCGTAAGCTTAAAAGTACCTGAGTACCAAAGCAGATAAAAAGAAATTAACCATATAATAATCAACCCCTTTTACCCTTTTGACATTTTCAACCCTTTCAACACTCCTCTACCCTTTGCAGCTCATGGCTTCGCAGAGGATGGTATAGGATTTCAGTTTGGCCGCTTTATCATAGATGTTGGTCGATACCATCAGCTCGTCGATATGGGTCTCCGTAATAAATTTATTCAGCTTCTTCTGAATGGTATCGCGACTGCCCACAAAGGTGCAGGCCAGCATGCTATTTACCATTGCACGCACCTCGGGAATACGGTAAGCTTCGGGTAACTCGCCCGGGGGCTGAATGGGCTTACGGTCGTTTGTAACCAGTCCGATAAATACTTTAAGGAGGCTGGTAGAGAGGAATTCAGCTTCTTCGTCGGTATCGGCAGCGATGACATTGACACAGGCCATCACGTAAGGGTGCTGTGACTGACGTGATTTGCTGAATATCTTACGGTATATTTCGATGGCTGTCCAGAACTGTGCAGGCGCAAAATGAGCGGCAAAGGCATAGGGAAGTCCCATTTGAGCGGCAAGGTGAGCGCTGTCGGTACTGGAACCCAGGATCCAAAGAGGGATATCGAGTCCTTCACCGGGGAAGGCACGTACTCTGGCAGAGCTGTTTTCATGGCTGAAATAAGTCTGCAATTGTTTGACATCTTCGGGAAAGCTGTTGACGGTATGGATATTATTACGCCTGAGGGCCATGGCAGTAACCTGATCGGTGCCGGGAGCTCTTCCCAGTCCAAGATCGATGCGCCCGGGATAAAGGGTTTCAAGGGTGCCAAACTGCTCGGCAATGACCAGCGGGCTATGATTGGGCAGCATGATTCCGCCCGAGCCCACACGGATATGACTGGTCTGAGAGGCTACATGGCCAATGAGTACGGAGGTAGCAGAACTGGCAATATGTTCCATGTTGTGATGCTCGGCCATCCAGATACGTTTGTAGCCAAGGGATTCGGCATGTTTGGCCACTTCAACGGTACGGGCTATCGCTGAACCGGGATTTCCTCCTTCAACAACAGTAGCCAGATCAAGAACAGAAAGTGGGATCTTATTCACGGGACATTTTTTTGGGATGATTAAAGTTACGAAAAGGAAAGGAGATTAACGATTGAAGAGCAGAACACGAATAATGATTACTGATTTCATGCGCTATACCTTTCACCATTTATTATTTTGACCCCTGACGATAGCATTAATTTTTATTCGTGTTCCTCATTGGTGTTCATTTGTGTTCTTTGTCTTCAGGCTCATCCTGATCTCCCGGGATTATGAAACCGACCCATTTATCCCAAATTAAAACTGCCCTCCTTAAACTTTCTGTTGAGGTGAGTGTAATTATAGGAAGGTTACATTATCATACCATTTTTCACTGTAAATTAAGACTTATGAATATTTTGAAAAATCTTTTTGGTAAGAGAAATCCAACGGCACCTTCCAATAACCATTCAGAAGAAAGCGAAATAGGGGGTAATAATTTAGAGGAAAGATTAAAAAAGACCATGGAACTGTTGGAAGCGCTGAAACGAAAGGCCTATATACCTATCACCTCGGAGCATGAAAACACTTTTTCGAATCAGTCAAAGATTGGAGGATTTCCCTATTTAAGAAACGAAAATGACTGGCCCGTATGCCCCAATTGCCAAAAACATATGCAGCTGTTTTTACAGCTGAACCTGGAGCAATTGCCCGAACGAACAGATCAGGGGCTCATTCAGCTTTTTTATTGTACCAGCAAAGAGCCCAATTGTGAAACACAGTTAAAGGCCTTTCAACCATTTTCGAAGGCGACGGTATGTCGTAGAATAGATGTAAACGGCAATTCGGCAACGATAGAACCCCAAATAGATACTGTTTTTGAAGAAAAGCTGATTACCGCCTGGGAACCTAAGGATGATTATCCACATCCCGATGAATATGAACAACTGGGACTGGAAGCGGATGATGAAGTGCTGGAAATAATGGAAAGCAAAGGTTTTGGATTCACCATAGCCAATGATAAATTATTTGGATGGCCCTACTGGGTTCAGTCGGTTGAATATCCTTCAGACAGAAAGACCAATGACATCATGGAATTGCTGTTTCAACTGGATTCGGAAGATAACCTGCCCTTTATGTTTGGTGACTCAGGGGTTGGGCATTTGACGCAAAGTCCGGCTAATAAAGAAGAACTTGCATTTGGATGGGCCTGCTATTGATTGATTATTGGATATTGGATATTCAATATTGATTATTTTTCTTCAACCCAAATTACGAATATCCAATATCCAATATTGAATTTCCAATAATCAATAAACTCTTTTCCAGCAAATAGTAAATCCATTTGGACCAGATATGGACATAAAATACTACTTATATACTATTGTAATACTAGAACATTAATTTTAGTATTACAATAGTACTTAAATAGTATTTAAATACTGAATGTGATCCATCCGGGATATTACTTTACCCTGAATTTTGATGGTAAGCTATGGATTATTGGATTTTGGATATTCAATATTGATTATTGATTATTTTTTCTTCAACACAAATAAAGAAATATCCAATAAGGAATAAGGAATAAAAAAGTAAAGAAGCATCACTGACAGGTTCCTTCTACTTAAACTTATATTTATCGAGATAGCTAACGATGGCTTTTTCGAGGTCTTGTTTTGCTTCCATAAAAGGCATATGGCCCACTTCGCTTTTCCAAAGCAACTTGTTTGGGAAGTTCAATCCTTTATAATGATCCGGTCCTACCAACCAATCTCGTGTACCATAGAAAACCAATACAGGAATATCAATTCCAGAAGTTTCAGGCCTGTAATTCTTCCAGTATTCTTTACAATTGAGGGCTTTACCGCTGAAATCATGGTTCCAGTTGGGAATATCCTTATAGGTATCATTCATCTGTTTTTCATGTTCAGGGGAAGAATAGGTCATTTTCCACATCAGCCCTTTTTTATGCAACAGACCAATGGCCTCCTGAAGCCTTTGCTGGACAGGCATAGTATCACCTTTCGCGGCAGGATTCTCTTCTCCCATTATCTCGTATGCCTTTGTGATCCAGCTATTGCGAAAACTCTCTTCAATATCCAGGGTACAATTAATCATCAGCATGCCTTTATTGGACTGTGGATAACGTTCGACATATCCCATTTGCAGAATGCCGCCAAAGGAATGGCCCAATGTGAGCCATTGCTGAATCCCAAGGGCTTCGCGCACTTCCTCAAAGTCACGGGTCATGCGGTCCATGCAGTAATTGCCATCCTTTGGAGTGGAAGACCTCCCCACCCCACGCTGGTCCAGGTAGATCACCTTAAAATGTTTCTCAAGCGTTTCACCATAAAGCTTTTCCAGCCAGTTACTTCCCGATCCGGGGCCGCCGTGAATATAAAGGCAGACAGGTCCCGTGCCTTTTACTTTGACATATAAAGAAACACTATCGGAAGTCAGGATATGTTTTTCCTGAGCTCCAGCCATTAAAATGGCCAGGCAGAAAAGGGACAGCAGCAGGCACTTTCTCATGAGAAGGCTTTTAGTTAGGTGGACGACGATTTGTAACATTCATTGTTAAGTACAAAGATAATGCACTTATATGAGTAATATGACCACAAAAATCAGGTTTAGAAGAAGACAGATTATTGAAAAAGAAGGGGAATTGTGGTATAGTTTAAAGCTAAATAGTTAAAAGAAATGAGAAATGAGAAATATAGAAGTAGAAGAGTGCACCATCCCTCCATCCTTCAGTTTGGGAAAAGAAGGTACGCAGCGACAAGGAACCAGGGGACTCAACCACTCAATCGTTAATCAATAATCAATATTCTACCATCTGATCAGCAATCCTATCCCATAGGAAGCCATGTTGCAGATAAGGGATACCAGGAAGGCTTTTGGATACTTTATCCTCAGCAATCCAAGGATAATAACTGATTCTACCACAACAGCCAGGCTCTCACACACGATATTGTACCACAGCTTTGCGTGAATGAAAAGGGGGATGATAAACCAAAGGTAGGGCAAAGTGGCCATGGTGGCTATCACGCCGGTAAGCAACAATAGCCAGTTTACAGGCTTTTCAGACTTAAATACCGTATAGAACAAGAGAAACAAAACTGTGGTTTCAATGGTAATGGTAAGCAGTAAAGCTTTCAGGAAATTAAATTCATACTCCATGCAGGCTGCTTTACTTAATGAGCACCTTTTTATACTCAACATCCTTACCCATCTGAACTTTGACAAGATAAGCCCCTTTTGCTACATTGGTAAGCGGGATTTCTTTATTCAGGATAGAGGACTGCTTGCTTAAGTTGAATGATTGGACCACTTTACCTGTTGTAGCCACTAATTCAACGGATACTGCCCCACTGTAACTGTCAATGATACGCAGGTGAATATTCTTATTGGCAGGGTTGGGAAACACCTCAATGTTTGAAGGTTTATCAGAAGAATTAATTCCTACCATAATCTTCTGATAGATAGGCGTTACTGGCTCAACATATTCAAAGTTCTCTATTAAATCAGGCTTTCCGTTATTGTATTTGGTAACCTGCTTCCACTTGTAGAGAATAACATTGGTATTGGAAAAACCTACCACCTTATAATATTCATCAATTCCTGATATCGGAATAGAATCATCCACATAACCTCCTTCAGGATCTATTCTAATGTTTGATGGAAGGGCATGTGCATCCTTAAGCCAATTAATCTTAGACATATCCTTACCTGACATATAAGATTTATTTACAGCAAGAAGATTCAATACATTATACTTGTATCCTTTTGTTAGGCAATCGGAAGAAGATACAATATAAGTAGGATAACTCATCACCTCATTCACATACACCAAAAAACAGACATCAGGATAATCGTCAATATTAGTGATTTTAACACATTTACTAACGTGATGGGTGTTTTCTAATATAACATCCCCATAACTATATTTAATTGCCATTAGAAGAATTACTGTGATGAAAGCAATTTTTGTTTTCATGATTGGATGATTTTAGTTGAAGTCGAACTTGATTGAATAATTTTAAGGCCTTTAAAGAGCGTTAAAGCAGATACTATAATCAAAGGGATTATGGGAGCGGCAAACAATGTCTTATAATGAAAGAAAGTGGGTAACGCGCCAGCCAAAATAGCCAGAGTGGCCAGTCCAAATGAAAAGCCCGGTCTACCGGGAAGTACGTTTGAAATGGCTACCAGGGTAACCGGCATGGTCAGGTTAAAAAAGAATAGCCCTGTCATACCGGCGATGGCTGACTGCTGACCGAACACCAGCAGAATGGAGGCTATGATCAATCCTCCCACGGCTATTTTTATCCAGCCAAAATAATCGGCCATGAAACCGCCAAGAACCTTACCCAAAGCAATGGAGGCGGTTAGGGTTATTAATAACAGCTGGTTTGACTTCCATGGAAATTCTATGGACAAGCCCACTATGGAACGGATGCAGATGGTGATCAGTAACAGCAGGATAGCCAGATCAAGGGCAGATCCTAACCTATCGTTTTTGGCCGAATAAAGTACCTGAGGGGTTTTGACAACTAGCATCAGAGAACCCATGAGTAACAGGGGTAAGGCCAACATCAGGGGATGAAAACCATTCAGCTTTAGGATCAGGGCGCCTGCAAACAAACCTATTCCTCCGGGGGCTACAAATACGCCGGGTAAAGCAGCCTTGTGGGGCCTAAGGTTCAGTGCCACCGTTCCTCCTCCTACATGGAATAAGGCATTTCCTATACCGGCAAGGATAATCGCAGCTAACGGATAAAGAAAAAGCATCAAGGAAGCGGAGACAAGCACTACCCCCAAAATAGCCGTCACCACCGGTTGACGCAAACGGTCGAGGATCCAGCCAAAGGGCAGCTGAAGCCCAAAAGCCAGCACATTGTAAAGCAGAAGATAGGCAAGCAAGTCTTCCCTGACATCGATACCTCCCAGCACAAGCATAATACAAGCCGCATCCACCAAAGCGTGGGTGATTCCATAAACAGAAAGGCAGGACACTATGCCAAAGGTTTTCATGATATGATTTTACCATAACAAATTTATAATAAAAATTTAAAGGAAGGTAGGTGTCGTGGAAAATTAGTTTTGTATTTAGAAGAGGCAAAAGCTTGGAACAGGGGGATACTGGAATGGATAGCGAGAGATTTACGATGGGTTACACATCTTTATTTGGAATTTGAAATTTGGAACTTAAAACTCGGGTCAACTTTAAACTATTCCTTCTATCTTTGGGCCTTTAAAGCATTCTGAACTATGAAACTCTGGGATAAAGGCACGAAGGTTAATGAACTGATTGAGAATTTTACGGTAGGTAAAGACCGCGAAATGGATTTGTACCTGGCAAAATATGATGTATTGGGCTCTCTGGCCCATGCAAGGATGCTGGAAAGCATTGGATTGCTTACCTCGGGTGAATTATCGGAACTGACCGTTGAGCTGATCAACATCTATCATATCATTGAGAAAGGTGACTTCCAGATTGAAGAAGGCATCGAGGATGTACATTCCCAGGTGGAACTGATGCTGACACGAAAACTGGGTGATACGGGCAAAAAGATACACAGCGGACGTTCGCGCAATGACCAGGTATTGCTTGATTTAAAACTTTACACCCGTGCAGAGATTCAAAAACTGGTAGTAGCTGTCAGTGATTTATTTGAACGCCTGATGGCCAAAGCTGAGGCCAACAAGCAATACCTGATGCCTGGCTACACTCATTTGCAAGTAGCCATGCCCAGTTCTTTTGGATTATGGTTCAGCGCTTATGCCGAGAGTCTGGTGGATGATCTGGTGCTTTTACATGCTGCTTATAAAATCACCAACCAAAATCCGTTGGGATCAGCTGCCGGATATGGCTCTTCCTTTCCGCTTAACAGGCAGATGACTACCGACCTTTTGGGCTTTGAATCGATGAACTACAATGTGGTCTATGCCCAGATGGGACGCGGCAAGGTGGAAAAGACCGTTTCTTTTGCCCTGGCGTCCATTGCAGCTACCATTTCAAAGTTTGCTTTTGATGTATGTCTATTCATGAGCCAGAACTTTGGCTTTGTGGCCTTGCCGGATGAACTGACTACCGGATCGAGCATCATGCCCCATAAGAAAAACCCCGATGTGTTTGAGCTGGTACGTTCCCATTGCAATAAGATACAGGCCATCCCTTACCAGATCAGTCTGATGACCAACAACCTTCCAAGCGGCTATTTCCGTGACCTGCAGATCCTGAAAGAAGTATTTCTGCCCGCCTTTAAGGAATTGAACGATTGTATCAGCATTGCCGGTTTTGCCATTGACCACATGACGGTAAATACCAATTTACTGGCCGATGACCGCTATAAATTTGTATTCAGCGTTGAAGAT
The DNA here is from genome assembly GCA_035297625.1 of Prolixibacteraceae bacterium. Classification (GTDB taxonomy): domain Bacteria; phylum Bacteroidota; class Bacteroidia; order Bacteroidales; family Prolixibacteraceae; genus Aquipluma. Next base: position 15,306 of record DATGYU010000171.1, read on the forward strand.
GTGAACAAGCTGGTTCAGCAGGGAGTTCCTTTTAGGGATGCCTATAAAAAGGTAGGGGGCGATATCTATGCAGGCAATTATGAGCCAAGCCGGGATATTAATCACACCCATGAAGGCAGCATCGGGAATTTATGCCTTGACCAGATCAGTGCAAGGATGAAAAATATTGTGGAGGGATATGCGTTCCAGAAAATTGAAAGTGCCTATTCAGACTTATTAAAGGATACCGGGTCAAAAGGATGATTAATTCATTGAAATACCGGTCATTTGCAAATGGTCCAGGTACCTGGGGCATCGACCGGCATCTTTCATAATACCCTAAGGTTGATCGGTGTATTTCCGGCCTGTAATAAGCAGCAAGAAGCCCTTTTTGTTGATAGCTATAAAAGTCGGGTTGCCAAGCTTTCTGAAGCTGGCCGCTCGCATTAATTAATGGGTTTTCGGTCTGTTAACTCAATGTTATTTTTTCATTTAAATGCAAATCCTCTCCTAATAGGCATTATATTTGTAAAGTATTGACAGATTGTATTTTATTACAAAATCAGAGAATACTTTCACCACAGAATATAAAAAATCCATCTTGCGAACAAAGCCAGAAAGATCATTTATTTACAAAAATGACTACTTTCGCTTTCAGTTTGTAAGCTAAATCATCAATTTGCTTATAAATATTCGGAGTTAGCTAAAATAATCGATCAAAATGAATATAAATATTGGTTTTAGGCATCTTTT
>DATGYU010000172.1:0-1973 GCA_035297625.1 Prolixibacteraceae bacterium
ACCCCGGCAGTAGCCGAGGCCTTTTACCAGAACATCCCGTTGGTGGTACTTACCGCTGACCGCCCCGACTACTGGATCGACCAGGCCGAGAGCCAATGTATCCGACAGGAGAATATCTACCAGAATTTTACCAAAAAGGGGATTAGCCTTCCGCTGGGAGAATCTGAAAAAGAGCTTTGGTACGCGGCCAGGCAGATCAATGAATGTCTGAATCTGGCTGTAACGGGCAAAAAAGGCCCGGTACATATCAACATTCCTTTTGAAGAACCTTTGCACCAACTGATAGGGGCCGCTTTGCCTGAGGTAAAAGAAATCGATCTTATTTCAACCCAAGGCTCCCTGACCAAAGAAACGCTGGAAGAATTAAGGCAGTCGGTAAGTCAATCGCAAAAGATACTGTTGCTGGCAGGACAGCTTAATCCTGATTCAGCATTAAATGATGCAATATCAGCTTTTGTGGAGAAGACAGGTGCTGTAGTCTTACATGAACATTTATCCAACCTTTCGGATGATCAGTTTTGCGCAAGCATTGATCTTTTAATGGCCAGTATCCATGATGAAAACATGGTTTCCTATCAGCCTGATCTTTTGATCAGCTTTGGCGGACAGTTTGTCTCCAAGGCGCTTAAGCAGTTTTTGCGCAAACATCAACCCCGGCAGCACTGGCACCTGAGCGCAGAAAAGGAACATTTCGACACCTACCAATCGCTGACAAAGGTGATCAACATTGATGCTGCTGACTTTTTGAAAGCCCTTACACCCCAGGTTCCACAACCCAGGAAGGATTATCTTCAGCTTTGGAAAAACAAGCAGGCAAAAGTTGGTGAAAGGCGTGATGCCTATGTCGCAGCTACTGTTTTTAGTGATCTGAAAGCTTTTGGATTGATCTGCAAGCACATTCCTGAGGCTTCCGTAATCCATTTGGGCAACAGTTCCCCGGTAAGGTATGCCCTGATTCATGAAAGGGTGAAACAGGCCATTTACCTCAGCAACCGGGGCACCGCTGGCATTGACGGGTGCCTGTCAACGGCGGTAGGTTATGCCAGTGAGTCAGAAAAATTGAACACGGTTCTTTTGGGAGACCTGACTTTCTTTTACGATTCCAATGCCCTTTGGAATAAATACATCGGGGAAAATTTAAGGATTATTGTCATTCACAATGGCGGGGGCAATATCTTTGGCATGATCAAAGGCCCCTCGGATTCACCTGCCTATAACGAACATTTCTTTGCCGGGAATACCCACAAGGCCGAAGGGCTGGCCAAGGTATTCGGGCTGGAGTATTTCAAGGCAGAAGATGAAGCTTCTCTGGAGCAGGCACTTAAAGGGTTTTATGCTTTGGAAAATAAAAAAGCTGCTTTACTGGAAGTATTTACTGATGCCGAAACCAATGTTAAGGTATTCAGGGAAGTGTTTAGGGAAGTGAAGGGCTAAAAGGTTAAATGGTCATAGCCTGGCAAGGACTGACCTTAAGGACCTTAAAGACTTTAAAGTCCTTAAGGTCAGCCCTTGCCAGGCGAATTTTAAAAATTAAAAAACACACAATATGAGCACAAAAAGAGAATGGCAAACCATCCGCGAATACGAAGACATCTTCTTTGATTATTTCGATGGAATAGGAAAAATCACCATAAACAGGGAGCGTTACCGCAACGCTTTCAGGCCTACGACGGTCAATGAAATATCCGATGCATTAAAAATATGCCGGGAAGACCAGAATATCAACGTAATCGTTCTGACCGGGGCAGGCGACAAGGCCTTTTGTGCCGGGGGTGACCAGACCGTAAAAGGCAAAGGGGGCTACATCGATAAGGATGGTATCCCGCGCCTAAACATCCTGGAGGTACAGAAACAGATCCGTTCAATGCCCAAGCCGGTCATTGCCATGGTCAACGGGTATGCCATTGGCGGGGGCCATGTGCTGCATGTGGTTTGCGATATCAGCATCGCCTCGGAGAATGCAAACCACATGC
>DATGYU010000173.1:0-3664 GCA_035297625.1 Prolixibacteraceae bacterium
CGGTAGTCAATGGAGGAAGTTTTGCCCTTGTGCGGATCCGATTGACCAGAGCAGTGGCCTCAGCCATGTTGTTCTGGTTGACATAGGCCTCTGCCTTAAGCAGCAAAATATCTGCCAGACGGATCTTTAAAAAACTGTGAAACTTACTGCGGTATTTATACATGAACGGGTATCCTTTGGAGGGGTAATGATTGCTCCATATCACATCGGCATAGGTGATGGTCTGCCGTTTGCGTTCAGTATCCCCGGCCTTGTCAAAGGCGGTCATCAGATCACGGGTAGGAGTAAACCACTTGGCCCAGTCATACACGCTGGTGGCGCTCGAAAGGTCAATGCCGCTCATCCAGGTGATCCAGTCTCCTCCTTCCGAAAAGGTGATTTCGAAAATAGATTCAGAAGTATTTCGGTGCTTCACATCCGTATTGTCTGAATTCATGTCAAACAAATCACCATAATTGGGTACCAGCGAGACATCTTTTTCCACTTCCGTGCAGTATTGAATGGTCTTGGCATAATCCCTTACCGGCTGTTCAGCATAGATCTTGGCCAGTAAGGCATTAACCACCGTGCGGGAAAACCTGAACTTGTTGTTTGGGTCAATAGGGGGAGCTCCTCCCGGTTCGAGCGCGGTATTCAAGTCCTTGATCATCTGGGCGTATACCGCCGCCACGGAATCGCGTTTGGGATAATAAAACGGGTAAACCTGCTCGATATTGGCCGAAGTGATTGCCGGCGGTTCTGTCAAAATCAAAGGCACATCTCCCCACAGGCGCACCAGGTCGAAATAGATCATCGAGCGCAGTACCAGAGCCTCCGCTTTCCATTGCTTTCGTTCTGCGGCGGTAAGGGCAGGATCGGGTACCGAGTCAATGTTGTTGATCACCGAGTTGGTTGCTGCTACTATGCCAAAATAATTATCCCAGTCACGGTTGATATTCTTGTTGTTTCCATCCTGCCGCTGCTGTTCCAATTGTGTAAGCTCCAAATCTGTCGCTCCACGGTAGGCATTGTCGGCATGGGTATCTGAATAGATCAGGTAATCGAGTATCCACGATTCCACCCTGCTGGTCGACAATTGGTTGTACATGTTGTCGTACTGGGTTTTCATCTCTGCCCGGGTCTTGAACTTTACCGTTCCCCCCGTGCTGTCGCTGCCTCCAACGGTGAGTTCACTGAAATCCGAGATAGGATCACGTTCCAGAGAGCAGGCCCCCAGTATCAGGATGATGGCTATCCAATAGATAGGTTTTAGTATTTTTTTCATGGCAGTAAGTCGTTAAAATTCAACATTCAATCCAATGATAAAACTCTTTGATTGTGGATAGGTGCCATAATCAATTCCCTGGACAATCGCACTTTCGCGCCTGTCACCGCTGTTGGCATACTGACTTACCTCGGGGTCAAATCCCTTGTATTTGGTCAGCGTCAGCAGGTTCTGTGCCGTGATGTAGGGTTGCAGGCGCAGGATGTTTATTTTGTCCAGCCACTGGCCTGTAAAATTGTACGATAGGGTTAGGGTCTTCAACCTCAGGTAACTTCCGTCTTCCACAAAACGGGTTGAAGTGAGCAGGTTTTCCTTGGTGGCCACAGCCCTGGGCATATAAGTGACCATACCCGGTCGGCGCCACCGGTCCAGTACTGCTGTCGACTGATTCTTGGCATCGTACATCCCTTCCGTTTCCATACGCGAGATGTTGTAAATGTCGTTGCCATAGGTACCCTGGATGAAGATATTGAGAGAAAATCCAAGGTATGACAGGTTATTGGTCAGCCCATAGGTAAACTTGGGGTTCGGATCTCCTATAATGGTGCGGTCTCCCAGTGTTGGAATGCCATCCGCATTTTTGGTCTGGTAGATCAGGTTTCCCGTTTCAGGATCCACTCCCTTGGAGATATAACCATAGAACACTCCCAAAGGCTCGCCTGGGGTCATCAAAACAATGTTCTCCCCTGTGGAGGATTGGGCAAAATAATATTTCTGCTGAAGGGTAAGCTTCTCCAGCCGGTTTTTATTGAACGAGATATTAAAATCGGTATCCCATTTGAAATTCCCGGTGAAATTGCGGGTGTTGACAACAAATTCAATACCCTTGTTGCTCATTTCTCCTTCGTTGCGTGTCAAACTGCCCACCGGTGCTGTGGAAGGCAACGGTACATCCATCAAAAGATTGGTGGTATATTTGTAGTAAGCGTCAATGCTCATATCTACCCGGCTTTTCATTATTGAAAAGTCGATGCCTACATTGGTCTGGGTGGTAGTCTCCCAGGTAAGATCCGTGTTTTTCATATTGGCAATCGATAAGCTGGGAACGGCATCGGTATATAAGCCGCTTTTATCCCACCAGGCCAGCCGGTTAATGTTGTAGCGCTGCAGGTAGGCATAATCGCCAATACCCGACTGGTTACCCGTTTTTCCCCATCCTCCCCTGAGTTTCAGATCATCAATCCAGGTAGTGCCTTTCATAAAGTTCTCCCCCGAAATTCGCCAGGCAGCTGATACCGAAGGGAAATAGCCCCAGCGGTGTCCCGGTGCCAGCTTTGACGATCCGTCGGCCCTGAAGTTGACGGTCAGCAGGTATTTGCTCTCATAATTGTATGTCAACCTGCCTAAGTAAGACATGATGGCCCATTCGGAACCCGAGGTGCCGCTCCACTGTTCGATCTTATTGCCCGCGTTTAAGGTGAGAATGTCGGAGGTTCCAAAATGGGAGGCTACCATATTGCTCTGGTTCCAGGTGGAGGTGGTGTAGGAAGTTCCACCCATCAGACTTATCTTATGCTTATCTATGTCGGTATCCAGGGTGAGAATATTGTCAAAAACCATAATAGTGCTTAACGAGCGGTCGTCGGTAGCCTGACCGTAATTGGTGCGTCCCCATGAAGTCTTGATGGGATCCAGAAAGCTGGTTGCATTGTAATAGACCCTGTCCAGCGATAAGGTGGATTTGTATTTCAATGCCGGGAAAAAGGTGATCTCCCCGCTGGCACTGCCCACAAAGCGATTATTGTTATTCTTGTTGTTTTCCGAGCGTGACATATTTTCCACCGGGTGAGTGACCTGTGCCCCGTAAAAATTATCGTAATAATGGGTTGGAATGTCAGGGTTCCAGATGGGCGCATAGGTAGGGGTATTGATCACCGAAAGGATCACCCCTGCCCGGTTGGCCCCGGTCCCCGATATGATTCCATTGTTGGTATAGTCAGAGTAGGCAAGGTTGGTGTTGAACTTAAACCATGAGCGGATTTGGTTTTCAAGGTTGGCCCTAAAGTTATAGCGTTTGAAATAGGCAATGGAAATAACTCCCGATTCATCGGAATAACCCCCCGAGACAAAGTATTTAAGTTTATCGGTGGCATTTGAAACTGACAACTGATAATCCTGGGTCACCCCGGTTCTGAAAGTCTCCTTGAACCAGTCTGTCTTATCGGTCAGTCCCTCGGGAAGGGTAGCTGCGCCAATCTCATCCATCAAATCTTTGTACTGTGCCGTGTTGAGCGAATGCAGCGTTTTTACTACCTGCGTAATACCCGAATGGGCGTTAAAAGCAATCCTGGCCTTTCCCTGTGCTCCCATCTTGGTGGTAATGAGCACTACTCCGTTGGAGGCCCTCGATCCGTAAATGGCGGCAGAGGAGGCATCTTTTAATATCTGCATGCTCTCGAT
>DATGYU010000174.1:0-4172 GCA_035297625.1 Prolixibacteraceae bacterium
TTTCAATAGGGCATCATGGTATACCTTTCCCCTTTCAGCCCAGTCGGAAAACTCTTCCCAGCGGTCATCCCATCCTCTTTTAATGGCCGACAAGTTGGCTACCATGGATCCAAGGGCAGCACCCAAAGCACCCGTATAGGCCGCTACAGAACCTCCCCCCGGAGCTGGTGATTCTGATAACGTTTCATTGGAGAAGGCCTGCAAGGTCATGTTGGTGAGTTTTTGCTCATCCTCCTCAATCATGTATTCTATAATTCGTTTCTTTGGATCAAAAGGTGCCAGTTCATCCAATCCCAACGATTTAATGGCAATCTTTATAATTTCTTCATCGGGAATTCCTGTTGAGCGTTTTTGTTTACGCAGAAAATACATACCTGCATCCAGCATGGCCTGCAAAGGGATCAGACCTATCAATTCCGAGCCGGTAACCCTGATGCCCCTTTCGCGGGCCCTCTCTTCCACTTCGGCAAAAGCCTGATGGATGGAAGTGACGGTAATATCAGTAAGGTTCATTGAAATCTGCGCGATACCATATTCTTTGATAAACCATCCAATGGCACGCACCTTTTGCAAAGACCCGGGTATTCTCACCGGTTCTCCGTTTTCATCCATAACAATCTTCCCTGTGACAGGATCACCATCCCGCTTGATACGTCCGGCTTCGCGTACATCAAAGGCTATGGCATTGGCACGACGTACCGAGGTTGTATTCAGATTGACATTATAGGCGATCAGGAAATTTCGGGCCCCTACAGCTGAAGCCCCTGCACGTTCGTTGAGTACATCAGGCCCAAAATCAGGCTTCCATTCCGGCATCTGAAGTTTCACTTTCAATCCTTCATATTCGCCAGCACGGCAATCGGCAAGACTACGCCGATGTTCATCAAAGGCCGCAAATTCATAACAATAGACCGAAATGCCCAGCTCCTCGCCCATTCGTTGTGCCAGCATACGTGCAAATACAACAGTCTCTTCCATCGAGATATTGGCAACGGGCACCAGGGGGCATACGTCAATGGCTCCAAAACGAGGATGTTCGCCTTTGTGCTTGCTCATATCGATCAGCTTGGAAGCCATCTTTGCCCCCTGAAATGCAGCTTCTACCACTTGATAGGGTTCCCCGACAAAAGTGACAACTGTACGATTGGTAGCTTTCCCCGGATCCACATTCAACAATTTAATTCCTTCCACTGACTGAATAGCATCAGTAATCTGACTAATAATCTTTTCATCCCTCCCTTCAGAGAAATTCGGAACACATTCGATTAGTTGTTTCATTGCACAATATTGATTTTAATTCTTTTATTAATTTTAGTTTCTGGCTGCTGGCTATTGGCTGCTGGCAAAACCTGGCTTTTATCATCGCATTAACTCTGATCGAAGCATTTCTTGCCAGAAGCTAGCAACCAGCAGCCCTTTTGTGCTCATTGCTTTCCATTTTCCCATTTAAGATCACTGTTTCAATAAGGTTAGAACCAAATGAATAGGGTATGACTGAATAATCATCTATTTCCTTGGTGATAAACAGGTTGGCTACTTTTCCAACAGCTATGCTACCGTAATTCTCACTGATGCCCATCGCATAAGCAGAATTGATAGTAGTCGCGTGCAAAGTCTCTTCCGGAGTCATCCCATATTTTATGCATCCAAGGGATTGAATAAAATTCATGTTTCCTGAAGGAGATGTACCCGGATTATAGTCAGATGCCAAGGCTACGGGAAGTCCCGCATCAATCATTTTGCGCACAGGTGCCAGTTTCAGGTTGAGGAAAAAGGCTGCCCCGGGCAGTACGGTAGGCATCGTCTCACTGTCCATCAGGGCAGCAACCTCCTCGTCCTCCACATATTCCAGATGGTCGGCCGACAAGGCGCAGTTTTTCACCCCTACCTGTACTCCCCCCGAATTGGCCAGTTCATTGGCATGCACTTTACCTTTCAGGCCAAATTGATTACCTGCTATTAGTATACGTTCTGTCTCTTGTGGTGTAAAAAAGCCGCGATCACAAAATACATCCACATAATCGGCCAGCTCTTCAGCAGCTATGCGGGGTATCATATCCTTGATCAGCATATTCATATAGTCTTCCCTACGGCTACGGTATTCAACAGGAAAAGCATGTGCCAGGAAAGTAGATTTAACCATTAAAGGTGAGTGTTGCTTGAGGCGGCGAATCACCCTTAGCATCTTGAATTCGGCATCTGCGGTTAACCCATAACCGCTTTTTATTTCCACGGCACCGGTGCCCAGCATCATTATTTCGTTCAGTCGTTCCATTGAATGAAGAAATAGCGTTTCCTCGGGCATCTCCTGTAATTTCTTTGCTGAATTAAGAATCCCTCCCCCATTGCGGGCAATTTCTTCGTAGGACAAGCCTTTGATTCTATCGACAAATTCTTTTTCCCGGGTAGCGGCAAAGACAAGGTGGGTATGAGAATCACAGTAACTGGGGAAAACCATTCTGCCACTGCAATCTATTTCCATGATCATATCATCGGCAACAAATTCACTGGGCTCAAGGCTGTTCATAGGCCCGAAACTTTCAATACATTCATCCTGAACAATAAGGTAGGCATTTTCAATACTTGGAACCTCAGCCATTGACTTCCCGGCAACCCAAAGCCTGCTTTTAGGGTCTGTCTGAACAAGTTTCTTTATATTTTGAAGAATCAGTCTCATAAGGCAAATTCATTTGTAATTAAGTTTGTTACAATGCTTGTTGCTTTCGGTAACATACAAACAGACATCCAATTGCTAAAGCCACATTTCTTTGGTCCTGCCTATACCTTTTCGGCCACAATTTAAAGAAAGTCTTCTAATAACATATATGTTATTAATCATGTATCTTCAATCTGCTCAAATTTTCTTTTTGGTGCTGAAATAAAGGGATCTGTTCTGAGTTATTTTACCTGCCTGTATACTCAAACATATGATTCTTAAAGGAATAAAAAAATAGGACATCTTCCAATTTTAAATACCAATTTTGTTACCCGTATGAATAGGAGTTTGTCTTAATGTATGAGAAAAGCATACTATAAAACGATAAGTTCTTTAGGTCTTTAATGACAAAAAGGCTCCATAACTTTAAACTTTGAACTTTAACCTCCCCTCACTCCACCATGTTATGCTTAAAAGCGTAATGGGTGATTTCGGCATTGTTTTTAAGGTTCATCTTTTTCAGGATAAGTGCCCGATAAACGCTGATTGTCTTTACGCTAAGCGATAGTTTACGGGCGATATCAGAAACATTCATCCCCCCGGCAATAAGCAGGAACACCTGATATTCACGGTTAGAGAGTGCTTCGTGGGAATGTTTGTCCTGAGTATCCCTTAGCTCATTTGTTATTAAGGCAGCAATGGAAGTCGTGTAATATATTTCACCGCTCAATAAAGTCTTAATGGCCTTTTCAAGTTCCCTGGATGAGATATCTTTGGTAAGATAAGCGGAAGCGCCAGCTTTCATAGCCCTAACGGCAAACTGGTCCTCAGGATACATGCTAAAAATCGCTACTGGCAATGACGGATAATGGTATTTAATCTCTTTGAGCACATCCATACCGCTTCTGCCTGGCATATTGATATCAAGGATTACAACATGCCATTTGGCCTGATCCAGGGTACGCAATACCTCGGTAGCATCTGAGGCTTCGCCAAAATCAACATTAGGCAGAGCTGATGATAAAATTTTAATAATACCATTTCTGACAATACTGTGATCGTCGGCTATAAGTATGCGTATCTTTTCCTGATCCATAGCTTCCATTGATTCAAATTATTTAATGATTGGTAACTAACTAAAACTGAAAGTACTTGCAGTTGGCTACTGGTTACTTGCAATAAATTCAGCCATTAACCCATTACTCTGATGGAAGCATTTTTTGCCAGCCCCCTGAAGCCAAAAGCAATTTGTCCCATTTCACTTCATGATTAAAATACCAGATGCTAATAACAGTCAGCTTAAATTAATTATCCCCGGGGAAGTAAAAACCTGACCTTAGTTCCTTTACCCGGTTTGCTGTTTATTTGTATATCCCCTCCTATAGACAATGCCCTTTCTTTCATTCCAATCAACCCAAGGGTGTTTACCTGATGATAGTCATCATACTGAAAACCAATGCCGTTGTCCGTAACCTCCATCATAAAATGAGTATCCGTTTTACTCAGCAATACATCC
>DATGYU010000175.1:0-3591 GCA_035297625.1 Prolixibacteraceae bacterium
GGTCCCAGGTGACCGTAATGCGCATGAGCCGCTGCCACCTTTCCCAGCTTTCCTTCATTAATTTGTTTGGCCATAAAAGCAAACTGCGGACTGTTCACCACTGCCGGCGCTCCCCAGATACGTACCTTTTGTTCTTTGGAAAGATCCAACAGGGCTTTGCCTTCCTTGTATGAATTGGCCAAAGGCTTTTCGCTCCACACGTGTTTTCCTTTCAGAATGGCCTGCTTGTTGAGCCTTCCGTGCTCCTGCATGTTGGTTAGGTTGACCATCAGGTCGAATTCCGCTCCTGCCAAAAGCTGGTCAATATGGGGATACTGGTTGGGAATGTGAAACTCTTCAGCCCTGGCCTTGGCTCTTTCAGGTTTGATGTCGCAGACGCTAACCACTTCCACCCAGGGCGATTTGGTAAGATGAGGCAGGTATACACCCGAGACGCTGCCGCAGCCGATAATGCCAATTTTGATCCTTTTATCCTGACCCAGGCCCAGCAAATTGGCCTTTGCAATTGAAGGAATTATCATGGCAGCTGTTCCTGCCAAAGCCATGCGGTTTAAGAATTCTTTCCGGTTCATGGTGGGTTTATTAAGAAAGATGAATACTGAAGGACTGTCACCTTTTGGGCGTTATTCAAATTTATGAAAATATATTGTAAGATGAATGGATTCAGGCAGTTATTTACCAAGAGAGAAAATATGACTATTGAAATGTAAACATCAGGAACTATTGAATAAGCCTTAGGAAATACCAGACGACCGCTTTGACTTGGCTGGTTTTGTTATATCTTAATTTCCAAAGGCCTTTGATGCATTGGAAAAGGACGATGCGCATTCATCTTAAGAATGTTGGCAATGCGTCTCATGGAAGCAAATTATTAAAACCAGATAACTTCTGTCGATAGCTGAGCAATCACTCTGTTAAAGTTTAGCACCCCGGACAGTGCAAAAAGGCAAAAAATGCCAGCTCTTTTATGGTACCAAATGACCCGTTTGAACTTTCAAAGATTATCCTAACACTTGCTGATTATTCGAAGGTGATTCGAAGGTGATTCGAACGTTATTGTTAATCATACGAATCATCTTTTAATAACTTTCTAATGATTTTACAATAATTTTCTAATGACTCTTGGATGCTTTAAAGTTTGAGGAATAATTCTTCATTAGAACAAAGAGTCATCAAACCTTTAATGTTAAATGAGAAAACAATTAAAATAATTCTTTAGATTTAAGCCATTATCATGGATAATCAATCTTCCAGGAGGAAACATCAGATGAAGCTACTTCTTTCCATATTTGCCGTTCTTTTACTGAACGGTTCATTAATAGCACAATGTGGCGTCGACAATTACGGGCGAATGATTCCTTATGCCATGTGTTCAAAATACAAAAACCTGATTGACACCTCAAAAGTTAAAACCTGCCATCTGAAAAGCTACAACAATGATTCATTATTTCGCAAAGCGAATAATAATATTAAGGGAGATGGAAAAATTGTTGGTTTTCCTATTGATACGCTGATTAATTTAAAGGCTGTAGCTACAAAGTATAAAATGGAAGAAGGCACATTGTGGTTGTACAAAATTGAGAGTAAAACTGCCAAAAGGTTAAGTATCAAAATCGAGCAACTGGTGATACCTGAAGGAGCTTATTTATGTCTTTTTTCCAAAACAAAAATGGTATCATTCTGATGGGTCTAAATCCTTTACAAAAAGCAGCATTAAAAACACAATATTTAGGCAACATATCAATGGCAATCAATTATTTATTGAGTATTTTGAACCCAATAATGTAGTCAAGCCTGCCCATATTATTATCTCACAAATAGTTTACTTTTATTCCTTCTAAGTAAAAAAAGAAGTAATCCATAAACCCTGGACATGGTAAATGAAAGAAAAAACTTAGACAATATGCATATTTGTAAGTTTTCTATGCCACTGTGTGTTAGCTAAACAAAAGCGACTTTCCTTATTTTTTACCTACAGAAAAATCTGTTGTCCCGTAACAAATCTTGCCGTTTTTGGTCACCCCTTCTACATAAACCACATAATGGGCATTTTCATCGGAGGTAAAGAATTCAATATTGGCCTTTCCTTCCTTAAAGCATAATTCAGGGTTCCAGAATAGGGTAGGGCGGAAATCAGGTTGGGGCGAATCGGTATTATCAGGGTTGTAAGAAGGGGAGTAAAATTTCACGGGTTTGTGATAACCCCTTAGTTGGGGCCTTATTCTTCCCCTCACGTTGGTATAATCGACTGGTACTTTATTAGGGTCTTTTGAATAAATGGCAATCAATCCGTTGGGATTAATGGCACCCAGCTCACCGGGATTTGTACTGTGAAATCCAGGGTTAAGAACATCCACAATATCCACATTATCCATTCGCATGAGCGTTATTTCTCTAAGGTCCATGGGTGAAAGATTGTCGATCTTAAAATCCACGGGCCGGTTTGCCATTGAAAAAGTATCAATGCTATATACCAGAGAGGGGATCTTGTCCAGCAGATAATCCACCAGATAGGAGTATCTTTTGTCTTCCGGCATTACCTTAAAAGTACGATCCGCCCAGGGATATTCCCCAAAACTGCGGGAGAATGCATCTTTGGAATCACCTACAATATTGACCTGATCCAGCAGAATAATTCCTTTTTCAGGGTTGAAGGCAAGTTCCTTTTGTTGACGGGCCAGGTTATCCAAGTAGAAATTCGTATTCATCGGGATGTTTGCAACTGTTCGACTCAATGCAACAGAGTCGAACATTGGATGATTGTTTAACGATTCATCCAGGATGATCTCCAGGCTGCGGGTTCCATTCCTGGTTAGCCCGTTGAGCATCAATTCGGTGGAATCCTGAAAGAATATCCGCTCAAAGCTGAACCTTCCCTTGTCGTTGGTAGTAGTTTTTCCAATCTCATAATTTTTATAGACATAGCTTAATGAAACCTTGGCATCGGGCAGTGGCTTATTCCACAAAAGCTTCTTTACATAGCCTTTTATTTCAATACCGGCATCATTCCAGTCCTCTTTAGAGGCTTGTCTGGCCTCAACATCATCCCACAGGTAGGATCGCCATCCGTTAACCATCATCAGCAGGTCAAGCTTTTGCGCAGAGGGCATATCCTGATCCGTAAAAAAGGATGCCGGAGATTCGATTCCTCCTTTCAGTTCGGAATCCAGAGATAAATAACTTTTGATGGTTTGACTGTTTCCCCCTTTGCCATAGTAATTCTGATTGACAACGGTCACCGAAAGAGGCGCGGTGATGGAATCTCCTTCCGAAAGGAGGGCTTCAGCGTCAATGGTCACCTTCTCACGGGGCTTCAATTCCTTTTTGTTCAGCTGCAGTGATACCAGATCCTTTTCTCCTTTTGTCACATAAATCAGGCGTTCGGCAAAAGGTTGCTTCAGGGAATCGAGCAACGTGATTTTTGAAATCCCTTCGGGGAATAAATCCTTACTCAGGTTGAGGGCGTAAGTAAAATCATCCATTTGAATTTTACGCGAAATAACAGTTCCCTTGCGCGAGGCCATAAAGTAAAAGGGTTGATGAGACTGCATTTTCATGTTAGCCGACATAGTGAAACGTAACGACTCACCG
>DATGYU010000176.1:0-9703 GCA_035297625.1 Prolixibacteraceae bacterium
ATCGTCAACACCTGCATTGTTGATTACAGGGATAAAGAAAAGTAATATATATAAGATTGTTTTTCGCATCATTAAAGTATTGCAATTAATAAAATAGTCATTAAATCACCCATACAGAGCTTAAAGAGTATAAGCCCTTTATTATCCATATCGCTGACTTTAATAAATCATTTATTGGGATATACAACATCATTTGAACCATAGATTTTTTTGCTTCGGAAATACTTATCATTCCATAACGCTTATTTACAGGAAATAGTATAAATCAGGTTGTAACAGTAAGAACGTAACAATAGTAAATCTCATAAATCCTTACAATTTTTAGGCCAACGTTTATCCGAAATGATGGATTTAATGGAATTGAACCTCCTCAGGCTTAGGTTGTTCCTTAACGGCGGCAGGCAAGGTAAAATGAAAGGCGCTTCCCTGGCCGGGTTCGCTTTCTACGTCGATTGTGCCCCCATGTTTTTCAACAAATTCTTTTACCAAAATAAGGCCAAGTCCGGTCCCTATTTCATTGTTGGTTCCAGGCATTGTAAAATTGGTGTCAATCCTAAACAGATTGTCTTTCACCTGGTTGCTCATTCCTATTCCATTGTCAATGACATGTATTTTCACATAATCATTGATCGCTTCCGTTATAATTTGAACTTTTCCACCATTGTGGGTAAATTTAACTCCATTGCCAATCAGGTTGCGAAGAATGGCATTTACCATCTGTTTGTCAGCCTGCACGGCTACTGCATTCTCTGCCAGCTTAACTTCAAAATCAATATTTTTTGCTTCGGCAGTCCCATTCATCAATCCCGTTACATCATTAATCAAACTTTTCAATTCAATCTTTTCCGGATTAAAATCAATGGTACCTCTTTGAGACCGGGACCATTGAAGCAGGTTCTCCAATAGCTGATAAAGATTCTTAGCCGAGATATTAATCAGTTCAATTATCTCTATTTTCATCTCATCGGTCCAAACCTTGTAGTTTTCTTCCAGTAAAGCAATAAAGCCTGTAATAGCGCTAAAAGGATTTTTAATATCATGGGCGATAATTGTAAAAAACTTATCCTTGGTGGCATTCAATGCATGCAACTCGTTGTTCATTTTCATGAGTTCATCTTTTTGCGCGGATAGTTCTACACTTTGTCCTTCAATTTGTTTTTGCCGTTCTTCCAATAAGTTGTTGGTCAGGTTTAGCTCTTCAGCCTGTTGAATTAGCATGCTGTTCATCTGCCTTAATTCATAGGTTTTCTGAGTGACCATTTTTTTTAGTCGTGCTTCATGTTTTCTGAACCGGGCGACTCTTAAATAATACATCACAACAATGAATACGGTAAAGGTCAAGGCCAAAATAGCCCTGAACCACCAGGTTTCCCACCAGGGTGGCAGTATGATAAGCTTAAATGAAGTACCCTTTTCATTCCAAACGCCATCATTATTGGAAGCTTTTACCCTGAAAACATATTCTCCCGGATCAAGGTTGGTATAACTAGCCTCTCGTTTTGTACCGCATACCATCCAATTTTGGTCAAATCCTTCCAGCTGGTAGGCATATTTATTTTTTTCGGGAGTAGTAAAGTCAAGGGCTATGAATTCGAAGGAGAAAAAGTTCTCGTCATGCTTAAGTACCACTTCTTTCGCTTCTGTTATATCCGTTGTCAAAACAACCCGGCCATCGAACACCTCGTTAGGACGTATCGAATTATTGAAAATCTTAAACCCGGTGATAAAAACATTGGGCCTGTGAAGATTAAGATTGGCTTTTAAGCTGCCCGGATAAAAAGAATTAAAGCCATCAGGGCCGCCGAAATACATCTCACCATCATGGGTTTTCAAGGCCCAGCCCTTTATACTTCGGTTTTGCAAACCATCCTTGGTATCGAAAACCGATATCTTTTTTGTTGCCGTATTAAATTTAGCCAAACCTTTATCCGTTCCCAGCCAAAGGTTATTTAAACTATCAACAAGAATGGAAGTAATTGAATTACCCGGTAACCCATCGTTTGTTGAATAGTTGGTAAAAGTTTTACTTACCGGATCATATCTGTCAAGTCCTGAGCTTAAAGTTCCAAACCAAATAATCCCGTTGTAGTCTTCTTTGGTACAATAAACATTATCACTACTAAGGCTGTTCCCCTTTTCAGAATAGAACAAATTGGTAAACGTAAGGGAGTCAGGCGCTTTTGTGAAATCAAAGGCATTCAGATCCAGGATGCTTACTCCATGTGACGTGGCGATGTAAAGGTGCTTTTTGCTATCCTCATATATGCTGTTGATGGTATTATTGCAAAGTCCTGCACGATCATTCGCTTTATAGGAATAATTGTAAAAATTTCCTGTTTTTCGGTCCAGCAGATCAATACCCTTATCCAAGGTACCCACCCAAATGTTTTGCTTACTGTCCTCCATGACATACCATACATTTCGGCTTGCCACGGCATGTGGATTTTTAGGGTCTGGTAAATAAGCGCTAAACTTCCCGTCTTTTAGCTTTGCCAATCCTCCATGATAAGTTCCCATCCATACAGTGCCTTCATGATCCTCGCAAGCCGATATGACCGCGTTGCTGCTTAACGTATTTGTTTTTCCCTCTTCGTGCTGGTAATAGGTAAACAAGCCGGTCTTCCTGTCAAATTTATTGAGGCCCCCTCCATCAGTGCCAATCCATATCACGTCGCCTTTACCTTCAGCAAAACAAAGGGTGTTGTTGTGGCCCAACTGATGGGGAATATTCGAATTACTGATAAAACGCTTGAACTTAGATTTACCGGGACTGTATTTGCTGATGCCTATAATGGTGCCAACCCACAGGTCTCCCGTAGGATCGCGGTAGATGCAGTTGATTTTATTGGCAAGAAGCGAGTAGGGATTCCATTTATCGGCCTGGCAATAGCTGAACTTTCCTGTTTTCTTGTTGAAGATTGTAATTCCTTCAGAATCCCTGTCCCCGATCCATATCCTACCCTCGCTGTCTTCAGCAATAGCGAACAATACCTTTCCCCTGGGCCCAATGCCATTCGCCAAAGGAGTGTATAATTTACAAATATTCTTTGTCTTGTTATATTGAATAAGCCCTACATCTTCAATGGTGAGAAATAAATCTCCTGAGCTGTCTTTTATAAGGTCCTTACGTTTATTGCTGAATTTTACGGACCCGGGAATATTTAGTGGTTGGCCAATAAACTTGTTTTGAGTCCTGTCGAAATAATAAAGCTTGTTACTATAGGTGGCAAGCCAAATTCTGCTATCCTGGTCTTCTACGATGGAAAAAATATTGTTTTTGTAATTGAAATCGACATCTTCTTCATCGATTGCAAACCTTTCGGCATGGAGTATCCCACTTTGTATTTCCGGGTTGTCATACAACTTAAAGCGGAAAATGTCAAGGTTCGAGGCCGATACCCACAGATAGCCTTTGCTGTCGATGGTGCAGGTGTAGAAAAAATAGCCCGTCAGCCGTATGTCATTTACAATGATAGTCTTACGGGAGAATTTGTCATTTTTTCTGTCGTATACGCAAATGCCATTGCTGGTCATTAGCCAAAGGTTTCCATTGGCATCCTCTGTCATACTGTTGATCCAGCTCCCGGAAATAGAGGTGCTGTCTTTAGGATCAAAATAGTAGTTTTTAAAGCTGATCCCATCAAAACGGTTTAACCCATTGGGAGTTCCTATCCACATAAACCCCTTGCTATCCTGTAGGATTGTGTTGATATAGCCGTTCGAAAGGCCCTCCTTGGTCGTGTACCGGTCAAATTCAATATCGGCCCAGGTCTGCCCTGTTACCTCTAATACCCCCCATAGTACATACAAACAAATAAAAACTATTCTTTTTAAACATTTCCCTACCATCCTATCCGAATATACCTTGTTAGTGAATTGGATCAAAAATCAGTTCTTAAAAGGAAATAAAAAGAATATCTATCCCATTCAGGCAATTTTTATAACATTTTAGCCTTTAGGAAATGATAAACCTGTCGAAAGTAATAAAAAGCCAGGTAATATCAAGAAGATATGTAAAATTTATTCAGGGTAAAATAAAAATATTTTTCCACTGAACATTGATAATATGCTAATATTTAATTTATTGTAATTTTATTGTTCAGGTGAATAATAAATATTTTACAGATAATAATAATTCTATTAGACTTATATTAGCGACTGTTTAAGAAATTGCGATGATGATTACGGCTAAAGCAATCTGTCATATTGCATAAATCACAAGTATATTCGCGGAACGCCACATCCTCACCCAGACCAATTATTCCGCTTACTGATTTAACCGGTGACATTAATGCAGAATCTGTAAGGTTGATTCCGCAACATCCAGCTGGAAAGAAAGAAAAAAGCTTGTGCTGGTCAGCCACGCTCCACTTGCAATATCCCGGACTGTAACGATTGGTTATGGCTAATCCGTTTTCTGCTGCCTTTTGTTTGATTTCTTCCTGTAAAAGGTCAGTAGCAGCTTCTACAATCATCGATCCCAATAGATCATATACGTATCCCAATACAGGATTTTCTCCTTTTAAAAGTTCTGCCGAATTCCTGCTGATGTTCTTGCCGGCTGTACATATGAAAAAGGCCATGGAAGTAGAATTGCGCAATTCCTTGGCTACCGTTTTCCCAATTTCAAATTCCTGACCGTCCACAATAATTGAACCATATCCTTTACCAAAAGCACTTTGACTGGAAAAGCAAAAAGCTCCGCGGATATCACACAGTGCAGGAGCATTACTAAATGCCCTAAATACATACTCATTAAAAGGTTCGGGAAGGTCTCCCTCGGGGAAGCCAAGCATTGATGAGAGATACCTGTGATCAATAGCCAGCTGGTCGAATGTATAGGAATATTCGTGTACCATGAATTTATTCGGCTTGATCATTCAATTTTTTCACCTCTTCGCTTACCCTGCAAATATGCCCGGGAGTAGTACCGCAACATCCTCCTATGATATTGGCCCCTGCCAACACAATATCTCTTACCCTGGATGCCATATCTTCGGGAGTTTCGGGAAAAACCGTCTGCCCGTCATAAAAGTGGGGAAGTCCGGCATTGGCATGGATAAGTATGGGAACAGTTGCATTTGCGCTTCTGATTTCTTTAACGATACCTATCATGTCTGCGATACCGTTTCCGCAATTGGCTCCAATTACGGAGACCCCTTCGGCAACCAGCACATTGGTCATTTCCGTAGGAGAGATGCCCATCATGGTCCTGAATTCACCACTCAAAATCTTATCGAAAGTCATGGTGCAGAATACAGGTATCCGTGTATTTTCTTTGGCTGCTTTCACAGCTATTCTGGCCTCTTCCAGGTCAGTCATGGTTTCGATGATGATGGCGTCGGCGCCGCCGGCTTCCAAGGCCATTGACTGCTCCTTAAACGCGTCATACAAATCGGCTTCAGTGACCTCTTCCATGATTAATAACTTACCGGTTGGCCCCACAGATCCCATTACAAAGTGATTATCACCTGCTGCCTGTCGGCTTATATGGGCTGCTGCATAATTGATCTCGTAAACCCGGTCCTCCAGCCCGTAATTTTTCAGCTTGAAATAGTTTCCTCCAAAACTGTTGGTTTCAATCATATCGGCGCCAGCTTCAATATAGCTTTTAGCAATATCCATCACATCGGCCGGACGAGAAAGATTCCATTCTTCCGGACATTCACCCCCCTGTAACCCTTTATTCTGAAGAAAGGTACCCCATGCACCATCCGAAACTAACTTGCGGCCTTTATTTATTTCATCTATAATCATGGGTTGCGCTTTTTTACATTCATAGTTCAATACACTAAAATCACAGCTCGTCGGATCCAGTGTACCAGTAAATTATAACCTATGAGGCTATCTTTGCATTCAAATATTCCACAACTCCCTGCGGATCGGGAGAATAATTATCGGCGCCAATTTTTTTACAGAATTCATGATTAATGGGCGCTCCGCCAATGGTTACCAAAGTGCCGGGAACGGCTTCCTTAATATCATGGGTAATCTTTTCCATGTTTACCATAGTGGTTGTCAATAAAGCAGACAAGCCCACCACTGAACCTGGGTTCTCTTTAACGGCATTGATGAATTTCTCAGAACTGACATCTGTTCCCAAATCGACAATTTTGTAACCATTGCCCTCGACCATCATCGCTACCAGGTTCTTTCCAATATCATGCAAATCGCCTAAAACTGTACCAATGATAAAAGTGCCTTTTTGTTTAGCTGCTCCGGAGAGGAAATGTGGTTTCAAATGTACCATGGCTGTACTCATGGCTTTGGCCGACATTAATACCTGTGGTACAAATACTTTATTTTCGCGGAATTTAACCCCAATGCGCTCCATCCCGGGCATCATTCCATAAGTCAGGATGTCCTGCGGAGCAATTCCTTCTTCCAGTGCTTTGCGGGTAAGTTCATCAGCCCCTTCCTGTCCTTTCATCTGGGGAGGAAATGGAGAAGCCAGGTTAATCTTGCCAAATTCGATACATTCTGCAATCTTCTCTAAAAGTTCGTTGGTCATTGTCGTTAAGGTTATTTAGTTTTAGTTTTCAAATTGCCTGCTCAATAAAATATGGAACAGTGAGTTGTTTCGATGGTAAAATTAAACCTTTTTTTCAATCCATTGCTTTTGAAAAAGAAATGTTGAGGCGACATTTAAAAAACTTTCGCTCTCAATGTTTGTCTGAAATTACTCTTTTTTTGAATGGATAATCTGTTTCAAAGGAATTCACCTAATTTTAGTATTTTCGAAAGTCAAAAATCAAAGCTGTTTCAAATGCTACTGATGATTTTACCTATACCACGAAATTAAACCAACTTGATCAAACACTCATGAAAGTAATCTTCCTAACCATTTTAATTCTTACTGTTTGCTTTTCAGTAAATGCTAAAATATGGACATTGTCCGACAAAAACCTTGATATACAATTTGATGATCAAAGCATGTTGCTAAAGGTAACTGATAAGCGTTGTTCTAAAACCTGGGAACAAACTCCTTTGAAAGAGAAGTTCACTGTTAAGCAAACCACCCAAAAAGGAAATACGCTAAATGTATTCCTTGAAGGCCAGTTTCCAGTAAATGTTAGCTTTTGCTTAAACGAATCATCAGCCCTGGAGATCAATCTCACCGCCGATAATTCGATCGCCTTTAATGAACTTGCATTTCCATCTGCCTTTGTCACCCCCAACCCTCAGCATTACATTCTTGAAACTGATGGTGAAGGGTTATTGCTTCCGGCTGACGATCTGAAATACCCATTGGGAAATGGAATTACCTATTCTTGCGGGGGAGGCCTTGCCATGGCCTGGATGGGCGTGGTTGACAACAATTTCCAATCAGGTTACATGGCCATCCTTGAAACGCCTTTTGATGCCTGCCTTAGAACTTTTCGCGACAATGGCCTTGTAACTTTTTCCCCGGTATGGTTACCTTCCATGGGCCAGTTTTCTTATGACAGAAAAGTTACTTATCATTTCTTTGACAAAGGAGGGTATGTGGCACAATGCAAGAAATACAGGGAATATGCCTGGAAAAAGAACCATGTGATTACCCTAAAAGAAAATCAGCAAAAGACGCCCGCTATGGAGAAGATGATCGGAGCAGTACACATTTACGTGTGGGACAATGCACGAGAAGTCAGCTTTGCCAGGGAGTTGAAATCATCGGGCATTGACAAGGCTTTTATTCTCTGGGATGCCAATCATGTTCCCTATCCTGAAATTGATTACGATAGCCGGTTAAAAGAATTGGGTTATGCCACCGGAGGGTATGAATTATTTACCGATTTAAAGTTAAAAGATACCATTTCCTACCCGGTCGATCTGCATGGGCCTTATCGTTTTGCCCGAACTACTTATCCCGGCCTTTTCAATGAGCTGGTGACCCGTAAAAGAGACGGTAAAACCAACTTTAATCAATTTGGACATACCGCTTGCCCTTCAGTGATGCAACCACATATTAAGGCACGAGTTGAGCGTGAGTTAAAAGAATATCCTCACGAGTCTTACTTCCTGGATGTTTACCAGGCCAATGGTTTGTTTGAATGTTATTCAGAGAAACATCCCCTTTCCCGCCAGGGATATGCGGAAGAGGTGATTAAAAATCAAAAGATGATCGCCAGTGATTACCATCAATACCTGGGCGGAGAATGGGGGGCCGACTATTGCGGATCCAATGCTGTCTATGTTCATGGGATGATGACCTTACAGCGCACCTGGTGGGGCTCCGGGATTGAAAAGAAGGGTACTATTTATTATACCGGCGACTGGAGCAGTAATCCTCGTCCCACTCAAATGATAGGAACCCGTGTGGCCAATGACACTTACCTTAAATATTCAATCAATGAATATACCCGTGTGCCGCTTTACGAGCTGGTCTATCATGATGCCATTGTTACATCCTGGCGCTGGGAGGATGGTAACCATCATACCCCTGAATTATGGTGGAAGAAAGATTTGTTCAACATTCTTTATGGTACAGCACCCTTGTGGAATTTAGATCGTAACCGATGGGAAGAGTATAAATACACATTCGTCGAAAGCTACAAAAACATATGCCCGTGGCTCCAGCAGATTGGCTATGATGAAATGATCTCACATCGTTTTGTTACTACGGATCACACTGTTCAGGAAACCGTTTTTTCTTCAGGGAAGAGGGTAGTGGTAAATTTCGGGATGTCTGATTTTCAGTATGAAGGAAAAGTCCTGAAAGCCAAATCATTTATAACTCTTTCAAATTATACTTTTGCCGGCAAGCCCTAAGATGGCTGTGATTTTAAATTAGATGTAAATGTGAATCAAGGGTTATCATTTGAAGGTAGCTGGTGTTATTCCCGCAAGTTAGTAACCACCTATAAAGGCAGGCCAGTGATTTTACCTGAAGGCTGGCGTATTTCAGCTTAACCTGCCAAATGCCTTAAAATACTGATTTCTCCCCACAAATTGTAAATCGAATTGGATTAAATATGGATGTGATACTCTATTTAAGTACTATTCATATACTAAAATTAGGGTTTTAGTATAACAATAGTACTTAAATAGTACTTGAATACCAAATTTAGTTCCTTTGTTATATTACTTTATTCTGAATTTTGTTCTTTAGCAGAGGATCATTTAGTAGTACAGATAGCAACCTCAGATATCAGCTACATTGATTTTTCAGCACCTCCTGCTTAACCCTTAATGGGCATTGTAACAGAAAAAGGCAATCAACCGTAAAGAATTATGCATTCTCGATTGTTTATGAGATAAAACAGTTCGCTATGGAAAATACTCAATTTAAATTTGTACGCCATTTCAAGGTTGATACCTTGGAATTCGACCTATATAAAAACAATGAAGGAAATTATTTTACCACCTGTGATGATACCGAAACCGGCACCAAGACTGGAATGTATTATTCTTCCATTGATCAGTTCAACAGGATCTTCCAGGATAAATTAAGCGGTGAAGAAATTATGGGTATCGGGGATATGACCCACCGGGGAACCGTTGGTAAACCCGAAGCGCTGAAGTAAATGACGAATCAAAGGGAAATGTTGGGGAATTAAAACCATAAATTAAAAATAAGGAAGTATCCCAAGGCCAGGCTATACTTTTACATTTGTTATTTCTTATTTGATATTTCTTATTTATTTCATCCACAGCATTTCTGATTGACCCGGAAAAAATAAGGAATAAGAAACAAGGAATAAGAAATAAGGAAGTACTCAGG
>DATGYU010000177.1:0-4770 GCA_035297625.1 Prolixibacteraceae bacterium
TTGCAACTTCAATAGCCAAATCGTTGTGTGAAGGGTCATTGATGATGTTAGGCTTAATCCCGTAATAAGAAACAATTTCCTGAGGATCAAACTCTCCCAGTCTCATCCTGGTGGTAAAGATATTAATCAATGCTTTATCGATATCCCCCTGGGTAAGCAATCCCTTTTGCAAAGCCTTGATGGTTTGTTCCTGGTAAACGCCGCCGCAATCCACATCAACCCCTGCCTTTATTCCAAGAGCTGCAGCTTCTTCATATGATTTAACGAAATGATGTCCGCCAACAATATCATTGATTGCACCACAGTCACCCGTTACATATCCTTCCATACCGTAAGTTTTACGGGCAATGGTATCCACCAGGTATTTGCTGGCTGACATGGGAACACCGTTTACAGCACTGTAAGCGGTCATAATAGCCGGAAGATGATCCTCCCTGATTAACGTTCTGTAGGGAAGCAGGTAAAATTCACGCATATCCCGGTCGTCCATGTTGGCACTTCCGTTATGGCGATTAAACTCCGTATTGTTGGCAAAATAATGTTTCCCGCAAGGGACAGCTTTAATATACTTTGAGTCGTCGCCCATTAAGCCTTGTATAAAACCTTTCCCTATCTGGGAAACCAAGAAGGGATCTTCCCCAAATGTTTCGGCTGTCCTTCCCCAGCGAGGATCCCTGGTAGGTTCAATCACGGGAGACCAATAGGTGAGCGTGAAGATGAGTTCGTGGTTAAATCCCCGGGCTTCATCAGAGATCACTTTTGTTTCACGTTTGATGAGATCAGGATCCCAGGTAGCCCCAATAGCAACGCTGTTTGGAAAAGAGGTGGCCGTCATGCCGCTGTTATTATTGCGGCCCACCACCCCATGCAAGGCTTCGCCCCAGAAATCATAGTGATTAACTCCAAGGCGAGGTGTTGGGGGCATGGTATTTCCCAATTGACTTTGCTTTTCTTCGGGGGTCATCCTTGAAACCAGATCAGCCGCTCTTTCTTTAAAGGAATAAGCTGTATTCAGGTAGATGGGAACTTTCGGCAATGGAGCCTTGCGTTCAACGGGCTTAAATCCTGTAAGCAAGCTAACCGCAATTACAGCAATTATGGTAGTAATAACGTTTTTCATTATCTTATTGAACTAGAATTGATGGAATAAATGATCATTAACCAATTTAGAGATATCGCTTACCTAAATGTATTTTATCACCTGAGTCATCCAGCTCCCAGATTTGTGGTTTACGGGGGCCGTCCCCTTCGGCATGATGAACGATAAACAGCCGTTTTCCTTCAAAGCTGGTAAATATCATGCCATGACCCGAATTGTTGCCAATAAGGGGTTTGTCATCCTGAATCCATGGTCCATCAATGGTACCCGATTCCGAGTAAGCCACACATTGAAGGTAACGATTGGCTCCCCATGATGCCCACAACATGTATAATTTACCAGTCTTTGTCCTGTATAGCTCTGGTCCGTCAGTAACCCAGCCATTTAATTTCAAGCCATAAGTCATTTCCTGATTGGCGACCATCTCCAACGGAAGGGGCGATTCACTGGCATGAAACAGCAATACCGGCTCAGAGATGGTTTTACTTAAATCAGGCGAAAGCTTCACGTATTCCATGGTGCCGTCAACAGTCTGCATCCATTCATTGACATAGACCATATAAGGCTGGCCGTTTTCAACATAAATGGTACCATCGATGATATCCATATGATGGGGCAGGTAATCATAGTTCGGATCTGCATTCTTTAGCTTAAACGGTCCATCAGGTTTATCTGATTCCAGAATCATGGTCTGGTGCCTGTATATATTGTAGCGGCGCGGTATCACGGCCACCAATTCTTTACGATCACCAAAAGAAGCGGCGTAATAGTATTTGTCATTCACTTTATGAATTTCGGCAGCAGCAACAAAGTTAATCCCCTCCATCCATGTACCGCGGGTATCATAAGCCCCATAAGGACCTGTCCAGTTTTTCAAATCAGTACTTTTGTAAATGCCACCGCCACTACCGGTAAGGTAATAGGTTTTGGTCGCTTCATCTGCCAAAACATACGGATCGCTCATGGTCATTGAATCAATGGGGATGGTCTTTATTTCACGGGGTTCGGTAATACTGGCACTTCCTCCCCTTCTTCTTGGCGGAGTAGCTGTTGCCCCCGGTTTGGGAGCCTGAGGCATTCCAAAACCTTTGGACCCTGGAGGTGCTGGTATGGTAACGGTGGGAACCAGTGGCTTTTTTTCTGGATTCTGTGCTGTAACAGGTTTTATGAAACTAAAAGACAGCAAAGCTACCACTGCTATATATAACAGGTTTTTCATTGATTGGCCCTTTCTATTATGCAATAATTTTAAAACACTATGACGCTAAGCAAAACATACACTAATAATTAGTTAATATCCAATATTAAATGTAAAATATCAAACAAGAAATAAGAAATGTAAATAGATCATGATACTGCTGTGATGATTTACTTTCTTATTCCTTATTTCTTATTCCTTATTTCTTATTTTACGTTTCTTATGGAATATTCTTCTTTTCCACTTTCCAAACGGTTGAATTAGAAAGTCCGCAAGGATCACCAGTAAACATTTTGGCAGCTTCCTTATCGCCTTTTAATTGCCATTGGAACCAGGCTGTGGCTACTTTGGCAAACTCTCCTCCATGTGGCTGGCTGTAAGTTCCTCCATGACCAACATCCATATTGGCTACAAAAACAGGTACATGATTAATCCGTTTGAAATCGTCCATCCCATTGTTGTAGGCAATGTCTTTTTCTCCTCCCAAAATATATAGTGCAGGTGCATGAAGCTTTGAGAGGTGGTCTTTGGTTAAGGCAGGCATTCCTCCCATGCCACTGTTGGGGTTTGGTAAAATGCCACTGTTGCAGATCACCTCTGTTGTAATTCGTGGGTCTGTAGCAGTCTCAAGAGTTTGCAATCCGCCACAGGACATCCCGGCAACGGCTATTTTGGACACATCCAATTTGTTGTAGTAGGGGCTGTTCTTATCCTTGTTTTGTGCCACGGCCCAGTTGATGGCATCGGTCAGTTGTGAAGAGGTTGATCGGCCCCCTCCCCGCTGGCCTTCCTGTGGCATGGGACCGATGGCGATCACCAGAAAACCATAGGAAGAGACCTCTGATAAGAAATTGATATGTTCCCAGGGTGAGTTGGCACAGGCCCCGTTTCCCCAGGCAATTATGGGAAGTTTATTCTTTTTCCCAAAAACGCTCAAATCATTAGGCCTGAAAACAGTATGGGTAGTCAAGGTACTGTCTGTTGTCATCAAGGCGCTGTAAGGACCTGTCCCGCCATCTTCAACGATTCTTGCCTTTACCGGTGCCTGCGATATCTTATTTCCCATGACGGAGAGCATATTCTCTGCATACCGTTTGCCAAGCATACGGTATCCTTCTGCACTGAAATGTAGGTTGTCGGGGCCATCAGGGCATCCTGCTGATGAGATGACATAAGAATTGGGCAGGGTCTTTGGCAAGGTAGCCATGATTTGATTAAAGCCTGCACAGACTCCTCCCTGATCGGCATTTACCGTTTCTCCGGCAAGCAGTGGTACCTCTTTGGGATTCAGGTTTAAATCATTCATCAAATTATCATACACGCCTTTTACTTTACGGGTCCAAAGGCTGTCGTTGGGATTTGATTCCCCCTGGTGTAGCAAGATCCCTTTAATGACGCCATCCTTCTGTGCCAGCTTTGCCATTTCAACTAACCGGCCATAAGGATTTCCGTCATATTCTTTTATCATTCCTTTCATCCAAACGGGGGCTGTCTCGACATAGCTCTGATAATTGTTTTTATCGAACAGTTCAATCTTACATCCCCCGACAGCCACTACGATAACACCCACTCTTACATTTTCAGGCAGGTTTTCAACCATCGTCCTGCCGAAATAATCAGCCGGGCCCATATTGGTCCTGCAACGGCATAATGGAGGAACAGCGGGATACCAGTTTCCTTTTACCCTGCCATTTCTGTCACAGTCAACTGTTGCCATTACCTGAAAACGAGGGTTAACGGTAGAGTCCTGCTTTTCGGCCTTAGCTGCACCCTCCATGTTCGATTGCCCCAAACAAAGGTAGATATAGAAGTTCTTATCCTGCGAAAAACCCTTAGAAGTCATTAAAAGGATTCCTGCAATAACGATGATGAGATGTCTGATTTTCATATTTTTTAGTTATTTAGTTAGAACAATAGGAACGCAAAAGAGATAGTAACACGGATTGGGCGGATCTGGCGGATTATAGCTGATCTTAAGACAAACTTTAAATGGAGTATTTTAAAAGAAATAATTGTTTTCATCCTTTTAAATCCGCTCAATCCGCTCAATCCGCGTTACTATTATTATTACTTAAACTGCCACCAGTCAAAGTTGAATAGTTGATCCCCACTGCCACTAAATTTCAGGTAGAGATCATGAACTCCCTTAACCTTTTGTGTTTTGCAGGTGATAGTCTTCCAACTCTGCATATCACCCGTTGAGTTTACTACACATGTTCCAATTACGGCACCGGAAGGGCTATCAAGGCAAAGCTCAATTTTGCCATTATTAGTTGTCGCAGCCAGGCTTGCAATAAATTTGCCTGCTCCTTTTTTGCCAAAATCTACGCCCCTGACTTTTATCCAGTCGCCATTGCTGATATTGCATACATTCATCCCGCCAGCTTTACAGGTCTCGGTATAAATACCCGATTGCGCATTCATGGTTTCTGCTTCTACTCGGTCAAAGGGATTTACATAGCTCAGTTGCTTC
>DATGYU010000178.1:0-14498 GCA_035297625.1 Prolixibacteraceae bacterium
CAGTGGGGACATCTTTGCCGGGACCGAGTATAACGGGATCTTCCGTTCGACCGATAACGGGAGTAGCTGGACGCAATTCAAAAAAAGCGGGTTTACTTCCATTCAGTCGCTTACCATCAATTCCAGCGGACATATTTTTGCCGGCGTCTCTTTTTACGGCATTTTCCGTTCCACCGATAACGGGGAGAATTGGACACTGATCAATAAAGGTTTGACAGATCTTTATTTTCGGTCCCTTACCATTAATTCCAACGGGGAACTTTTCGCCGGGTTTGATAAGGACGGTGTCTTCCGTTCAACGGATAACGGGCTGAATTGGACACCAATCAATACGGGTCTGGCGAAGTCCAGGGTTTATGCTCTTGCCGTCAATCCTGCCGGGCATATTTATGCTGGGACGGAGATTGGCGTTTCCCGTTCAACCGACAATGGAGAACATTGGACGGCAATTGGTCTGCCAATTACTGAGATTCGCTGTCTCGCGGTCAATTCCAGTGGCCATATTTTTGTAGGGACAAACGGTAATGGAGTGTTTCGTTCAACTGATAATGGGGGAAATTGGAAAACATGCCTGGCGGTACAGTACTTTCATGCTCTTGCCATTAATTCCCTTGGGCATATTTTTGGCGGAACTAGTTATAGCGGAGTCTTCCGCTCAACCGATAACGGGGATAACTGGATAAAAACTGGTCTGACAGATCAATGGGTAATCTCGCTTGCCATCAATTCCAGCGGGCATATCTTTGCAGGTACCAATGGTAGCGGCGTTTTCCGTTCAACCGATAACGGGGAGAGTTGGCTATCAATGGGCCTGGTAGATATATTTGTTTATATCCACTCCCTTGCCATCAATTCCTCCGGGCATATCTTTGCCGGGACAAATGAAGGCGTTTTCCGTTCAACCGATAATGGGGAGAATTGGACGCAACTTGACCTGCCCTCTGTTGTCGGCACTTCTCTTGCCATCAATTCCAGTGATCATATTTTTGCCGGAACATTTGCCAGTGGAATTTTTCGTTCAACGGATAATGGGGATCAATGGCTACCCATCGGTCTAAGCGATCATAACGTCAGTTCGCTTGCTATTAACTCCGGTGGGCATATTTTTGCCGGGACCTATGAGGGCGGCGTTTTCCGTTCAACCGATAACGGGGAGAATTGGACACCAATCAATACGGGTCTGACCAATCTCATGGTTAGTTCTCTTGGCGTCAGTCCCAGCGGGCACATTTTTGCAGGGACAACCGGTAGTGGAGTGTTTCGCAGTGTTCTTTCCACTACCTCTGTCAAAGAAAACAGTGAAATGCCATTCTCCTGTGAGTTAAGTCAAAATTATCCCAATCCCTTCAATTCTTCGACCACACTGGGGTATTCTCTGCATAAACCAGGTAACGTCGTTTTAAAAATCTACGACATGCTTGGGAATGAACTACAGACGTTAATTAATGAATTTCATACCCCTGGAGAATACACGATTATTTTTAATGCCCAAAGCCTTTCCAATGGTATTTATTTCTATAAATTGCAGGTGGATGGCGGTTTGGAGCAAACAAGGAAAATGATCCTGATTCGTTAATAAACCAACGGGATGATATTTCGAAGGATCAGTTTTTCTGTATCGTTGTCAGGTTTAAGTGGGTGAAGGCTACCGGGCCTGCGGACACCAAAAGGTATCATCGATTGGTTAAGAAAAAAATATATCCATCCTTACGAATGGAAAATTGAAAAACCTGAAAATTGATTTTATTGAAAGAAGAAACAAACCGGAACATATTTATTTGAAAGCACGAGATTTGAAGAAAAAACTTGCAACTTTTTATGCCTGGACTTTTCAAAGTCCACAGGCAATCAAAATGTATTTCTGACTTATTCAATCCTGATAATTTTTCACCTGGTATTGTGCGACATCCTGTTTTCAAAAACACATTTTACAATTGGTAGTTTGGTTATATAATAGTAGTTTTAGCTACGATAAGAATAAGTGCAAACCAACAATTGCTTTTTCAGTAGTAGACTTGCCTTATAGATAGGATTGAACTTTATCAGGTATTAGATATGAAAACAGTAAGAGGTGTCAGATATTGTAAAAATCGGATCATTGGTATTCAAAAGCCTGATATAATACGGTTTTTTATACTTTGGGTGATTTTACTAGCCCTCATGCCATCGTGTAAAACAGAGCCGCATTCCTCCACTTGGTTTGATGAGAACTCGTTAACTATCAGTCAATACCTTAAAAAATACAAGAATGAATATTCCAAATTCTATCAGTTACTGGATAATGGGAAGATGCTAAGCGCGCTCTATGCTTACAATCCCAGGGGGGATGGCTATACTCTTTTCTTACCCACGAATGCAGCCATCGATCATTTTATTCAGCAGAATCAGCAGTATGGAAATTTTGAAGAATTAGCAAAGGATACCAGCTTTGTCAAAAGGCTCACGCGTTATCATACATTAAAAAGAAAATTACGCACGCATGAATTTCCTGACGGAGCTTTGATTGACAGCACGCTGACGGGCGACCGGCTGGTTGCCGAGTTTTTTGCAGTTGATAACAACCCGATCATCAAAATAAATAATGTCGCGCCAATTATACGGCCAAATCTGGACATGAGCAATGGCTGTATTCATGTTATTTCCGAGGTATTGCAGCCTATAGATGTATCGGGTTATGATTGGCTTCAGCAACAAAATGAGTATACCATCCTGGCCAAGGCCATGGAGCTATCCGGCATACAGAAAAAATTGAAATGGGATAAATATACCCTATTTGTCGAACCCGACAGTATTTATCACCGCTACGGGATTCATACAGTGGAAGATTTGATCGTCCGTATTGCATCACCCGGGGTCCCGCTAAGCAACATTACAAATTCATTTTACCAGTTCACCTCCTATCATCTATTGAAAGGGGAATATTATATGAACGATTTTCACTGGGGAAGCAAAGATTACTTCACCCTGAGCAATCAACTACTGACCATCAGTATCGGGCAGATTATCAAGATCAATCCAGGAGTCGATACCTATGGAATGATCGTTTCAGAATCGGGTGATACAACCGAGATCGACTACATCCGCCCGATTTTAGAAAGCTGTAACATTATCACCCGTACCGGCCCCGTCCATCCGATCTCTGATTTAATGTATTATCAACCATTGCCGGCCGGAATAAAGCAATATGAACAAAATAATGTCGTAAAAAGAAATGCACGGAGCGGAAGACAGTGAGCATTGGTCGTTGGGCCGTAGGCAAGTAACGCTTCCAACAATAGCAACATTTTCAAACCTTCAATTGCCAAAATTGAACCAGTTTTTTACCGTCAGGCTCTTGCCGTTATCGGTAGGTTCATCCATTGGAAAGGGGGAGTTTGTTACGATCACATTTCCTTTGTATCCAAAAGTGCTGGGAAGTGTACCTTGAATGGTGTTATTGGAATGATCCCAGGTGAGATAATTTCCCCCCAACGTTTTTATAATTTCCTTATTGGCGTCTCCGCCAGTGGTGGAAGTTCCAACCTGGTTCAGGATCCAGTCGCTAAGGGTTTTACTGCTAAGAAATTCCATTTTATGCATTTGCCTGTTATAGGCCATGAAATTGTAACGGTTTTTATCTTTATCAATCCAATTCACTAACAAGGATGAATCCGCCATTAGGGAGTAATCAGTGATCGGGAAAAAGTACAATTTACCTTTATGGTTAGCTATGGCATCGTAGGCTCCCGAATATACCATCGCCTGTCGGAATATGGAAAAAACCGGACGGCAGAATACTGGTGCCGTTACACTGGTAAATACCCGGTCGGGAATGTACGAACCCAATCCGATAAAGGTACAGTTGCTCCCAAAATCCTTTCGGATAATATCTTCCTCGTTTTGATGAAATCTACTTGTTCCCTTGAAAATTTTCTGGTATTGACTTTTGGAAGGATAGATGGGAGATGACTTAAAATTTTGACCGACAATAATATCAACTACATCCAAGGGGAGGGATTTATAATCGTACCAATGGGGAAATCCCGATTTAACGGTTAGAATCTCATCGATGAATTTCTTGAAAGGCGCATCGATGGGGGCAATCAAACCGTTGTGTTTCACCAGGGTTTGATTAACAATATCGAATTGTTCCTTTTGGGGATTGAATGCCAGAGGGGCGTAATTTAAGTCCCATAATGTATCCACCACTGCCCCATATTTTACCCCGGGTTGACGATTAGTGGCAATCATGTTTAAAACAAATTGCGGATAGTACCAATAGACCATATCCAAAAAGAGCTGATAGCTTTCACCGTGGGTTTTTCTTTCCAGTCGCTCCTTGGCGTTGAGCATGGGGTCCACAACCCTGTCGATGATATGTACAAACCCATTTTCCGCGAAAA
The DNA here is from genome assembly GCA_035297625.1 of Prolixibacteraceae bacterium. GTDB lineage: Bacteria > Bacteroidota > Bacteroidia > Bacteroidales > Prolixibacteraceae > Aquipluma. Next base: position 4,383 of record DATGYU010000178.1, read on the forward strand.
TATCAGCCTGAATGATTTTTGCTCCCCCATAATAAACATTTCCCGGCTCAAACGCTCTGTTAAAATAAAAATTGTAGTCTTCAGATTTGACACCATTTACTGTGTAATACTGATCGTAAAATATGGGTACAAATTTTCTTGAGGACGTAAAAACCCTTTTGTATCGATCCGCGATCGTAGAATCTGACACGATCCTTTCTATCTTATTCTCCCTTTTTATCCAATATTTTTCGTCAGAAATTCTAAGAATTGTTTCCCGTTTATAAGCGTAGGAGTCCGATTTTGCATTATCAACTGTTCGCCAGCCATCTTTACCCAGCGTTTTCAATTGCAAAAGCGACCATTGATTTTGAATGATATGGAATTTGGTGAGTTTATCCAACTCTTTAATTGGGATATCTGAAACGCGGGAGTAGTTATTTTCAGCCAGATATTGTCTCATAGCGTCATCCGTGGGTGCAAAGACAGTCCAGCTTCCCGAAACATTAATGATGGTGTCCAATCCTGTTAGACGTAAACATTCGGCGAATAAGCTTAAATTCTTTTGAACCAACACAGAGGTATACAATTTCCCCGGAAGCCAGTCGGGTCTTTTATATTTATCATGATCGGAATACTTATCACAACCCCCGAACAGGATAAAAAGCATGCCAAGGAGAAATAAGAATGTTGGATATTTTCTCATTACTAAATTTTCCAAATGAATATCCCTAGAAAGGAATGGGGTCACAAACTACAAAAATTTTATTGTAACCCTTCCAAATACCATAATAATTAATTCATATTTTCAATTAAACTTTTCTATTCGTCCCTGCAATAAGAATAATTGTAGATTAAGCGTATTGGGAAGATCTGTTTTAGTCATTAAAATAAGATCTGCCACCAAATCACAAACACACAAAATATCGCTAAATTAAATTATTGAGCATTTTGTGATCTCTAGTGCTCGGGTGTGTTTTTTTGTGGCAACTTTTAATCTTCCGAACACCCTGATTGCAGATACTCGTGAGGGTGTCCAATTAGTAAAAACACTATAACACAAAGTCACCAAGACACAAGATATTGATTATTAATGATATATTTTTCGTCTCTTTGTGACTTTGTGTTTAAGTTCTTCTTAATTGGAAGGTTGTAAGGTCCTGTTTTGAATTTTTGCCAGTAGTTTGTTTGTTTCAACATTGTATTTATCCAGGGTAGAAGCTTTCCTGGCGTATTTCAAGGCAATGGAAGTATTTTGCATTTGATAGTAATTCATTGCAATTTGATTCATCAAACCCACGTTTACTGAATCATCCTTCAGTTTGCTTTTGTATTCAATAATTTCTCTGGCCAGCATAATTGTACCGGAATAAATCGCTTTGGAAGCATTCGCTTGTTCCAGGTAGGTTAGATAAGGCATTGCCATTTCGGGTTGATCATCTTTGAGAAACAGGATGACAAGCCTTTGTGCGGTTTCTGTTCGGGGTGAAAGTTTAAAGGCATGCTGGAGATACACTTTGGCCTTTTGATTGAATCCCTGCTCGACACAAAGCTGGCCCACATAATAAAGAAAATAGGCGTTGTTGACTACCTGAAGAACGGAAGCTTCCGCGACTTTAAGTGTATTGGCATGATCATCCAATTTGGAGTAATAATCGATTTGAGATCTCATGGCCGAGAGCCAGGTGGTTTTTCTGTACAACAGCGATAATGCCAGTTTGGACTCAAAGGAGCTCAGCTGGTTGAAATCAATGGGAACAGGTTGGTTGAATGGCCAGTTTTGTTTTAAAAGCATGATCTCGTAAGCTCCTTTCAACGAGTCCACTTTTGTAACGGGCATTTGGCGCAGCAGTTGCTCCAGCGGTATTTCCAAATTTTCCTTTGGAGCTATTAAGTGATGCTCTTTCAGGCTGGTATAAAAAGCCTCGGACATTAGTCCATACCCATAAAGCGTAGGGTGCACATGTTCCAGCAGGGTTTCATTGCCAAGGATCCGATGGGGGGAATGGTCCTCGAAGATCTTTCTGGTATCCACCATATAAACTCCATGGAATTTTTCAGGAAGATGGGCAATGATCGTGTTGAGTGCTTCGGGAGCACGGAAACGAAGCATATCCAACTCTTTTGCCATTATGAATTTTTCTTTGGCCGTAGCATAATCTCCCCGATCATAGGCTTTTTGAGCCATCGCATACTGGTAATCGGCAGAAAGGGTGGTATCTTTTTGAGAACTGATAAAGGGTTTTAAGTCTTTCTCGTTGCTTACCAGGTTACTGATGAAAACGGGAATATCTTTATCGGACAATACTTTGCAAACATCCTCCATGTTGGCCTTAAATTGTGAAATTCCATGATGGTAAAGGGAAGAGTTGAGGGGTATTTGCTGTTGTGCGGCCATGCGTTCCATCAGCGTTTCACGACTATCCTCTTTTTTGACTTTTACCCAGCCCATGATCCTGTTGTAGCCGTTTCCCAGTAGTTGAACCAGCCGCAATGATCGCAGATAGATTATAGCCCTTGTAACTGTGCGGTTATTTCCAAAGCGGGAGGTGGAACCCACCCCCATGGCTCCATAATACTCGTTTTGACCGCAATAGATACAGACAGCATCGGGTTGGTAGTTCACGATCTGTTTGGCAAATCCTAATACCGTGTAAGAGTTGACAGCCGTCAGGGAAACATTCACCATTTCAAATTCCCGGTCGGGGAAGGTATGCATCAGGCGGTAGAGCAGCCATCGGTCAAAAGAAGCACTGGCCATATAAGGATACCCCAGGGTGGTGGATTCGCCCAAAACAAAAACACGAAAGGTTCCCGGTTTTTTCACCTTTCTGAAGGGTTCAAATACGCCGATGGTGGCATTTTCATCGTTGGTAAAATAGCATTCCGATGCATTAGGGTTCATCACCCAGTAGTTGATATTCTCTTTGTCCTGAACAAATAAATGAAAGTCATTTCCATATCCTGCCAGACGCAATCCGGCCTCCATCAGCAACAATAGGGCGACAGGAAACAGGATAGCGATGAGCTTAAAAACCCATGCCTTTCGATGGGTTTTAGGAAGACCTTTCGATGGTTTTTGTTTGTTCATTGGTTTTTTTTAGATCATAGTCTGTCGAATCCAAATGCCTTTTTCAGGGCTTGGGAACAAGGCACTCAACTCTCTAAGACCTATTTATATGAGCATGAATATACTTTATTTCAAGCACTTTTCCTACTAATGCTCAGCAGATTTTTGATGATGGGAAATCAATTTTAACAGCACTCCGTTGGTCCATCCAAACCCGTCTTGTCCCTCATACTCACCTCCCCCGGCTTCCAGGGAGGTATTTTCAACGTTGTATTTTTCCATCAGTTTACCCGTACGGGAATAGACCTCACGGTTGAGTTTGGTCCAGCGTTTGCATATTTCATGAGAAGTGGCATTACGGTGGTAGTTCTCTAGCCCTTTTATGGCCATCCATTGCAAGGGAGCCCATCCATTGGGTGCATCCCATTGCTGACCGGTATTTTTTAAGGAGGTCACCACTCCCCCGCTTTTTAAAAACTTTTTAACCAGGGTTTGCTCTACAGTCAAAGCCTGCCCTTTGCTGGCAATATTGAAAAATAAGGGCGTCATCCCTGCCAGGGTTAATTCCCCCGATTGTTGATGCAGCGAAAGGTTATAGTCCACATACCATTTTTCGGCTTCATTCCAGCAATATTTATTGATGGCTGATTTTCTCTCTTTTGCTTTTTGAAGAAAAGAATTGCAGGATGCCTTGTTTCCGGCCACTTTGTAGGCTTTTGCCAGGGTCAGTTCCAACTGATAGATCAACCCATTCAGATCCACAGGAATCAATTGGGTCGTCTGAATGCTTTCCAGGTTCAGTCCATCGGCAAACCAGCGGCTGCTGAAATCCCATCCGCTTTCGGCACAACTGCGTAAATTACGGCACATGGTGAAAAATACCGAAGGCTGGTTTTCCTTTTCTGCTTTCAAGGCCTTTTGCTGTGCCGACAGATAATCCTCGCGGTAACTTTCCTGCCTTGGGACGCTATCCATGTCATAATAGCGGTTCAGCACGGAGCCGTCATCCATCATTACCACATGCCGGGTTGGGGCGGTTTGATCCATCCAATAATCATATTCCTTACGCAGCGCACCCAAATAGCGTGTATAAATGGAATCGCCTTTTTTTTCTGCCAGCAGATTTACCATCAGGCTAAAGAAGGGAGGCTGTGAGCGTGATAAATAATAGGTCCGGTTTCCATTAGGAATATGTCCGTAAGTCTGGATCAGAAAAGAGAAATTATCGATCATATTTTCAATCATTTGCCATTTGCCGCTTTCCTGAAGTCCCAGCATGGTAAAATAACTGTCCCAATAATAGATCTCGCGAAAGCGGCCTCCCGGCACAATATAAGGATGAGGCAAGGGCAGCAGGGAACTGCCCGGGGTGTTTCTATCGGGTTGGCGGCTTAATTCACTCCAAAGTCTTATAATATGACTTTTCAGTGATTCCGTTATTTCTCCTGCAGGATTTGCAGACGGTGGAGCTTCAGGTATAATAAAGTGATCGGTGACAAATTGTTTCAAGGAGTCAGGTGAAACCGGATCTTTCTTCCATTGCCTGTAATGGCTGACAATTTCATCGGGGCTGATTTTAGGGATACAGTCAACAAAAGTCTTGCTGTCTTTAAAAACGGATTGCATCTGCACATCATGAAACAGCTCCTTGTAGAGTTGATCAGGTGGTAACGTTGTATTTTGGGAGAATACCGACAACCACAAAAATCCAATAAAACCAAGGAGCAAAAAGCGTTTCATAATGCAATGTTGAACTGTGGGTTTATTTTCTGGAATTGTAAATGTTGGTTACTTACTTACCACATATGTTTTGGCATCCATCCCCACCCCTGTAATGGTCAGTTTTTTCCATTTATCGGGCAGTACTGATTTTACCTGAACGATTCCTTCCGGTTGAATGTCCAATCCGCCAAAGCCCATGATCACGCTCTGCAAGACACCCCCGGCACCGGTTGCAAAGTAGGGATTGGTACCCCCTTTTGTCTCAGCAATAACCCTAAAAGGTGGATTTAAATTCGGTAAGTACGCATCTTTAAACCATTGGTAGGCCTTGGCACCATCGCCTAAACGGGCATAGAGCAGGGTAAAAATAGCCTGGGTCATGGCAGGGGTTCCCGCATCCGGAATGCGTTGGCTATAATATTCCAAATCGGTTTTTATCTGATTCGGATCAGAAATCTCATTCAGCGGATAAGCCAGCAAGTTTACATCGGCCTGTTTGATGCCTTCTCCTTTATAGGAGCCATGTTCCCTGGTGGTACCTTCCTCAAATTTTAATACCGGGATATTTTGAGCCACCGTTTCCCAATCGGCATTGGCTGTTATGCCCAGCAGTTGAGCGGCCTTTGTGGCGTTTAGCAGATTGGCTTTTGCAGCCGCATTGGTAAAAGCATCGTTGTCAATATTTTCTGCCCATTCATCAGCTGCAACCACATTTTTTATTTCGTATTTGCCCGGTCCGTTTCGCTCCACACGGCTGCTCCAAAAATCGGCCGTAGCAGAAAGAATGGGCCATCCTTTGTCTCTAAGCCAACCCTTGTCCTGGGTGACGCAATAATAATTCCATGCGGCCAGGGCCACGCAGGCCGTTATATGATGTTCGAAAGGGCCGGATAAGGCCCATACGGGAGTCTCCTCCACCCCTGTGCCGGCACTTTCCCATGGATACATGGCTCCTTTGTAGCCGTGAGAAGAGGCATTTCGTTTTGCCGCTTCCAGCCGTTCAAAACGATAGTCCATCAGCGATCGGGCAATTTCGGGATGGAGCATCAGGTAAACGGGGAACATCCACAGGTCCATGTCCCAAAAAACATGGCCATTGTATCCCAAACCCGATAAGCCCATGGGTGAGGGGGCAAAAGAATTACCTTCCCGGGCAAAGGAATACAGATGATACAACATGCTGTGGATATCCTGCTGAGCCTGGGCATCCCCTTCAACCTGGATATCGCTTTTCCATAAATCAGCCCAGGCCTTCTCGTGGAATTTGACCAGGCGATCGCGTCCTTCCAGTTTGGCAAAAATGGTTAAACGCTCTGCTTCATTGAGTGGATCTTCATTATGAGCAGAAGAGATAGAAGTTCCAACAAGGCAAAATGAATAAGTTTGCCCGACTTTAATGGTTTTTGAGAATTTCATCAGGTGCATGTTACTGTCCCACATCTCATGTATTATACGTGGTTCCTGACCATGATTTTCAGTAAATAAAAAGCTTGTGGAAGCGCACAGCTGAAGCTTTCCTGTTGGACTTTTGGCCGAGGAGGTTAACAGGCCAATGTTCACGTGCGGGCGGTCGATCTCATTGTAATAATTCTGAACATCGCGCAAGGCATCGGGCGCTTCCATCACATTGGCCGCATTGATCGTCAGGTCTTTCTTTGCCGTGACTTTCACTTCCATCAACACACAAAAGGGCAGTTGGCGAAGCGAATAGTAAGTATATTGAATACTGGCCTTGTCCTGAAAATCCAGGTACGAGGAAAAGCTGGCCGAGCGCATGTCAAGTTCCTGCCTGAAGTTCTTAACCGAAGCGGCGTCTATACCCGTTCCGTTAATATCCAAACGCATGTTGAGCAGGTTAAAGCTGTTCAAAAAATTGCTCACCCTTCCCCTGCCATACAAATCGTAGGTCCCGGCTAAAACGATGTTTTTAACCTTCAACGGTTCGGGGGAAGAGACAATGCCGATCATCCCGTTGGCAACCGTTATGCCATAATAGTTGGATGGATCTATCTTGTCTGCTTTTATGCGCCACGCATCTGGTTGGGCAGAGACCTTGGCGGAATTGAAAGCAAATATCAGAGCCAATAAAATCATCCTGATATATCGTATAATGTTGTGTTTCATAGTATATAAATATAATAATAATCTGGCGAATGACCATCATTGCCCGGCATAAATATAAAGGGCTGCAAGCGTGAAAATGGATGTTTTATTGAGCAGGATCCTGTTGACAACTGGTCGGCCTACTTGGTTGGATCATCAGGGAATTAACTTGAATTAGATTTAAGAAAAATAAGGAATAATAAAGTAAAAAAGAACACCCGGATGTCCGTTGTCCCTTTTTTACTTTATTATTCCTTATTCGATATTCTTTAAGAAAGCCTTCTGCTTTTTTGACCTACGGCAGCCTCAAGGTTGTTAAAGAGGGTGTGGAGTACTTAAGGGTTTACTTTTTCTCCAATTTCAATACGAATCCACCGCCGGGAGCAAAATGAATAGGTACAATGGTTTGCCTGTTCACCTCAAATGAACTCAGGCTGTAATCGGCAGCATATTTATCGGCATTGATTCCATCCTTGCAAAGGGTAGCCCTGTATGTGCCATCGTCAAGAAAATCCAGGTTTAGCTTAAAATCCCTTGCTGTCCAATCCGTCATCCCACCCACAAACCAGTCATTGCTTTTCTTTCTTGCGGTGATAATGTATTCGCCCACCTTAGCATCAGGCACAATGGTTTCGTCCCAACCCGCTGGAATAGAACCCATAAGATTCATGAAATCAGGTTGCAGGGTTCCCTGGGATGGGTTGCCTGAAAATATCTGGATAGGGCTGTCGTACACCACAAACATGGCCAACTGATGACATCTTGTACCATAACTCATTGGATTGCCTTCTATATTTCTGAATCCTACCTGGGTAGCATTATTCAAAAATCCCGGCTCATAGTCCAGCGATCCTGCCAGCATTCGGGTAAAAGGAATGGTTAGATCGTGATGCGGAGTAACCTTCTCGCTCCAGACATTGTATTCCGAGCCCAATACGCCTTCGCGGGTCACGGCATTGGGATAGGTTCGGTTAAAACCTTTGGGAGCATAGGCGCCATGGTACATGATCATAATATGGTGGTCTGCACATGCTTTCGCCACACGTTCATAGAAATTAACCGTTTTTTGATCATCCCGATCAATAAAATCGGTCATGATAAAATCAACTCCCCATTTGTTAAACTGAACCAATGCATCTTCCAACTGTCTGTCCAATGTTTCTCCAAGGGTCCACATACTCAGTTTTATATTTTGTTTTTTTGCATAGGCAGCCAGGGTATCCATGTTGATTTCAGGGACAATTTTAAACAAGTTGTTGTTGTCGCTCCACCCGGCATCCATCATAATCCTTTCAAAACCAAATTGTTTCGCAAAGTCAATATAATACTTATAAGTGGCTGTATTAATTCCGCTTCGAAAGGGCACATTAAATAAATTGACGTTGATGATCCATTCATCGGTGCATTTTCCAGGATGTATCCATGAAACATCTGTAAGTTTTGATGGCTCCGCCAGTTTATAGATCAGATCGTTGACCGGCAAATCCTTATCCTGTGCTGCTATTATCCACACGCGCCAGGGAAAATTGCGCTTTCCTGCTGTACGGGCAATGTAATCGGCACGCTTAACGACAATCTTCTGTGAATAAAGCTCTTTGGTGCTTTTTTCTTCCAGGGGGTAAGGAGCAAATGCACCCTGGAGTGCTTCACTGCCTGTTCCTTTTAAAAACATGCCAGGGTAATCGCGCAGGTCAGATTCGCTAATGGCGATTTTTGGATTCTGCTTAGGAACCACCAATACGGGTGAATAAGCCATTGTGGTATCGGAAAGGGTGTTCATGACCAATAGTGGATAAAGTTCCTCAAAACTGGTATGGTAAACATCGGCGTTGCTTTTTTTGTGAAGCAAGGGAAAATAGACCTCAGGGTTATTAACAAACGAGAAGCGGGCCACTTCGTTTTTAATATACAGGCTGTCTTTAAACAGCGTGGTCAGGCGGTAAGCAACCCCTTCATCGTACACCCTGAAAGTGACCTGGTAGGGTTGCCTGAACGAGAGGGTCATCTGATTGTAATGATCGTTCATCTGTTTTCTGCGATCGGGAACGGGAACGACTATCGGCATATTTACCTGCTCCACTTTGGAAGCTGTTATTACATTTTTAGTAGATAAGGCATTGCCTTTCAAGGGAATCAAGTCGATCACAGAATTGCCCGATATTGCCTTTTTGTTGTAGAAAATCTGGTAGTTCAACTGATTGTTCATCCAGATTTTAACGCCAATGATTCCATTGGGCGAATGAACCGTTAATGTATCTTTTGGAGATGAAGTGGCTGCTAAAGCCCATAGCAGGAATAGAGTAAACAGTAGGTTTTTCATTAAATCAATTGGTCTTAGGTTTATTAATCGTATATTGAACGGTATTGTCAGGCCCGGTTAATTCAACCTGTTGCCCTATAACTTTCGCCGGTTTATTATTGACTACAATATTACCGGAATTGTTGTCCACAAAAAAATGTATTTTCCAGCCCGGTTCGCTTAAATGAAGGATACATGTAATCCTATTTTGGTTTTTAGCATATTTAACCGAAAATTTGGCAGAGCCGACCAACAATTCATTGAGCGAGGCATCCTTCCAAAGGGTGGGCATTTGGATATGTAAAGTTATTTCTTTTTTATAAGCATCGGGTTGTATTCCAAAGAAATATTGGATCAGTGGGATATTTATTCCCGTTACATTCCATGCCTGGACAAACATGCCGTAGTCAGGCGACACCTCATACGTGGTACCGGGGGTTGCATAGCTGAAGGTGTTAAGGATTTTGTGGATGTACATTAAAGAAGTATCAGGCATGCCATAAAGCGCTGCTCCCTGGGCCAGCCCGGAAGTGGCACCCGGCATCACAGCCCTGTTGTAACTGAAGGCGGAGTCCTTCTGGAATTTTCTTTCGTCTGTCGTAATATCATCGGGTCTTTCAATTCCTGCGATATAGGTGCCAAACTTGTTATTAAAGAACGAGGCGCTTTGCAACATGCGATTGGCCCTTATGGTATCGGTCATCCCTTCCATCATGGGTTGCAGGCCCGAGGAATTGTAATACACCACATACCCCTTGTAAGGGTAAGTGCTGTCATTGATACTATTCTTCAGTTCATTAAGCTTTAACTCTGCCCAATTGTTTCTTCCTTTTTGCACCCTTTTGGCAAGGGCATCATCTATAATTTTCAATGCCTTGTCTTTTGTTGTAATAAAATCGGCATAGCGGTTCTCGCTATCAATCCACCAGTCTTTATTGATATT
>DATGYU010000179.1:0-3916 GCA_035297625.1 Prolixibacteraceae bacterium
AGCCGCAGATTTTAATATTTTAGCACCCTCCGTATAGTAAACATTGGCTTCTTTCAAGTAAAATGTAGCCAGTCGGCCTTTGAGTTTACTGTTGTCAGGAGAAGCTGCCAGTGCCTCCTCCAGGGCTTTCTGGTAGGATGCATCATTTTTTGTCAACTGATAGATGTTTGCCTTATACTGTAAAGCGGTTTCCTTCTTGTAATTCATTGCAATGGATTCATCCAGCAGCTTTTGTGATTTATCATAGTCTTTTGCCTGGTAAGCACAGACCGCCATATTGTAGGTCATGGCTGTGTCTTTTGGTCCATTGCCCCATTTACCAAGCGCCTGTTCATAAAGTTGGAGTGCTTTTGAATAATCCTTGGCCCTTAGCGCTTCATTGCCTTCATTTTTAAAATCGATGGCCGTCTTATCATTTTGGGTATAAGCAACAAAACCAACAAAACAGAGAATCAAGGACAATAGAAATCGTTTCATGTTGTTGCTTTTAATGATGAGGTTTCTTTAAAAGGATACTGCCAAATTGCCGTACGCTTTATCAAATATAAAAAAAATCAACAATTTATTCAAGCTGCCGACTGATGTCTTTTGTCCATCATCCAATTGCATGCTTTGGCAACATAAAACGATCTGTTTTATCTTTTATGAATGATCCAATTTGTTTATGGGTTAAACATATCAGGGGTAAAATAACCTAGAATGCTTTTTGCCATTTCCAGGCCTGATTTCGCTTCTTTATTATCCGGATCAATATCCAAAACAGCATGATATTCATTCATGGCCTCCCCCCAGCGCTGCAGTTTATATTGAATGCGGGCTTTCAACAACAGGGCAACTACATTATCCTTATCGTTTGCTAAATATTCATTCACCAGGTTCAGTGACTCAGGCAATTCATGCTTTTCAAAAAGCGCTTTTGCTTCCTCCAATAGATTCTTCATACTTTATCAATAATTCTGTTTGTTAGCTACTGGCTATTGGCTGCTGGCTGCTGGCAAGAGATGCTTTGATTAGTAGTACTGATTGATAGCTTCCTTTTTGCCAGTAGCCAGCACCATTACCTGCTAGTCGGCTCTTGTAACCGAGATAACACCATTAATGCTTTTTAGTTTATTCATTAAAAAATCAAGGTGATCCAGTCCATTGACGTACACCCTTAAAGTTCCGTCAAAGGCCCCGTTATTGGTATCGATGTTGATCGATCGCATCTGTACGCCAATATCTTTTGACAGGACATAGGATATCTGACCTACAATACCCTGTTCATCAGTTCCCGCGATACGAATGGTGGCCTGAAAAGATGACTTTTTCTTTGTTTCCTGCCATTTTGCCTTTATAATGCGGTATGGATAGCGTTCATACAATTGAGGGGCGTTAGGGCAAGTAGAACGGTGTATTTTGATGCCTTCCTTTATGGTTACGAAGCCAAAGATGGGATCACCAAAGATGGGGTTACAACAAGGAGAGAGCTTATAATTCACATTCTTCAGGTTGTTGTCAATCACCAGGTAGTCATCCCCGCTGGTGAACTCAAGCTCCTGTATCTTTTCATTGGTAAGGATCTCAGAGATAAGTTGCTTGGCGGTATCTTCCTTCTTCTCTACCAAAAGCTCTTTAATTTCCAATGGATCTATTTTCCCGATGGAGATATTGTAATACAAGTCCTGGGCCAGCTTGAGTTTAAAATGCTTTAACAGCTTCCGGATGCTGTCATCATTGTATTCAATCTTCCAGTTTTTAATCTTCCGAAGCAGCAGCTCTTTGCCATTGTCTGCCTCTCTTTTGACCTCCTCGTTCAGACTGGCCTTGATCCTGTTCTTGGCTTTGGTAGTCACCACAAAGTCGAGCCAATCAATTTTTGGGCGTTGATGGTTGGAAGTATCCACAGAGATCTGGTCTCCGTTTTTTAATTTATGGCGAAGGGTCACATTGCGTCCGTTGACTTTACCGCCTACACAACGATCACCTACCCCTGAATGTATTTCATAGGCAAAGTCGAGCAGTGTGGCCCCTGCCGAGAGTTTACGCAAATCCCCCTTGGGCGTGAACACAAATATCTCATCGGCATAAATATTCATCTTGAAGTCGTCGATGAAATCCACCATGTTTAATTCAGGGTTTTCCAATATCTCCCGCACGTTGGCCAGCCATTTTTCCATTTCAGAGGTACCGCTGCCTCCTTTGTATTTCCAGTGAGCAGCCAGTCCTTTTTCCGCTATTTCATCCATTCGGCGGGTCCTGATTTGTATTTCCACCCATTTGTCATGGGGCCCCAGCACTGTGGCATGAAGCGATTCATATCCATTGGATTTGGGTATGGTAATCCAGTCACGCATACGATTTGGATTGGATTGGTATTCTTCTGTGACGATGGAATACACCTGCCAGCAATCGGACTTTTCGTTGCTTAGTTCTGAATTCAGGATAACACGTATGGCAAACAGGTCATAGACTTCATCAAAATCGACCTTTTGGGTTTGCATCTTTCTCCAGATGGAATTGATGGACTTGGTACGGGCTTTCATTTCAAAGGAAAATCCCCTGGAGTTGAGTTTTTCTTCAATAGGCTTCACGAATTCTGCAACGAAATTAGCCCTTTCCCTGTCGGTTTCCTTTAAACGTACCGCTACGGATTCATATGCCTGTGGGTTTTGATACTTCAGGCAAAGATCCAGTAATTCTGAATTGATGTAATACAGGCCAAGACGGTGAGCCAGTGGTGCATATAGATGGGAAGTCTCACTTGATATTTTTGCTTTCACCGCGTCCGTTTGAGTATGAAGGTGGCGCATCACCTGCAGGCGGTCGGCAATCTTCACAAGGATCACCCGAACGTCTCCTGCCATGGCAAGCATCAGTTTACGGTAATTTTCCGAATGCAGCTCAACGGTATCTGTTCCCAGTGCATTGATTTTCGCCATTCCATCAAGGATGGAAGTTATAAGAGGTCCAAAACGACTTTCTATATCCCTGATATTTTCCTCATGGTAATAGGCATTGTGCAGAAGGGCTGCCAAGACAGAATCAATACCAAGCCCTATTTCCTGAACTACGATCTGAGCTACTTCTATCGAATGGACAACAACAGGCTCTCCGCTTTCCCGGGTCTCCTCATTAAAAATTTCATATACAAAATCAAAGGCATCCTTTATCCTGTGATGGTCTTTCTCAGGAATATTCGTCTTACAGGTTTCAAAAAATCCTAAAAAGCTCTTTTCTATTATCTCGTTCATCATGCTCAGAAATTACAATTTAATTACTGTATCCTGTGAATACTTGTTTATCAAGCAACTCAATCCTTTAGTTACAAAGTGGCAATGTACCTAAGTGCCAAAGTGTAAAAATGTTATTCTCCCTTAAGCACTCCTTTCTTCAACTCCTTATTTCTTATTTCTTATTTTTTATTCCTTAGCTGAAGGACTGAAGGACTGAAGGATTGAAGGATTGATTACTGAAACTGATCATTGAACACTGAACACTGTTTACCAATCCTTGCTCCCTGCTCCTTCCTTTCTTACTATACGCACCCTCCAACAAAAAAGGCTACCTTTTGGCAGCCTTTTTACAAATATCTTATAGAAAGAATAGATTAAACTGCTGCGTTGGGATCAACAAACACACGCTGGCTCATTTCACGATCCATCATAAATATGCCATTGCCTTCACCGTTGATGAGTTTAAGCGTAGCAAGAATCTTTTCCACATTGGCTTCTTCTTCCACCTGCTCATCAATAAACCATTTCAAAAAACTCTGGGTGGCATGATCACTGGCTGACACTGCAATATTCATCAAATTATTGATCTTTTCAGTGACATTATTCTCATGCTTTAAAGTCTGTTCAAATACATCAACAATACCATTAAAATCAACCGGTACCTGGGCTACCGCCTTTAGTACCACTTTGCCATTGCGCTC
>DATGYU010000180.1:0-15782 GCA_035297625.1 Prolixibacteraceae bacterium
CTAACACTGCAGCTTTTGAAAACCAATAAGTTTCAGTCGCCAGTCTAACCGACTGAAAATCATTTTTAATGCTTTCCAGCGCCTGCCTTGCACTTTGTGCAGGAAGTCCCGACCACCAAATAAAATCGGGTAGGGTAGCAGGCCCGTGACTTAAAAAGTAGCTGTGGGCAAGCTTCGTCAAAGCCTCTTCTTTTGTCATGGTAATCTTTCGGGCCACTCGCTTGCTGAGCAAGGCATAGGTTTGTTTGTTACCCTTCAGGGGACCGCTGCATATGATCCCGTCAATTTCTGCCCTGAGCATAAAATGTGAGGCCCGCTGCAGATCTGTTGGAATGCCGGCTTGATCAAGTTTTGTCAGCAGTTCTTCGCGCGTTAGCGCCTGCTGTTCACTTGAATTGATGGCTTCTTCAATGACCAGATAGCTTTTATTGACCAACAGTTCTGTAATCCCCAGTTCGCGATGCCGGGAGTTCAAGACCGACTTAATCTGGGGGGAAGTAAGTTCCAGCATCCAGTAAATATCATCAGCAGAAACAAAATGCCATGTAGGACGCATTAAATGGGTGCGTATAATCTCCCCTTTGTTGAAAGCATCTTCAATCTGAACTTCTGTCAAATGAGGCATTCGTATTCCAATGGCCCATTTTGCCTGGTTATAATCCTGTGCCTGAATAGCGCCCATCCATCGGGTAAGCTCTTTTGGAGTCTTAAAATCTGTAGATGCCAGTTGCTGGTTTTTTAAACGAAGGGCTGCTATTTCTTTTGAATCCATAAAATGAACTTACTTTCTAATCTTATTCTAAATATAACCTTTCTTAAGCATAATTGTTCATCATTTGTATAAGTTGATTTGCCCGGAAAAGATAAAAGTTTAATTTTGTGAGAAATTGTAACAAATACACTTTAATGAAAAGTTACAATCACTCAACAAATTAACCATGGATAGTTCAAAATCAACTTATACCACAAATACCTATGAATAAAATTTATTTTTTATCCGTCCTTGTGCTGTTTTTTGCAGCCTGTTCCCAAAAGGTGTGGGAAAAGACATCCCGGGGAGTATTGATTCATCCAACCTCTCATACAGAATCAGGGGCTAAAACTGTCCGTCTTGAAGTATTGGGAGAGCAAATCATCAGAGTGGTGGCTTCTCCCGGAGGTGAGCTTTCAAATGCCAAAAGCCTTTGTGTAATCGACAGCGCTGCCCAAAAAGTAAGTTTTGAGGTGGCTGAAGCCGATGACAGTGTGGTAGTATCCACTTCCAAGGTAAAGGCTAAAGTGTCAAAGGTTTCGGGCGATGTGAAATTCTATGATGAAAACAATAAATTGATTCTTGCAGAGCGCAAGGATGGAAAATCATTTGCTCCCATCTCGGTGGAAGGAACCAATGGCTTTACCTTTACCCAGGTTTTCGAATCTCCCGCCGATGAAGCCTTTTATGGCCTTGGCCAGCACCAGTCGGATGAGTTTAACTACAAGGGGCGCAACGAAAGCCTTTACCAGTACAACACCAAGGTGTCGGTTCCTTTTGTGGTTTCCAATAAAAACTACGGGATACTTTGGGACAACTATTCACTGACCAAGTTTGGCGATCCCCGCGACTATTCTGATATGAACCTCTTCAAACTGTACAATGCGAAAGGGGAAGAGGGGGCATTGTCTGCCATTTATTATACCAATTCGGACACCACTAAGGTGTATGTCAACAGAAATGAACCAACGATCGATTACGAGAACCTGACTACCATCAAGAACTTCCCTGAAGGTTTTCAGTTCAACAATTCCACCATTGTATGGAAAGGCCAGATTGAACCAAAAGAAAGCGGTGAGTATCATTTCAAACTTTACTATGCCGGTTATACCAAGGTTTATATCAACGATGAACTGGTAGTTCCCGAACGCTGGCGTACAGCCTGGAACCCCAATACCTATAAGTTTACCCAATACCTGGAACAGGGAAAAAAATATTCCATCCGCCTGGAATGGAAACCTGACGGGGGTACTTCGTATATCGGTCTGAAAGCATTGAGCCCCCGTTCAAAAGCTGACCAGGATGCCCTGACCCTTACTTCTGAAATGGGCGACCAGATTGACTATTATTTTATCCGCGGAAATAACATGGATGAGGTGATCAAAGGATACCGCCAGGTGACGGGTAAGGCGCAGATCATGCCCAAATGGGCCATGGGTTTCTGGCAAAGCCGCGAGCGTTACAAATCGGCCGACGAACTGGTAAATGTTGTAAAAGAATACCGCAAACGTCAGATTCCACTGGATAATATTGTTCTTGACTGGAGTTACTGGCCTGTGACTGCATGGGGATCGCACGAGTTCGATACAGCCCATTTTGCTGATCCTGCCGGTATGGTCAAAAATGTTCATGATCTGAATGCAAAGATCATGATTTCGGTATGGCCTAAATTCTATCACACCACCGAGCATTACAAGGAATTTGACTCCAAAGGCTGGATGTATCAGCAGGCAGTAAAAGACAGCGTGCGCGACTGGATCGGCAAGGGTTATATCGGCTCTTTCTATGATGCCTACAGCCCTGAAGCACGTCAGCTGTTCTGGAACCAGATCAAGGAGCACCTGTATACCAAAGGATTTGACGCCTGGTGGATGGATGCCTCCGAACCGGATATCCTTTCCAATGCCAGCATGGAATACCGCAAGAAATTATCTACCCCGACCGCGTTGGGCCCATCAACCAAATATTTCAATGCCTATGCCCTGATGAATGCCGATGCCATCTATAACGGACAGCGCAGCGTGGATCCCAATAAACGAGTGTTCCTGCTGACCCGTTCAGGCTTTGCCGGACTGCAGCGTTATTCAACCGCTACCTGGAGTGGTGATATTGGTACCCGCTGGGAAGATATGAAAGCGCAGATCTCTGCCGGCTTGAACTTTGCCATCTCGGGTATTCCATACTGGACCATGGACATTGGTGGTTTCTGTGTTGAAAACCGTTATACCCGTGCCAAGGAAGGCTCTGAAGATTTGAACGAGTGGCGCGAGCTTAACTCCCGCTGGTACCAGTTTGGCGCTTTTTGCCCGCTTTTCCGCAGTCACGGACAATTTCCTTACCGCGAGGTATACAATATCGCTCCTGAGAACCATCCTGCCTATAAAAGCATGGTTTACGTCAATAAACTCAGGTACCGCCTGATGCCTTACATCTATTCCCTGGCCGGTAAAACTCATTTTGAGGATTACACCATCATGCGCGCCCTGGTAATGGATTATAACGGCGATGCGCAGGTAAATAATATTGGCGACCAGTACATGTTTGGGCCTTCGCTGATGGTGGCACCCGTTTACAAATACAAGGCCACCACCCGTGAGGTGTATTTCCCTGCAGCAAACGGCTGGTATGACCTGTATACCGGCAAATACATGGATGGCGGTCAAAAAGCAACTGTGGCAGCTCCCTATGAAAGAATACCGCTTTTCGTGAAAGAAGGTTCCATAGTGCCTTTCGGTCCCGAAATTCAGTATACTTCGGAAAAGCCAGCTGATGTGATCACTTTGTATGTTTACACCGGCAAAGATGCCCAGTTTACCCTTTATGAAGATGAAGGCGTCAACTACAACTATGAAAACGGCGCGTACAGCACCATCTCATTTAACTATGATGAAGCCTCCGGCAAACTGACCATTGGCGATGTAAAAGGAAGCTTTGACGGAATGATTAAATCGCGTACCTTCAACATTGTATGGGTGGGCAAGCAAAAACCCGTTGGCTATGATTTAAACAAGCCAGCAGATTCCACGGTAGCCTATGAAGGAAAAGCGATAGAAGTGACACGGAAATAAACCGGTTAATTGTCTATTGACTTTTTCAAAGTTTATCAACTGTATCTACAACTTTGGAAAAGTTCAATAAAGTAATATAAATAAAGGCAGCTCTTTTGGGCTGCCTTTATTATTTTATGGATGGTTTATATTATCCATCATTTTTCTCACTGCATATGCATTCCAAATCTCCTGATTCCTCCTATTTCCTTTATGTGAAAATTGCCTATTTGCTCAATACCAACTCAATAGTTGGTCAATACCTGGTCAAGAGCTTACGGGTACATTACGGGTAGGTTACGGGTACATTACGGGTACATTACGGGTTCCAGAACCTGTAATGTACCTATTATCTACCCATTATCTACCCCTATAGACTTGAGCGGGTATTGACCAACTATTGAGTAGGTATTGACCTCGTGCAAAATTCAATTGGGTGCAATGAAGGGGACTAGCGTAACTGCCCTGTCATGAGGAGGTATTAAATCATGCAGGGATATTGGGATAATAATGTTGGGGGATTAATAACAGATCATGCGGGAAGGGCAATAAAAAAGGCAGTCCCGGGGAGCTGCCTTTCTTTATAGTATAACTTTGGAAAAGTTTAAATAGCGGTGAACCTAATTAGTCAGCTATTTACCATTAACTTTTCCAAAGTTTTTAATATCGAAACTTACGCCAGGATTTCTTTTACCTGGTTGTAAACATTCTGGGCGGTAAAGCCGAGCTTTTCATCCAGTACCACGTAAGGGGCAGAGTATCCAAATGATTCCAGTCCGAATACTTTACCGTCGGCGCCTACCAAACCTTCAAGGTTGACGGGCAGTCCGGCAGTAAGACCGAATTTCTTCACCCCGGCAGGCAGTACGCTTTGCTGATATTCTTTGCTCTGGTTGCGGAACAATCCTTCCGAAGGAACGGAAACGATGCGGCATTTGATACCTTCTTTCTCTAGCAGTTCGGCGCCTTCCACCAAGGTGGCCACTTCTGAGCCGCTGGCCAAAAGGATTACATCCGGTTTTCCGGCAGCATCAGTAACAATATAGGCACCCTGTGCTGCCTGCTGGGCTTCTGCGTAACGATTCTCCTTAGCAGGAAGGTTCTTAATGTTTTGACGTGAAAGTATTAACCCTGTTGGAGAATCGGTATTTTCCAATGCAAGTTTCCAGGCAACAGTCGTTTCTTCACTGTCGGCAGGGCGAAGCACCAGCATGGAATTCTTGCCATGATGGTTTTTGAGCTTTTCCATCAGACGTATCTGTGCTTCCTGTTCTACCGGCTGATGGGTTGGGCCATCTTCACCAACGCGGAAAGCATCGTGTGTCCATACATATTTTACGGGCAACTGCATAAGGGCGGCCAGACGAACAGCGGGTTTCATATAGTCGGAGAACACGAAGAAAGTTCCGCAAACAGGGATCACTCCGCCATGCAATGCCAGTCCGTTCATGATCGTTGCCATGGTGAGTTCGCAAACGCCAGCCTGAAGGAACGAACCTGAAAAGTCGCCTTTTGAAAATGCTGTAGTCTTTTTCAGGAAGCCGTCCGTTTTGTCAGAGTTGGAAAGGTCGGCTGAGGAAACGATCATATTTTCTACCTGTCCTGCAAAAGCTGCCAACACGGTACTTGAAGCCGCACGGGTTGCTGTGCCTGCTTTTTGGACAATCTTGTCGAAATCAAATTCAGGAGCTTTTTTGCTGAAGAAAGTATTTAGTTTTTGAGCCAGTGCAGGGTTTTCTTTGGCCCATGCGTCTTGGGCAGCCTTCTTTTTGGCAGATTCGGCAACCAGTACTTCTTTACGCTGGTCAAACAAGGCCTGAACATCATCAAAAATCACAAAGGGGTTCTTGGAATCGCCGCCCAGGTGCTCGATAGATTTTTCGAAAGAGGCGCCTGCTTCTCCCAATGGCATACCATGGGTCGCACATTGACGTTCGAAGCTTGTGCCGTCAGCTTTTAATGCCCCAAGCCCCATGATGGTTTTACCGATAATCAGGGTTGGTTTCTCTGTTTCAGCATTGGCCGTTTTAAGGGCTTTGCGAATCTGGTCAGCATTGTTGCCTTCAATGGTAATTACTTTCCATCCCCAGGCTTCATATTTCTTGGCGGTATCTTCTACAGTAACATCTTTTGTTTCAGTAGAAAGCTGAATATCATTTGAATCATAGAACATGATCAGGTTGCTCAGGCCCAAAAAGCCGGCAATACGGCCTGCACCCTGGGAAATCTCTTCCTGCACGCCACCGTCAGAAATGAAAGCATAGGTTTTGTGTGCCATCCATTCGCCAAAGCGATGGGTAAGGAAACGTTCAGCAATGGCGGCACCAACGGCCATGGTGTGACCCTGACCCAGTGGTCCTGAGGTATTTTCCACCCCTCTTGAAGGATCCACTTCAGGATGGCCCGGAGTAGGGCTTCCCCATTGACGGAAATTTTCAAGCTCTTGCAGGGTGTAAAAGCCGTTCATGGCTAGGATGGAATACAACATGGGAGACATGTGACCGGGATCCAAAAAGAAACGATCACGGTTAATCCATGTCATATCACTGGGGTCATAATTCAAAAATTCAGAATATAATACCGTGATAAAGTCAGCTCCTCCCATGGCACCTCCCGGATGGCCTGATTTGGCCTTTTCGACCATTGCTGCTGAAAGAATCCGAACATTATCCGCAGCTTTCGTTATGAGATTTTTCTCCATTTTTAATTATTTGTCAGATGTTATGATTATAGTTTAATTATTACCCCTAACCGATACAAAAGCGCATGGGCAGAAGGGGTCAAAAAATACCCGGCAAATATAGCATTTATGCATTATTTACCGGGTATCATTAAAATGTTTTATAGACACTTATTTTTTAGCAGGAAGTATTCGCACCATCACGACGCCTTCGATGGCTGAAAGCATTTCTTTAATGCCCGCAGGAACTGTTCCGTCAATGTCGATGATATTGTAGGCTATTTCATCCTTGTTGCGGTTAAGCATGTTGGAGATATTCAGGCCTTCTCCGGCAAGCATGGAAGATATCTGACTGACCATCTTGGGCACATTCTTATTGGCAACAACGATACGGGTTCCGCCATTGCGTTCCATCTCGGCAGTGGGGAAATTCACTGAGTTGACGATATTGCCGTTTTCAAGGTAATCCATCACCTGGTTAACGGCCATAATAGCGCAGTTGGTTTCTGATTCTTCGGTAGAGGCGCCAAGGTGAGGGATGGCGATGATGTTCTTTACACCGATCAGTTCATCCTCCGGGAAATCGGTTACATATTTACCTACTTTACCTGATTCCAGCGCTTCGATGATGTCCTTGTTGTTTACCAGACCGCCACGGGCAAAGTTTAGGATTTTAACCCCTTCCTTCATCATCTTTATCCTGTCTTTGTTGATGAATCCTTTAGTTTCCGGTAGCAAAGGAATCTGCAGGGTGACAAAGTCGGCAGTGGCAAGCAGTGATTCCAGCCCTTCCGCTTTTTTCACATTGCGGCTTAGTTTCCATGCATGCGTAACCGAGATATAAGGATCGTACCCCAGAACGTTCATCCCAAGGGCTTGTGCTGCATTGGCCACAATGACCCCAATGGCACCAAGGCCAATTACAGCCAGGGTTTTGCCTCTTATTTCGGTACCCCCGAAGTTGTTTTTTCCTTTTTCTACCAAAGCGGGAACTTCTTCACCTTTGCCTTTTAGTGATTTTGCCCATTCAATAGAACCTGCAATGTCACGCGAGGCCAACAGCATACCGGCAATCACAATTTCTTTCACCGCATGGGCATTGGCTCCCGGAGTATTGTATACAACAATCCCTTTTTCAGTACATTTCTCAATTGGAATATTATTGACTCCGGCCCCTGCACGTGCAATTGCCAATAAACTCGAGGGCAATTCCATATCATGCATTTTCTGACTGCGTACAATGATGGCATCAGGATTTGTAAACTCACTGGCAATCTCGTACTTATCAAGCGGGAAAATCTTTAACCCTTCCGGATCAATCTTGTTTAATGTTTGGATTTTAAACATGGTATTTGGTTTTTTTATCATGAAAAAGTATGACAAAGATCAGAATTTATATTTTATATCTGAAGTTCTTCTCTAAAAAGTTGTCAAGATATAATTAACAATTCACATTAAAACTAATCAATTAAAAAGCATGGTTTTACGGCCAAATAACAAGGGAGAGTTCGAAAGCTGATGCTATTTTAAGAATTCCATTTATAAATATATGCTGACAAAAAAACACAGAACCACCAAATCTCATTGAAAAAGCAATTCATGATTGGTGAAATTTGATGGTTTGGAGCCTTTATGGCAGTTTTTATTGATGTCAAATCCCTAAAAAAGAAATGCCCATGCAGATAGTATTTTGACACACAGGAGAAGGATTACAACATCTATCAACAAAGGGATAATAAATAAAACAGGGTGTCCAAAAAGGGAAATCTAAACACAAAGACGCGAAGATGCAATGAATAACTAATTTGTATTTCAATACTTGCGCCTTCGTGTCTTAGCGTTTAATACTATTTTATTAACTTTTCAGACATCCTCTTGTGTTTAAGTGATTTTAAGATTTAAACACAAGAAAGCATTCTTTTATTTTCTAGTGCAGGTCACTATCAGGGGAAGATCATTGAACTGAAAGGGATCACCCTCAAAAGAGCCATAGGATTTCATGGTCTTAAAGCCTGCCGTTCTGAGTTGCCGCCTGAGCTTTTCGCGACTAATGGGATTGAGCTTAACCGAATTTTCTATGACCTGGCCTGTGGATTTAACGGTAAGTTTGGTGTTAAAATCTATTAGTTTTGAGGCTTCCGAATATTCATAATTCCTTTCAAAAGTGATGTGTTCATTGTCGATTAAAGGCAGCGATCTGATATTATTTTCAAGGATATAGTTGTAATTTAAAAGCTGAAGGGTGAAAGTGCCATCGGGTGAAAGGATACGGTTCACCGCGTAAAAAAATTCATTGATTTGCTCATCATTTAGCAGATGGACCACCGTGTTGCCAAAGCAGATGATGGTGTCAAAAAAAGCTTTAGGATAATGCTGATTAATTTTCCGCATGTCCATTTGTTCAAAAAGGGGAAATATATTGTCTTCAGATTTAGCCTGTTGAGCCATCCCGATCATCTCAGCATCAAAATCAATGCCCCAGGTAGGAAATCCAAATTTTGCGAGGGCAAAAGACAGATTGCCTGTCGCACAACCTACATCCATAACCCTTGCCCCGTTATAGGGAAGGATGGTACTTAAAAATCTGACCTGGGAAGGGTTAAGAGGAAAAATATGCGGGTAATATTTTGCAATACTGGTATAAAATTGTTCGGACATATTATGAAGGTTTAATGAATTGTATTTTAGGCATTACTGTAAAAGTTTAAAGATTAAAGTATGGGGTGCAATGGATCATGGTAGAATCATTGAACATCCAGTTAATTTGTAATAAGTTGTTTAAAGAAATTCATAGTATAAAGTTTATAGCTTAAAGTTGAAAGTATGGATTGCTAATGCTTGTATCTCGATCCTTTTATATCACATTTGTTCAGATAATCCATTAAGCCGCTTATCATCTTACTTAAATCTTCAGTTTTATGGAGTATCTGATCAAATTCATCTTGTTTGATATATTCGTTGTCTAAAGCCCTATAAAGCTGTGATCTTGTTTCACCACAAGAACCCTTTGAAATAGATAAGAATTGCAAAAACTCATTATTACCATTACGTTCAAATCCTTCAGCAATATTATCTATAATTGATCCTGATGAACCTTTTATTTGGCCTACCAATTGGTAGTCTTTTGAAAATGAAGTCCTCAAGGTAAAATGGTGGATTATTTTACAAAGTTCCCTGGCACTTTGCCATGCCTTAACATCTTCAAATCGTTCAATAATAGCCATAACTTTAAACTTTAAACATTGAACTTTAAACTACTTTGGATACTGAATCCTGGCATGATAGATATTGGTCAGCTTTTCGAGCAGGGTGAGCTTCAGGATGTTAATGTCCCTGAAAGTCAAATCCGCATTGATAAGCTGGTTGTTCTTAATCTTTTGCTCCACCATTTCATCAATTAGGTTACGAATGTTCTCTACCGACTTTTCACTCAGACTTCGGGTGGCAGCTTCGATACCATCGATAAGCATCAGCACGGCTGTTTCCTTGTTTTGTGGCAGCGGTCCGGGGTAAGTGAACATTTTAGGATCAACGTTCATATCCGGATTTTCCTTTTTATAGTTCTTGTAGAAATAATCGGTTTGGGTGGTGCCGTGATGGGTGGTAATAAAGGCAATGAGAATCTCGGGCAGCCCGTATTTCTGAGCCAGCCTAACCCCGTTGGCCACATGATCGATGATAATGGCCGAACTCTTTAAATGATCCATCTGATCGTGAGGGTTCATGCCGATGGCCTGGTTCTCGATGAAGAACTCCGGGTCGAAGGTTTTCCCAATATCGTGGTACAGGGCGCCAGCCCTTACCAGGAAAGGATTGCCTCCAATGCGATGGATTACCGCTTCAGCCAGGTTGGCTATCTGAATGGAGTGCTGGAAAGTGCCGGGCGCTTCTTCTGCCAGCTTTCTTAACAAGGGCTGGTTGGTGTCAGAAAGTTCTATCAGGGTGACATCCGACACAAAGCCAAAGATTTTTTCAAAGATATAGATCAGCGGGTAGGTGATGAAAATTAAAAAGCTGCTCATGCCGAACCATTGTAAAGCCGACCAGTTGATCGTTTCAAGGTTGCCTTCCTGTACCATTGCCATGGCCAGGTAAACGGCCGAGTAAGTCAAAAATACCCACAGGGCAGAAAATACAATATGCGATCGTTTGTGAAGCTTATTTAGGCTGAAAACCGCGATGATGCCGGCAAACATCTGAAGGATGATAAATTCATAACTGTTCGGGGCAAAGTAACCAATGAGCAGGGTAGTGATCATTAGGGAGAAGATGGCCGTCCGGGAATCAAAAAATATACGTACCAGGATGGGCAGAATGGCCATCGGGACCATGTAGATATTGATGGAATTGACCTTGGTGGCAAAGCCCGCCAAAAAGACCATCAGAACAATCATCAGAAAGATAAACGAGAGCCTTCCCCTGTGATCAAAGATGTCGCGCCGGTAAAACAAAAGGTACAGGAACATCAGCACGATAAAGAAAGTAATTATCAATAATCGCCCTGCGATGACAAGAAAGTATTCAATATTATCGCCTCTCTTTTTCTCATAGGCCTGCTTTAATGATTCCAGTAGTTTGTATTTTTCCTGGCCCACCAAGTCACCTTGGAAGATGATGCGTTCGCCTGCCTGCACCATCCCTTTGGTAGTGGATACTTTATCCAGGAGCTGTTTCTTTTCCTTTTGGTTGAGCGCTTCATCAAAATAGAGGTTCTCGACAATATAATCGCTCAGGTTGATGGACTTAATAAAATCAGGATAAGCCTCCTCAGTGATGGTGCGTATGGTGTCATTTAAGGTTTTATAGGCCGATTTGATGGAATAAGGGTTGGTAACGGGAG
Organism: Prolixibacteraceae bacterium; assembly: GCA_035297625.1. Taxonomy (GTDB): domain Bacteria; phylum Bacteroidota; class Bacteroidia; order Bacteroidales; family Prolixibacteraceae; genus Aquipluma. The sequence goes on from DATGYU010000180.1 coordinate 11,319, forward strand.
TCTTTATTGCCTTTTTGCCCTTTACTATCAACATTTCCTGTTTCCCTTCCAGTTCTCCATAAGTTTCAGCCGACTGTTGCAGAATCCCTGTTTGATATAGATTAGCCAGTACCTGGGGCAAATTGTTAAACCCATCTTTGATTTTTAATTTATGATGGCTATCCGCAAACTTTGACAATGCCAGGGAAAATTCATTGTCCTTGGTAATGCCAACAAGGGTGTCAAGGGTAAAATAGGGAATATAGGTTTTGGTCAGGGAGTCATTTTCTGCCTTAATCTCTGCATCTGTCTTTAAGATCGCAAAATTAAAAGGAGCGATCAGTGTTTCATGTCGCCAGGGAGTGCCTTTCTGGAATTCGTATTTGAAGCGGCTTTCGCCCGGGAAAATGAGAAATATCACACCAATCCCTGCTATAAGAACCATCAAAAGATAAAACAGATGATAGGAGCGATTTAAACGGGTTAATAACTTTTTCATAAATACTGCATTTTGAAAACCGTTGCAATTTAAAAAGTAACTGTTAAATTATACCTTTGGAAATCTAAAATAATAAAATCTTTGGTGAAATAGGTATATTCCGCTTTATTGTGTCAAAGGAATGTTAAGTCAAACCACTTTTGCCTAATTTAAATAGTATGAACTACGGTATTTCAAGTTTAAGCATCATTCCTGTACGCAGGGAACCTTCGGAACAAAGTGAGATGGTCACCCAGATATTATATGGCGAGCATTTCGAAGTCAATGTGGTTATGCTTGGCTGGGCCCAGGTAAAGCTTGCCTTTGACGGATATGAAGGCTGGATCGATATGAAAATGATCACGCCGTTAATGGAGAAGACTTACCGTAAGATTGAAAAGGCCCCTTTTGCCGTCACTACCGATATTTTTAATATTATACCGGTCAACGCGGAACAGACTACCATGATTGTTGCCGGAAGCACATTGCCTTGCTGGCACCCATATCTGAAGGAATTCTCTATTCAAAGTGAGGTATTCCCACATTCGGGCAATGTAACTTACCGTAAACCGGCCAACATACGCAAGGTATTAATTGATCAGGCACTGAAATATTTCAATGCCCCATACCTTTGGGGCGGGCGTTCTCCCCTGGGAATTGACTGCTCTGGCTTTACCCAGATCATTTATAAGATGGTTGGGTACGCCATTCCAAGGGATACGGGTCAGCAGGTTCATCTGGGCACTGCCATCAGCTTTATGGAGGAGGCCAAGCCAGGCGACCTTGCCTTTTTCGACAATGAGGAAGGCCGTATTGTGCATGTGGGCATAATCTGGGAAAAGAACAAGATCATCCATGCTTCGGGAAAGGTAAGAATCGACAACGTCGACCAGTTTGGCATCTTTAATGTGGATACCAAAAGATACACCCACCAGATGAGGGTAATGAAACGAATTATCAAGGATTGACGTAAAGAGGCGAGGGCAAGGAGAAGTAATCAGTAATCAGTGATCAGTCCTTCAATCCTTCAGTCCTTCAGTCCTTCAGTCCTTTGAATTTGAAACTTTAAACTTCGCGTCATGTACACTTACAAATATCCACGTCCTTCCGTAACTGTTGATTGTATTTTAATCAGTCAGAATAACTCTATACTGCTCATTCAGCGTGGGGGCGAACCTTTTAAGGATAAATGGGCCATTCCGGGCGGGTTTATTGAAATGGATGAATCACTTGAAGTGGCCTGTTATCGGGAGCTGGAAGAAGAAACCGGTATCAAGGTTAAAAAACTAAGCCAGTTCAAGGCCTATGGTGCTGTTGACCGTGACCCAAGGGGGCGCACCATCTCTGTGGTATTTTACTCATTTACAGATAATGAAGTTGAAGCAAAAGCAGGCGATGATGCCGCCAATGCACAGTGGTTTCAGCTGGATAAGCTTCCCGAGCTTGCCTTTGATCACCAGCAGATCATTGAGGAATTCAAAAAAGAAGTGCTTACGGTATTTCATCCGCTCCCGCTGCACGAGTTAAAAAATCCAAGTCAGGGAAGCTATAGCATTTAAGGAAAGTTCAAAGGATTGAAGGACTGAGGGATTGAAGGATTGTTTAAAGTTGGGTAGTGCGAAGCCTAAATAGTAAATTGTAAATCGTCTAATTGTCAATTACTAAATACTGACCACTGTTTACTACTCCTAGCCCCAAGCCCTACGCCTTCTCCTTTATCCCAAACTCCGGTTTCACCTTTACAAAAAGTACAGGAATCATTCCAGGGATCATGCAGAGCATCACCCACACAAAGAAATGCTTATAGCCAATGATCTCCTGAAGCCAGCCTGAGAACATGCCCGGTAGCATCATTCCCAGAGCCATAAAACCGGTAGCAATGGCAAAATGAGCAGTTTTGTTTTCTCCCTCAGCAATATAAATCATGTACAACATATAGGCGGTAAAGCCAAAGCCATAGCTAAACTGCTCGATGGCAGCACACAGACTGATTATAAAGTAGTTGTCGGGTTGTGCATAGGCCAGGTAAACGTAAGCCACATGGGGAATGTTAATGGCCAGCACCATCCACCAGAGCCAGTATTTTAAGCCCTTTTGGGAGGCTGCCAGTCCCCCAAGTATTCCGCCTGCTGTTAAGGCTAGTATTCCAAAAGTTCCATAAATCAAGCCAACGTCTCCGGTTGTTAATCCCAATCCGCCCACCTGACGAGGATCCAGCATAAAAGGAGAAGCCATCTTTACCAATTGCGCCTCCCCAAAGCGGTAGAACAATAGGAAAGAAAGAATCACACCAATATTTCTTTTTTTGAAGAAAGAAGCGAAAGTTTTAAAAAAAGCTTTAAACAGGTTTTGTTGTCCTGACATTCGTTTGGTGTCTGAAGAAGGGTAGGGTAGAACAAAGCGGTGGTAGAAGGAAAACAAGATAAACAGGCCGGCAAGTATCACAAAGGTAATGCTCCATGCCAGGTGGATGTTCCCCGACATTCCTTTGAAAGTACTTTCTGTTTTATGTTTCAGTTTAGGGTCAGCCTGGATCAGTAAATAGGCCGGCTTCTCCCAGTTATTCAAGGTAAATGCCAGGCGCTCACCTTCCAATAGCTGAAGACTCTGATCTCCTCTTTGCCATTTTGTATTGAGGATCATCTCCTTATCCGCATCAGGCTTACCATTCAGCTTAACGGCTACAACTGCGATATTTCCAACAGCGGCGTTGTCATTGGATTTGACTTCTTCCTTTTTAAAGTGCTTTTGCAGAAACTGTTTTAAAGGAGAAGATATATTGTCTGTCCACCAGGAATCGGTATTTGCTGTGGTTTTTGCAGTTGTTTCTTTACCCGTATTGACAAATCCAAGGGATGCATTGTGTTCTTTTACCAGATTGCGGATTGAATCCAGTTGCTGCTTTTGAATGTTTTGGGTTGAAAGTATTACCTCTTTGGGATATGTTACAAAGTAGGATTGCTCATTTGCCAGCAATGATATCTCTGGCACTTCAGGTAGGCTAATTTGATGGATGACTCCAGGCGATGCTTTTACTTGTATCTCAATGGGGGGCAGGCCGGTAGTAGTTTCAAAAAAGCCGGCAAGGATAATCAGTAGTCCCTGCCCTGTGATCATGGCAATGCGGTAAAAGGTGCTGCGAATACCAACAAAGTAAGCTTGCTGATGCTCATTCAATCCAAGCATATAAAACCCATCGGCAGAGATATCATGAGTAGCTGAACTAAAAGCCAGCAGCCACAGAAAGATCATGGTGATCTGGAAATAGCTTGGTAGAGGCAATGCAAGGGCGACTCCACCAAGCGCGGCACCAATCACTAATTGCATGATGACAATCCACCATCTTTTTGTTTTAAGAAGGTCGACAACAGGGCTCCATAGCGGTTTTATCACCCATGGCAGGTACAGCCAGCTGGTGTAAAGGGCAATGTCTGTATTGGATACCCCCATGCGTTTAAACATGATCAGTGACACCGTCATGGCCACCACATATGGTATCCCTTCCGCAAAATACAAAGTGGGAATCCATGCCCAGGGATTGCGCTGACTGATATCCTTTCTTTTGTTCATCAGAATCAATGTCGTTTTGTGTATGCTTTTACCTTACCAATTTGAGGGAAAGTTAAGTGACTACAAGGTAGTAATTGATTCTTAAAAAACAAGCTTGCAGCTGGATTTATTTTATCCAATCCTCAATAAATACAAGCTTTACAGACGGTAGGTCGAAATTGTAGTTTTAAATATTGGTTATGGTATATATTCCATTTTAATACTCTTTTGAAATCTTAGCTCCCGGGAAATAATGCATCAGTATCTCATCATATTGGTATCCCTTGGCTCCCATCATGGCTGCCCCAATCTGGCACAGGCCTACGCCATGGCCCCAGCCGGCACCTGTCAGGATGAATTCCTGAGGAATATTATTAACTACATTGTGTTTGTCGACAACGAAAGCAGAGCTGTATAAATGAGATTCCGATAAGGTCTTTCTGATTTCAAGTTCTTTG
>DATGYU010000181.1:0-10251 GCA_035297625.1 Prolixibacteraceae bacterium
AGGGTTAGATAAACTTGTAATTATTTTTAGAAATATTTACACTAAGCTGTTTTGCAATATTTTATAACTTCTATTTAGAATCATTACAAATACCAAAATCCTCTGAATTAGCCTTTGATCCTACAGTTGTAAAACAATTAATTTTACACCCTGTAAATATTTTTATCCTCTATATCTCCCGATTTCGAATATAAATTTCATTTCCAAATTATAGGAATTGCAATAATCCAGTATGTATTCAACCTAGAAAAGGTAAGTGTTAAAAGCAATGTGCTGTTTGGCAGATAAAAATACAGATCCCCGTTGTCACAGTGATGTTAAGGTTGACTAAAATGGCATAGCGGTACGCTAATTTTATCTTTGAACCATATGGGATTTCGATTTCCAAACACTTAGATACTTTGCCAAGTCTGTTGCAAAGCACGATCTAATCATAAATAAATCATTCAATTGGAATTATTTACATCTTTGATCTTACTGAATGAGGTGGATAAAAGATAAAAATGATCCTGCACTTCATCTGAATATGAATTTCCCAAACCAATGCCTCAAATACCTTTGCCGGCAAAACTCAAAAGAAGAGCACTATCCCTCATCCAGATATCTTAAACCTTTGTCTATCCATTGCCACTATCTGTACTGTATCTCTACTGTATCTGTACTAAATAAGGCATAACAGTACAGCAACAGTACAAATACTGATCAGATGGTGGCAATAAACAGGCAAAGTTGACTTTATGGCATCAAAGTGCAAAATGCGCTGAATAATTATCTTAATAAATAGGATAGAAAAAGTATTTTATCAATTAAAATGGCTGATATACAGAATGTCACTTTCTGATACAACCTTCGCAGGATAAAAGAATTACTTCAAATTCCAACCCTAACAATCTTTTCGAAGCTAATGATTTTTATAAGATTGATGAAGTTGCCTTAGAAGTATACTCCATACAGACAAACGAATATCATCCGCAGTGAATTAATTATAAGCAAAGACCACCGTATACGATCCTTCATACTGTCCTGAAGCCTGGCTACCGATGATGTTTGCATTGGCGCCAAGCTTTACCGTCTGTAAGCCAGCTGATTTTAAATCGGTGGAGATTGAAGTATCCTGTACCGCCGGATCAACAACAAAAGTGTTGCCATGGTTGTCAGTAACAGATGCTGAAGTAAGGACGATATTGCAGGCGATATTCTTTCCGGAATTAATGGTAATAGCGCCAAGATTTAGTGTTTCGGAGGTAAGACCTTCCGCTGTTGTCTGCAATGTGGATCTTGAGAGCTCAAAATCACTGTTGGTGGCTGAAGCGGCGCTTACTGACTCTACTACTTCCGCACACACATGACCAATGGCTACTGTCTGGCCAATTACCTTTTTCCCGCCTAACCCAAGGGAAAAGAAAACTGCTATTAAAAGTATTCCAATCGCCCTCATGATATTTGATTTTTGAGTATTAAATCTCACTAATCGAATAACCTCTTCACGATTGTAAATATAGCGCAATTTTTTACACTTGCAATATTCTTGTAAATATTTTATTCATATACGCAAATATTTTTCCACATCCAGTCGTATAATTAAAGCAAATTTCACATCACAACCAACAAGCATGCTGATTTTAAACACTTTATAACAATACAATTATTACATAACACTTAAAATCATCTGTTACAGTTATGAATAAACAATAACACAAAACACTTATTTACAAATCATTATACCATATGTAGCAAAATCCCGCAAATCGCCTTCTTTGATCAGCGTAAATTTATTTTACATCCATATCCCTTTAAGATACTTTACATTTGACTTTAAACAATGGCTATGCATCCCACTCAAAGAAAGCATCGGGTCCTGTGACTTCCAGTCGCAGTTGTAAGATGTGATAAAAATGAAGTTATTAAAAGAGTGGATAGCTTTGTCCGGTTTATTGTCCTGAAATGAAATACTTCAAGTGTCGGTTGGCCCCAACGCATCCCAGTCCATGTAATCCGCCTTAATCCGTGAAATTATACTATCTTGATCTTGAAGTCCAGCACTTCCACAATATCGCCGCTTCTAAGCTTGGCACGCTTTCGGTTTTCCTGTATCCCATTCAGGAATACAATGCCGTCTTCTACCATCAGCTTAGCCTGACCGCCCGACTCACTGACACGCATCACCTTCAACAGCTTGATCAGCTCAATGTATTCCTCACCTTTTAGTTCGTATGTTTCCATTTGATAGATTTATAATTGTAATGATTGAAGGACCGAAGGATTGAAGGATGGATACTCCCATCTCACTTCCTTATTCCTATTCAAGATTCCTTATTTCACATTGGATATTGGATATTTATTATTGAACATTTTTATCCTTGTATTCCTACTTCTTATCCTTCTCTGTCAATGTTTTAAGTTCCTCTTTCAGTTTCTTTGTTAATTTATTTACCACCTGCTGATAGGAATGATCCACCATCTCAAGCACCAGCTTTGATTTTAGTGAACCATCCATGATAACCGAGTTCCACATCATCTTATTCATATAATAGCCCGGTTGAACAGCCGGATACAGCTCCCTTAGTTCCATGGCCCAATCAGGGTCACATTTAAGGTTCAGCTTCCAATCGCCCTCAAGGTTGGTGAACACGAACATTTTGCCCATTACTTTAAATACCAGGGTGGTTTCATCAAATGGGAACTCTTCGGTAACACCAGGCTTGGCGATGCAGTAGTCTCTTAGTTCTTCAATGTTCATGCTGCAAAGTTTAAAGTTAAATGATGCTGGCCCACTTGCCCGGTTAAGGACATTGAGGACGATAAGGACTTTAAGGCCAAAGCGGATGTATCAGCAAAAGCAGCATCTACCACTGACCACTGTTAACTGGTTACTGATCACTGGCCTCTACCCTTCCATGGTCACGCTCACCCTTTCAATCTGTCCTCCCATGGGCGGGGTCATCTTCGAGACTTTCACCTTTACCTTTGACGCCTCAGGAAATTCATTCTTAATACGACTGATAATGCGGTAAGACACATTCTCCAGCAAATCAGAAGGTATAGCCATCTCTTCTTTTACTGCCCTGTAGGCCTTCTGATAGTCGAGTGTATCTTCCAGCCGATCGCTGTAAGCTGCCTTACTCAAATCGGCCTCTATCTGAAGGCTAACCAAAAACCGGTTACCGGCTATCTTCTCTACATCAAAATGCCCGTGAAAGGCATAAAACTCCATTCCTTCTATTTCAATAATGGTCATGGTATATCTTTTCTTGAATTACACGGATTTATTCGCCCGCCTGCCTGATTGGTACTGGCAGGACGGGCTGGGATTACGCGGATAGCCTTGCACCAGCGTTATCGCAGACAAAGGTCTGAAATAATATCATAAAAACACAGGTGTCAGATGCTCAAGTAAGCAGAAATATTTAATAGCCATTATATTCTCCATGCGCTTTCTGATGTCCGGACGTTTACCTGGCTTAATACACATCAATGTGAACTTCAATTAACAATTCATACAATTCGTTGTAATTCGTAAAATCTATAGTTCATTTTTATACTTTTGTGATCAATCATAAATACAACAAGGATATTATAAATTGAATAAGATGAGCGAACATACGATAGAAATTGATAATGGGACGAAGTCGAATAATTTTATTCACCAGATTGTTGAGGAAGAGATAAAAGCGGGCAAGAACAACGGGCGTGTACATACCCGTTTTCCCCCGGAGCCCAATGGATACCTGCATATTGGGCATGCCAAATCGATCTGCCTGAACTTTGGCACGGCCCAGAAATACAATGGGCTGACCAACCTTCGCTTTGACGATACCAATCCTGTAAAAGAAGATACCGAATATGTCGATTCTATTAAGGAAGATGTCCGCTGGCTGGGCTTCACCTGGGATGATCGTGAATACTATGCTTCTGATTATTTCGATAAGCTCTATGATTTTGCCGTAAAACTGATCAAGGAAGGAAAAGCTTATATTGATGATCAGGATGCCGAGACGATCAGCTGCCAGAAAGGTACCCCTACCCGCCCGGGAACTGAAAGCCCTTACCGCAACCGCACGGTGGAAGAAAACCTGGACCTTTTCATGAGAATGAAAGCAGGCGAATTCGACGAAGGACAAAGAGTATTGCGTGGCAAAATAGATATGACCTCTCCCAACATGCATATGCGCGACCCGATCCTGTACCGCATCATGAAGACCCCGCATCACCGTACCGGCGACAAATGGTGCATCTACCCGATGTACGACTTCGCTCACGGGCAGTGCGACTACTGGGAAGGCATCACCCATTCGATCTGTACCCTGGAGTTTGAAGTGCACCGCCCACTGTACGACTGGTTTGTTGACCAGCTGATGGACTCGGATTACAGGCCACGACAAATAGAGTTTGCCCGCCTGAACTTGAGCTACACGGTGATGAGCAAACGCAAGTTGCTCGAACTGGTAAAAGATGGCCATGTGAAAGGATGGGATGATCCGCGTATGCCCACCATCTGCGGTTTAAGAAGAAGAGGTTACACACCCGAATCGCTCCGTAATTTTGCAGACCGCATTGGTGTCACCAAGACCGATGGAGTAATCGATGTGGGGGTTCTGGAGTACAGCATCCGTGAGGACCTGAACAAAAGCGCGCAGCGTGTGATGGGGGTACTCAATCCGCTTAAATTGGTTATTACCAACTATCCTGAAGGTCAGGTGGAACAAATGGAAGCCATCAACAACCCTGAGGATGCCTCCATGGGAACCCGCCAGGTACCTTTTACCCGTGAACTGTATATCGAACGTGATGACTTTATGGAAGAGCCTCCTAAGAAGTTCTTCCGCCTGTCACCCGGAACAGAAGTAAGGCTTCGTTATGCTTATTTCATCACCTGTACCAATGTGGTGAAAGATGCCAATGGCGAGATCACCGAAATTCATTGCACTTACGATCCTGCCTCACGTGGCGGAAACTCCCCCGATGGACGCAAGGTTAAGTCGACCATCCACTGGGTATCGGCCACAGAGAATGTGGAAGCAGAAGTGCGCCTTTACGATCGCCTGTTCTCGGATGAAGAACCCGACGGCCATAAAGACATCGACTTCAAGGAATTCATGAACCATGACTCATTGCAGGTATTGCCCAAATGCTATGTAGAGCCTTTCGTAAAAGATGCCAAGCCATTGGATCATTTCCAGTTTGAACGCATGGGCTATTTCAACATCGACCCTGATACTACACCTGGAAAGCTGGTCTTTAACCGCACCGTTCAGCTTAAAGACACCTGGGCCAAGGTAATGGGCAAATAGAAATAGCGATCAGTAGTATTCGGAAGATCAGTTTCATGAATTAAAATAAGACCTGCCACAAAAACACTCCTGATGAATCGGGAGTGTTTTTTTGTGACCTTTTTAATCCTCCAAACACTCGTAATCACTGATCAGTAAAAAGTGAGCAGTGGGTCAGAAAATAAACTATCAATAATTTACAGCCAAGCAATTCCCAGCCCCCTGTTGGAGTCCCCGGACGAGGTCATATGATTGGTCAATCTGATGAACTGATGGACTAAAGAATGGATCACTGCCTACTGAACACTGACCACTGTATACTGCCCATGCCCCTCAACCATTCTGATTGTCAGCTGTTATATGCTAAACATCAAATAACAGACCATCAAGATGGAACAAAAATCAATCCTGAAGATCAGCTCTCTGGGTTTCCCATGGGCAACACTAGATCCCTTTATTTTCTGTGTGCATCACCGCGATGAATTTCCAAAAGGAAATGCCGAGATGGGCCCTGCCGTTTCACTGGAAGGGCGTAACATCGGGCAGGACTTTGTCATTAAGGATGGCTGGCGGATGTATCATGGGCAAACCATACCGGGCTTTCCTTACCACCCCCACCGGGGCTTTGAAACGGTGACAGTGGCCAAGGAAGGATTGGTTGACCATACCGATTCAATGGGAGCTTCGGGGCGCTTCGGTAAGGGCGATGTGCAGTGGATGACGGCCGGCAAAGGGGTACTGCATTCCGAGATGTTTCCATTGGTCAACCAGGATAAGGGAAATCCTATGGAGATTTTCCAGATATGGCTCAATCTGCCTAAGGCCAGCAAGTTTGTAACCCCTCATTTTAAGATGCTTTGGGAAGATATGATCCCTGTGCTGAAGGAAACTGACAGCAATGGTAAAATGATAGAGGTGGACGTGATTGCAGGCAAGCTAAAAAACCTACAGGCACCCCCTCCTACACCTGATTCATGGGCAGCCAATCCGATGAATGAAGTATCCATCCTGACCATTAAACTGGAAGCAGGAGCCACTTGGCACTTACCAAAAGCCGCAGCAGAAGCCAACCGGATGCTCTATTTCTATAAAGGCAGCGGGCTGCAGATAGACGAAGAAACCATCCCAGACTATCATTCCGTTCATGTGATGGCCGATCGTGACATTACCTTGAAGGCTGGCAATGCAGACTGCTATCTTCTGATGCTTCAGGGCAAACCTATCAATGAGAAAGTGGTGCAGTACGGTCCCTTTGTGATGAATTCTGAGGCAGAAATTCGTGAGGCCTTTCAGGAATACCAGCGTACCCAGTTTGGCGGCTGGCCATGGCCCAAACACGAGCAGGCACACGACAGAAATAAAGGCAGGTTTGCCATTTATGCCGATGGCAGAGAAGAGGTGAAATAGAAGGCAGAGCGCAAGTTAGGGAAGGAACACAAATAATCACAAATAGGAAAACACAAATAAAATTGAATAGCTGATGTTTTAGGCGGAAATAGTAAATGGCAAATCGTCTGATTGTAAATAATCATATATATCATACCACTTCAGCCTTTAACTTATTCCTCTATCTTTGTCAATCATTTTATACCTATTCATATGCCCTTTTCATCCTTTCATCTGCCACAGGAATTTATACAAGTATTGGCCGATCAGAACTATACAAAGCCAACACCTGTTCAGCAGGAAGTCATTCCTGCTATTCTTCAAAGAAAAGATGTGCTGGGCATTGCTCCCACCGGGTCCGGCAAGACGGCAGGCTATGTACTGCCCCTGTTAACCAATCTCCAGGGGAACAATCCTTCAAAGAACAGACATGTCAGCGTATTGATACTGGTGCCTACCCGTGAACTGGCCGTTCAGGTCAACAAGGTATTTCAACTCTTTGCAAAAGCCTTGCCTCAGCGTGTCAAAACACTGGCAGTATTCGGGGGCGTATCCATCAACCCCCAGATGATCGGGCTGCAGAATGTACAGGTACTGATTGCCACCCCGGGCCGCCTGCTCGAACTGGTGGAATCCAATGCAGTGCACCTCTCTTCCATTGAAACCCTGGTACTGGATGAGGCCGACAAGATGCTTAACCTGGGATTTCGGGATGAGATGAACCGTATCCTTGCCCAAATGCCACAAAAGCGGCAGAATCTGCTATTTTCAGCCACTTTAAGCCCTGAGGTTGAACATATCCATCAGATACTGCTGCATGCCCCTGTCGTCATTAAAATTGAACCCAAAGAAGATAATATTGACCTGATTGAACAGACTGGTTATTTTGTTTCTGAAGAAAAGAAAGGCCCCCTTTTGCGATACATCATCAAAAAGAATAACCTGCAGCAGGTGCTGGTCTTTACCTCTTCGGTTTACAAGGCAGATAACGTTGCCGATAAGCTGCGCAAGAACGGGATAGACGCTGCTGCCATCCACAGCCAGAAGAGCCAGGGGGCAAGAACCGATGCACTTGGCAAATTCAAGGCAGGCAAGCTTCGGGTACTGGTAGCTACCGACTTGCTGGCACGCGGTATCGATATTGAATTTCTGCCCCATGTGATCAATTACGAACTGCCCCGCTCGCCTAAGGACTATGTCCACCGTATTGGACGTACTGGCAGGGCTGAATCTCCCGGGGAAGCCATTAGCTTTGTCACTCCTGATGATCAGCATCACTTTCGGGTAATCCAAAAGAAAATGGGCAAATGGGTGACGATGATCGATAGCGAGAATATTGACCTGAAAGGGTACTAAAAGGCAGTGATCAGTAAACAGTGGTCAGTTGCATCACTGTCCTTGAGACCTTAAAGTCCTTAAGGTCCTCATTGTCCTTAAACGGGCCTGTGGGCAGGAAACTAAGAAAGAGTATCCATTATTGGCAAACAGCCCGACATTAGCTATCTTTGAAAATTGTAAAGCATAACCTATTCAAACCAAATGAAACCAACTAATCTTCTTTTCTGCCTGTTTATTTTGTTGATGGCAATCCAGCCCGTCTTTTCACAAGGCAGCACTCACCTGCCCCAAAGCTTAAAATCAATTACCGCACAGACAAATAAATCCCTGTTGGGAGACAATGTCTTTGTACTGGATCCTTCAATGGATATGAAAGAAATACAAGCCTTGATTGATACCCTGCATGCCCGCCAGACAGGACGCAAAAGCGAGTTCTCCCTGAACCGCTATGCCCTGTTGTTTAAGCCGGGGACCTACCATCTGGATGTGAAGGTAGGCTACTATATGCATGTAATCGGACTGGGCAATTCGCCTGATGAGGTGGTGATAGAAGGAGCCGTAAGGTCCAACTCCACCAGGGGAGGAAACGTGCTTACCAATTTCTGGAGGGCAGCCGAAAACCTTACCATCGTGCCTGCCAAAGATACCACCAACACCTGGGCCGTGTCGCAGGCTGCTCCACTGCGCAGAATTCATGTCAAAGGAAATCTTAAGCTTCACGACAATGGCTATGCCAGCGGAGGCTTTCTGGCCGATTCAAAGGTAGACGGTACCGTGATTTCAGGTCCTCAGCAGCAATGGTTCACCCGTAATACGGATCTAAAGAAATGGGTTGGCGGGGTTTGGAACATGACCTTTTTGGGAGTTCCCAATGCCCCTCAGGAAAACTGGCCTGCCAAACCTTTTACAACCATCGAGAAAACACCTTCTTTACGCGAGAAGCCCTACTGGACAATGGCAGATAATCAACTGATACTACGAATTCCTGCCATAAAGAAAAACACTAAAGGCATCAGCTGGGAAGGCCAGGAAAGCATTGAAAGAACCTTGCCTGTCAAAGAATTCTATGTGGCAAAAGCGGGTGTTGACAATGCCAAAACACTTAACAAGGCCTTGAAGAAAGGGAAGCACCTGTTGTTTACCCCCGGCATCTATTCGCTGGATGAGAGCCTTAAAGTAACCCGAAAAGGTACTGTCATCTATGGCATCGGCATGCCATCGCTGGTACCCGCCAAAGGCAATAAGGTGATGGAAGTGTCGGATGTGGATAATATCACCATTGCAGGCCTTTTGATGGATGCCAATAGCACCCCTTCCGAGACCCTGTTGCAGGTAGGAGAACCGGGTTCAAAGAAAAGCCATGAGGCCCGGCCAACCTTCCTTTACGATGTATTTTTCAGGGTGGGCGGCCCCCATGAAGGATCGGCCAAAAGCTGCCTTGTTGTCAACAGCAATAATGTTTGCATCGATCATGTATGGCTTTGGAGAGCCGATCATGGAGCAGGCGTCGGCTGGGACAAGAACCGATGCGCCAACGGCCTGGTAGTAAACGGCAATGATGTTACCGTTTATGGCCTTTTCAATGAGCATTTCCAGGAATACCAGACCCTGTGGAACGGAGAAAATGGCAGGGTGTACTTCTACCAGAGCGAGATGCCTTATGACCCTCCGACAGTGGATGCCTGGAAACATGGCAACACTTATGGCTATGCTTCCTATAAGGTGGCCGGTCCGGTAAAGGAACATCATGCATGGGGCGTAGGCATCTACAATGTTTTCTATAACGCCCCTGTCGTTGTTGACCAGGCCATAGAAACACCTGAAGCCATTGAAAAGAACATCACCCACAGTGTGATCTTCTGGCTCAACGGAAACAAGGAAAGCGTTGTAAAAAGCATCATCAACGGCAAAGGGCAAAGCATTGGCCAGAGCAACAGGAAAGCTACCATGTAGTAAAGCGAAGTTGCTTATTCTTTCAAATCTACCCTTTGACGTTAAGGACTTTAAATGAATGCGAATCAAGGTTGAAATTTGAATATAGCTAAGTGTTATTGTGGCAGTTTAGTGACCGCTTAACAAGGACAGGCTGGTAATTTAACCCTGGGACCAGCCGTTTAAATAGGATCATTCCAAATATCATTCCAATAATAAACTCCTTCCTGCAAATTGTAAATCCAGTTGGATCAGGTATGGATATAAAATACTATTTATATACTATTGTTATACTAAAATAAAGGTTTTAGTATAACAATAGTAT
>DATGYU010000182.1:0-11639 GCA_035297625.1 Prolixibacteraceae bacterium
ATATCATTCACCCGCTATCGGTAGCAAAGATTGTTGTCGAGGAAATCGGGTTGAGTGCCACTTCCATCATCTCTGCCCTGATGCATGATGTGGTGGAGGATACGGATTATACCCTTGAAGATATCAAAAATCTGTTTGGAGAAAAGGTAGCCTCGATTGTGGATGGGCTGACCAAACTATCCGATGAGTTTACCCCGCAGCAGGATTCCAAGCAGGCCAATAATTTCCGAAAGATGCTCATGACCTTGTCGGATGATGTCAGGGTGATATTAATAAAGCTGGCCGACCGCCTGCATAACATGCGTACCCTGGATTCGATGCCCGCTACCAAACAACTAAAGATTGCTGCTGAAACCTTATATATCTTTGCCCCTTTGGCTCACCGGTTGGGATTGTATGCCATTAAATCGGAGCTTGAGGACCTTAGCCTGAAATACAAACATCCGGAGGCTTTCAACCAGATCCAATTCAGGCTTCAAAACCAGCGGGAGAAAAGGGACTATCTGGTCACAGAATTCATCAAGCCCATTGAAGAACAGCTTAAAATTGAAGGGATAGACTTTACTATCACCGAGCGTCTAAAGTCGATCTATTCCATTTGGAGCAAGATGCAGACCAAGGGGGTTTCATTTGATGAAGTGTACGATTTGCTGGCCATCCGTATTGTCTTTACTCCAAAGCCCAATGTGTCGGAAAAAAGGCAATGCTTTGACATCCTGTCACTGGTCACTGACATTTATAAACCCAAACCTGACAGGATCCGCGACTGGATTACCATTCCCAAGGCCAACGGGTATGAAGCACTTCACGTGACAGTGATGGGGCCCCAGGGTAAATGGGTCGAAATACAAATACGCACCCAGCGAATGGATGAGATTGCAGAGCGTGGTTTTGCGGCCCATTATAAGTACAAAAACATCAATGACATTGAAAGCGAGTTGGACAAATGGCTCCAGAAGATCAAGGAGATGCTCAAAAACCCGGAGTCCGATGCCTTGGAATTCCTGGATGAGTTTAAGATGAATCTGTTTTCATCTGAGATCATTGTCTTTACTCCAAAAGGCAGGATGGTCACCTTACCCAAGAATGCAACGGTACTTGATTTTGCCTATGAAATTCACAGTGAACTGGGCAATCATTGCATAGGTGCCAAGATCAACCATAAGCTGGTTCCCATCTCGCATGTGCTGCAAAGTGGTGACCAGGTAGAGATTCTTACCTCCAAGACCCAAAGCCCGCAGTTAAGCTGGTTAAACATCCTGATCTCGGCAAAAGCCAAAACCAAGGTAAAACAATCCTTCAAGCTGGATCAAAAGAAACACATTGAACAGGGTCGTAAAATAATAGAAGATGAGCTTGCCAAGCACAAGGTAGCCCCATCGTCGGACACCCTAAAAAAGATCAGCTCTTATTATAACCTGACCAATAAGGAGCAGTTGTACGCCCAGGTTGGAATGGGATTTCTTGAACTGGACAATCTGGACGAAGTACTTCAAACGCGCCGAGAGAATAAGCTGGCCAAATTCTGGAAGCTGAATTTCAACACTAAAAAAGAAGATGAGTTAACTCCCGGTACTAAGATTGACAAAAAAGCTCCCTTTATCCTGGTAGAAGATCCTGATCATCTTAACTATTCACTGGCCAGATGCTGTAACCCTATTCCGGGGGATGATGTAATAGGACACATTTCAGGGGATGACCACATCATTATTCACAAAAAGAACTGCCCCGAGGCTTTAAAGCTCATGTCACAACAAGGCGATAGTATTATTACGGCTGAATGGACCAAGTTTAAAAAACTGTCTTATTTATCCCGTATCAAACTAAGCGGCTTTGACCGGGTGGGCATAGTCAATGAAATCACAAACATTATCTCCAAGCAAAATAATATTAATATGCGTACCGTTCATTTCGATACCCATGACGGCATTTTTGAAGGAGATTTATATTTATACATACACAATGTTCAGGATTTAACCGACCTCATTACCCGGTTAATGAAAATCAAGGGTATAGACAATATTGAACGTATAGAAAAAATATAACAATAAATACCAGGAGAGTTATCTAAATCAAAAAAAATACTATTTTTGAGTTCTATTTATAATTGGTTTAAATATGAATAACCAAAAGACCAAAGAAGCTGTAAAGAAAATGTTCATTGAATACCTTGAAAAAAATGAACATAGAAAAACTCCCGAAAGATTTGCAATTCTGGAGGAGATTTATTCCCGTGAAGGTCATTTTGATATTGAGTCGCTTTATATCTCGATGAAAAACAAGAACTATCGTGTCAGCAGGGCTACGTTGTACAATACCATGGATTTGCTGCTCGATTGTAAACTAATTGTTCGTCATCAGTTTGGCAAGAACATTGCTCAGTTCGAAAAGGCCTATTCGACTCCTCAGCACGATCATCTGATTGATATTCGCACAGGCAGTCTTACCGAATTCTATGATCCACGGTTAAGAGAAATCATTGAAGATATTTGCCAAAAAAACGATTTTAAATTATCACATCATACCCTATATATTTACGGGCAGTATATCAGATATTAAACCTGCGCTGGTTTTATTCTGTTATATCAATTCATTTGGAATAAAACCAACTGAATTCTGATTTGATATTATTTTTAACCCATCATCTTCAAATTATTTATATTTTTATCACTTAGATAAAACATTGTTTGTTTGTGAAAATGAGTGTATAAATATCTATGTTTCACAACATTGATATTTATACACTTGTGGAATATCAAGCAATAAAAAACCAAAACCAGTCAGAAAATATTGGTTGACCTGCAGATATGGATACTACCAATAGACAATGACTAAAATTAATCTTGAAATAATGAAAGTAGATGTATTGTTAGGCCTCCAGTGGGGTGATGAAGGAAAAGGTAAAATTGTTGATGTACTGACACCAAAATATGATGTCATTTCCAGGTTTCAGGGCGGCCCGAATGCTGGTCATACCCTTGAAATCAACAATTTCAAACAAGTATTGCATACCATTCCTTCAGGAATATTCCACAACGACAAGCTCAATGTAATTGGCAACGGAGTGGTGATTGATCCGATCACTTTTGAAAAAGAGATTGAATCTATCAGCAAGCATGGGGTTGATCTTCACAAAACCTTATTCATTTCAAAAAAGGCCCATCTGATATTACCTACCCACCGTTTACTGGACGCCGCCTCGGAAGATGCAAAAGGAGCTACTAAAATTGGTTCTACTTTAAAGGGAATAGGTCCAACTTATCGTGATAAAATAGGACGTGAAGGATTAAGAGTAGGTGATTTGTTCGAAAACTTTACAGCGAAATATACTGCAAAGGTTCAGGCGCACAAAGATTTGCTGGATAACTACTATCATTACGACTATGCTGAAAAACTTGCCCAACTGGAGCAGGAGTGGATGAAGGGAATCGAAATACTGAAAAGCTTTCATATTGTTGATACGGAGCATCTGATCAATGAAAGCCTTGCCACAGGCAAGAGCGTACTGGCAGAAGGTGCTCAGGGAACCATGCTGGATATCGACTTTGGTTCATATCCATTTGTCACCTCCTCAAGCACTATCTGTGCGGGGGCCTGTACCGGACTGGGAATTGCGCCCAATAAAATCGGAAATGTATATGGCATCTTTAAAGCCTATTGCACCAGAGTTGGCATGGGACCTTTCCCCACTGAACTGTTTGATCAGGATGGACAAAACATGAGGGATGTTGGCCGCGAATACGGATCTACCACCGGACGCCCACGCCGCTGCGGTTGGCTTGATATTGTTGCTTTGAAATATTCCATCATGCTCAACGGAGTTACCCAATTGATTATGATGAAAGCCGATGTGCTTGATAACTTTGAAACCATAAAGATCTGCATGGGATATGAAATAGATGGCCAGGTGACCGATAAATTCCCATTTGAGCTGAATGAGCAGGTTAAACCAGTGTATACAGAACTGCCAGGCTGGCAAACAGACCTTACCCAATTGACCTCTCAGGATGAGTTCCCTGAAGAATTTAATAACTACATCAACTTTATTGAAGAACAGGTTGGTGTCCCAATCACTATTGCATCGGTAGGCCCCAACAGGGCACAAACCATACTTTTAGGAGAATAACATAAAGGGGATCAGGCAAGCTGATCCCCTTTCTTTTTTCGAATATTTTTATTTTTCAATTGGAATCATTATTTTAGAACAATTATTGCACCTGCATTACGGTGCATATTGATTGAAAAAATGGAAATTACGAAACCAACCCTGCTGCTCGACAAGGATATAGCTTTACGAAACATACAAGCAATGGCCAGTAAAGCAGCAAACCTGCACCTGAATTTTCGTCCCCATTTTAAGACCCATCAATCGGCAGAAGTTGCCAAATGGTTTCGTGCCAAGGGGGTAAACGCTATTTCTGTATCCTCATTAACAATGGCCAATTATTTTGCCGATGCAGGTTGGGATGATATTACTATTGCATTTTCGGTCAATATTCCTGAAATTCCTGAAATCAATGAACTCGCCGGGCGAATAAAACTCAATGTACTAATCGAAAATATGGAAGGCCTTTTAGCCCTCCAGGAAAAGATTACCTGGCATACCGGTGTGTTTATTAAAATAGACACCGGCTACAACCGCACCGGCATTGAATCCAACCGAACTCCGCTGATTGACCAGCTGTTGGAAATCATACAAAAATCACCGCTTCTTCAGTTTAAAGGGTTCCTGTCGCATACCGGGCATACCTATCAGGCCAATTCCACCCATGATATTTTTAGCCGCCATTTTGATGCATTGCTTAAATTAAAAGCCCTCAAAGCCCGATATATAATGGAATGGCCTGAATTAATGATTTCACTGGGTGATACCCCCTCCTGCAGCATCTGTGAAAACTTTGACGGAGTCGATGAAATACGGCCCGGCAACTTTGTATTTTACGATTTGATGCAATTTAAATTAGGCTCCTGTAAACTTACCGACATTGCCATTCGGATGATCTGTCCGGTGGTGGCAACTCACTCCTCAAGAAATGAAGTTGTCATTTACGGCGGGGCTGTCCATTTCTCCAAAGACTGGATCATCAACGTAGACGGCAAACCACTCTATGGACGCATCATTGTAAATGACGGTGATAAGAACATCCTCCTTGATGAGAGAAGTTATCTCCATGCACTGTCGCAGGAACATGGAATTTTAAAGATTACCCCGAGAGATTTCCATTATTTCAAACCAGGAAATCTGGTAGAAATAATTCCTGTACATGCCTGCCTGACAGCTAATCTTATGAGGGAATTCCTGACTACTGAAGGAGAAATTATAAAAATTATGCCTAATTATTAGAAATAATAAACAATGCTCTTTTCCTTCTGTTAATTATAAGCAAGAAGTTTTTCCTTTGCCTTAATACATTATAGCTTTGCTAAATATTAACATAGAAAAATTAAGGATATGAGATATATCAATTTGCGTTTGGTGATATTTTACATGACCATCATTATTTCCAGTTTATTCATTATCACCTCTTGTCAGCATGAAGGAATCCCGGCCGATCAACTGGACCCCGTTTGTTTCAACCAGCAAGTATTGCCTATTTTCCAAAACAGCTGTGCTATCAGCGGCTGCCATAGTGCCCAGGATGGTGAGAGCGGATATGTATTTACCGACTATTCCAACATTATGAGAGCCGTCTCTCCGGGCAATTCCTCCAAGAGTAAGGCCTACAAGGTCCTCTCCAGCAGCCTTCAGCTGATGCCACCCCATAACCCCTTACCCATGGATAAAAGAATTCTCATCAGGGTGTGGATTGATCAGGGTGCCAAAGAAACGGACTGTACTACCCAGGCAAATACTCCACAACTCAATAATCCGGTAAAAGAATAAACATCGGAGAATAACCAAGGCTTTAAACAATCAGCTAACATGAAAAAAATATTAACCCTTATTCTCATCCTTTTTGTCACTACACTAAGCAATTGTTATTACGACAGTGAAGAAAAACTATACCCCGTATTATCTACTTCCTGTGATCTTGAAAATGTCACTTTCGCTGCCACCATTAAGCCTATCCTCCAGGCCTCCTGTTATACCTGCCATTCTAACTCCAACTATGTAAATCAAGGTTCAGGCATTAAACTGGAAAATTATGACGATGTTAAAATACAGGCCTCCAGCCGACTGATGGGATCCATTAAACATGAGCCGGGCTATATCCCCATGCCCAATGGCGGGGGTAAACTTCCCGATTGTGAAATCAATCAAATACAAAAGTGGATAGACAATGGCATGCCCAATAATTAACCTAACTAACCCATGAAAAAATTAACCTGCATAATCATTGGCCTGTTTTTACTGTGCGCGCATAGCTACGCCCAGGACCTGGACTCCCTAATGAATGAATCAACAAATTCCAAAGAACAGACAGTTAGCGCAACCTTCAAATCAACCCGTATCATCAACGGGCACTCCATTGAACAGATGAAGCCCCGGCAACTTGAATTTCGCATCTCCCACCGTTTTGGAACCTTAAACCAGGGGGCATACGGGCTGTTTGGAATGGATCAGTCAGTCATCCATTTCAGCCTTGAATATGGGTTGAACAACTGGCTGATGGCAGGTGTTGGAAGAGGAAGCGTCAATAAGACCTATGATGCCTTTGCCAAGTTTCACCTGTTAAGACAATCATCTGGAGACAATTCCATGCCTGTTCACGTAAGCTACCTGTCATCTGTAGAACTAAAAACATTGAAGTTTCCCCAGAGGCCGGACAATGCTCCCAATTATTTTGCCGATCGTTTTACTTTTGTCCAGCAATTAATGATTGCCAGAAAGTTCAATGAAAACCTTTCACTACAATTATCACCTACCTATATCCACAGAAATCTTGTAACAACAGAACTGGATCAGAACGACATATTTGCCCTAGGCGCCGGGGGAAGATATAAATTAACCAAACGTATGTCGGTCAATGCCGAGTATTATTATACCTACCAGCCCAATGCTAAGTTCCTGAATCCAAGAACTTACAATGTCATGTCGGTAGGCGTAGACATTGAAACCGGAGGACATGTATTCCAACTGATGCTCACCAACACCCAGGGAATGCGTGAAGGGTCATTTATCCCTGCCACAACTGGAAGCTGGAAAAATGGCGATATCCATCTGGGCTTCAACATTTCACGTGTATTTGCGTTGTAATAAAAAAACATATCATCCATGTTAAAAAAACTTTTCATACTGGTATTGTTTACCGCAGCGGTAAACGCCTTTGGACAGGGTAAATTCATCTCTAAAAATGCTTATATATCTTTTTACTCTTCCACTCCGCTGGAAGATATTTTAGGTGAAAGTAACGAGGCTGTTTCCATTCTAAATGCTGAAACCGGAGAGATCGGCTTTCAGGCGCTGATGACTACCTTCCATTTTAAACGTGCTTTAATGGAAGAACACTTTAATGAAAACTTTATTGAAAGTGATAAGTATCCCAAAACAAAATTCAATGGGAAGATTGAAAACTTCAATAAGGAGATGCTTAAAGGAGCGGTGGCAAACATTACTGTTACCGGCCAGCTAACAGTCCATGGAGTAGAAAAGACAATTACAGTTCCGGCTACTCTTGGCATGGATAATGGAAAGCTCACCGGAACTGCTAAGTTCTTTGCAAAACCCGAAGATTATAACATTACCATCCCAGCTCTTGTACGTGAGAAGATAGGCAAAGAGATGGAAGTGAATGTGAAAGTAACCTATGGTCCTTACGGCCAATAAGACCTTTTAATTTCAATCCACCATGAAAATAAAATATGCAATCATCGTTGTACTCGCACTGGTGGTGATAGGAGCCGCCATTGGCCTTAAAATGTTCTATAAACCACATTCCGATATTAATAAAATGAAGCCTGATTTTAAAGTACAGGCTAGTGAGTTGATTCAGGAGTTTGAAAAAGATGAGAATACCGCTTCTACCAAATATGATGAAAAAGTACTGGAGATCAACGGTAAATTATCTTCCAAAAACCAACTACCCAACGGTATCACGCTTTTAATGCTGGAGGATGAAATGCAAGGTATCAGCTGTCAGCTCGACAGCAGCTGGGCCACCGCCCACCGTTCAGTGATAGAATCCTTGCAACCGGAAACCCCTGTTACCATCAAGGGAGTGTGCAAAGGCTACCTGATGGAAATAAAAGTAAGCCCGGCCATTGTTGTAAGTCAGCAATGATTTGTCCTTTTAGCTAAGGTTTTCAACCTCCATGGCAGCCGAATAACATTCAACAGCGGCTGTCAGGGGATATAATTCTTCATCATACCACAAAGAGGCAAAATACAGACCTATGGGAGAGGCTACCGTCCCCTGGGAGGTGATTCTTTCATTCAGCCATTGAAGCCCCAATGCGCATTCACCATTATGCCCGTTTACAATCAACGCGGTGATGGCCAGTGAAGTTTCTTCAATGCTTCCCTTTATGGCTTTGGCACCACCCCAGGACCCATCGTCATTTTGTGCTGCCATCAGATATTGACAGCCCTGGTTGATCATCAATTTTAAAATCACCTCATATTCATTACCCAATACGGTATTGAGCGTCTCATTCAAATAAGACAACACACGGGCAGTACCGTATACAGGGTTGACATGTGATTTTGTATGCTGGTTTCCAAACCATAAGGGCAACCAGTAACCCGAAGCATGCTGATGTTTTTTCAAATATCGGATGGCATCGGTAAACGACTTTTTAAACCTGGCATGTTGTTTCGAATCCAGACTGGCAGAAAAAACATCATGTGTACGGGCCATGGCCAGCAAGGCATGGCCTGTCAGATCAGCACAACTCTGATCAAAAGGCAGTTTGCCCCATCCTTTTGAAAAAGTAGGAAAGCCCCCATCGCTGTTTTGCAGTCCCAAAAGCCAGTTACACCCGGCAATGACAGGTTCCGCAATGGGCGTTGGATTGTTTCTATTCAATGCTAATAAGGCCAGAATGGTACCCGGGGTATCATCCCCATCAGGAACAGACCCTGAATGAGATGTCCATCCCCACCCTCCTGGCTGCGTTCCGTTAAAAGGATGGATGGTATTATTCTGAATATGTAAAAAGTGTGCGATAATCATCGCTTTATTGGCCTCGCTTAACACACCGTCAATATTTTTCCTGAATGATTTTACGGCAAGAGTGCTTACCCATGTCGACAAATCAATGTCAATGGGCCAGCTTCCGTCATCGCGTTGGGTGCGTCTTAAAAAATTGATCCCATCCCTTACAATTTCCAGGTTGCGGTAACCCGATTCTATCAGGCAAAGGACGACAAAAGCCGTAAGGGGAATGGCTTCCAGGTATCCGCCACTTTTAGGTTGAATCCTGCGCAAAAGGGTAAGTGATTTATTGATCGAAGATTTCCTTACCAGGCGCATCAATGGGTTCTTTTTGTTCTTAAACCTAAAAATGGCAATCCCCACTGCTATCAATGCGGGGATTGCATAGCTCACCACGCTTAGGTTCAGCATCCTGTAAAACGAACGGGGCAAAAGGCTTAGCTCAAATGGCAGCTGTGGAATGGAATCAAAAGCATCATGACCCGGAACCCCGCACAAGGCACACATGGTTAGGATGGGTACCGAGAAGGTACGATCTGTTTTATAATGATCCAAAATAGCTGGGATCAGCTTTTCAGAATTGACATCAATGTTCTGAGTGGCAAGGTAAGCCCCTGTGTGTTGAATTATGCCATTGCCATTATTATCTTTCTTACAGGCCTTAACAGCCGCGTAACAAAGCAAGGAAGTGCTCACATTGCTGGGGCTGGTTGGTGAATCCCCAAAACCGCCATCCGCATTGATATTTTTTTCCAGCCACTCCAGTCCATTTAAAATTTCAGGAGCACTCCCTTCTTCATCATAAAAATGAAGGGCGGTAACAGCTACTGCTACCCCCAGGGCACTGGACGACAGCCTGCCTTCCCAGTAGCCTTTGGCATTCCGTTTTTGAAGCAACTGGCTGCTTAATGTATCAAATTGCTGCTTGATATCTTCGGGTGATAAGTTCATTACAATGTTTAGAATAATGATACAAGATAAAAGATTTTACAGGAGGACGGAATGGTAAATTTATAAAATATTACGGTTAGGTCTTTCTTTTAAATGACAATAATCAACAAATCATTACAAGCTAAAGACCGTTGGCAGTCCATTAACTTATTGCCTTCAATTGTTAAACCTTTGGCGGGTAAAAAGAGTATAAACCTGCAAACATATATTTATACTGCACGACTAACAGGCCCATTTCCAAAATATACAGTCAATGAAATATATCCCTTTGACAAGCTTAATGATTGTGATTACCGGGAGTATCCTGTTCTCACAAACTGTTGACCGGCACTTCAACCCAACATATACATGGACAACCTTCAAGGAAGATTTTTCAGATACTACCCTTAACCGGCAAGTATGGAAACCAACTATTCGCTATAAAAGAGGCTTGGGCTTTCTGGTTGATAGTATTGAAACAATCAAGGTCGAAGAAGGAAATCTATTGTTGATGATGAAAAAAAGCCCCGGTTATCTCGACAGCTTATGGAGTCCTGATGGCTGGAAGAAAGAATATTCTGATTATGTAGGAGGAGAAGTGAATTCCATCCGCAAATTTCAATATGGAGTTTTTGAATGCAGGGCAAAATATGCCCATAAGAAAGGCTCCTGGCCCGCGTTTTGGCTTTTCGGGGATTCCGCTGTCCTCTCCCCTCCCGGAAGTATTGCCAATGAAATAGACATTGCAGAACTGGCCCGTAATGGAGCCTATCCTAAAATGATGCATGTCATCCATTATTATCACCCTTCCAAAGATGCAGGTATAACGGCCCATGAAAATCCGGACAGGAAAATATATTCCATTGCCCGGCATGAGAAATACTATACCTTTAAATGTATCTGGACTCCACAAAAAATACAATATTACATTGATGATACGCTGAAGCATGAAGTCATCAATAACAATTACGAATGGTATCCAAAGCTTCCTCTAAATGTATACTTAAGCCAGCAGGTAACCCAGCCTGA
Organism: Prolixibacteraceae bacterium; assembly: GCA_035297625.1. Taxonomy (GTDB): domain Bacteria; phylum Bacteroidota; class Bacteroidia; order Bacteroidales; family Prolixibacteraceae; genus Aquipluma. The sequence goes on from DATGYU010000182.1 coordinate 11,055, forward strand.
AACTAAAAAGCGACGAACAAAATTTATTGCTCCGCAGGCATCCCTTTTTGATTGGGTTACGGTAAAGGAATTCTTCCTTGCACCTGAAATTACCTGTCCCCCGGCAATTGCACAACAAGATACCGCGTCCTTGGATGTGGATGAGAGGGCAACCAACATTACCTGGAAACTTACCCCATCTGAACTGTTTTCAAATTCCGAAGGCAGCGGTAAATCAGCAATAATTAGAAGGATAGCCAACAACAATGGCACGGGTACAATTACCTATACTTTCAATATGCCCAGTGGCGAAACCTTTACTGTTGAAAGGGATTTTAATTGATTTAAAATTGCTGGCTTTTGGCATCTTGCTTGCGACAAAACCATGCTGCTTTCATCTTTTCCCATTCCCAATGCAAATCAAGGGTTGAAATTTGAAGATAGACACGTATTACCCCGACAGATAAGTGACTGCTTAATAACGGCTTGACTGATAACTTGCCCCGAAGGACCAGCCGGTTTACCAGGATCATACCAAATACCAGTAATCGAATAAACTCTTTTCCTGAAAAATAGTAAATCCATTTGGACAAGGTATGGATTTTA
>DATGYU010000183.1:0-7629 GCA_035297625.1 Prolixibacteraceae bacterium
AGCTCACCCCAGTAGGGATGGTAATGGCCGCCTTTGTGCTATTGTTTTTCCATGAACCCAAGGATCTTAAAAGCGCGGTGGCCTTTTCAGGAATTGTCATTGCAACTTTTACTGCCGAGATGATTGGCGTAAATACCCAGCGGCTGTTTGGCCATTACATGTACGGGCCTGCCCTTGGTTTTCAACAATGGAATACCCCGGTGGTCATTGGCCTTAACTGGCTGGTACTGGTGTATGGTTTATCCGTTTTGCTAAAACGCTTTAGTCAGTATTGGTATTACCCTCTTTTAGGGGCAGCCGTCATGACAGCTTTTGACTTTATCATGGAACCTGTTGCCAATGCCACCGGCATGTGGACCTGGGATAAGGGAGTGATTCCGCTAAAGAATTATGCCGACTGGTTTTTACTCTCCGCATTGCTTTTTCTGTTCCTTCAACTTTTTAAAATTGAATTTAATAACCGTTTGGCCCCTCTGATATTTCTGATGCAAGCGGTGTTTTTTTTAGTACTCAATTTATTATTCAGGATACTATGAACGCTGTTTTACCCTTAAATGGCCTCTAAAATGATTAAGGACCGTCCCAACCGCTATTCTCTTTGGTTTTACAGCTCCTGGTTCAGGGTACTGCAAAAGCTGTTTTTTCGCAGAATACAGATTATCAACCAGGATGTGTTTGTGGAAAGCAAGTCAGTCCTTTTACTTCAAAATCATTTCAGCTACTACGACGGTTTCTGGTCCATGCTATTATGCCAAAAAGTATTTCACCGGCAATTTCATGTGATGATGCTCGAAGAACAGTTGAGAAAAAGGATGTTTCTTACCCGCTGCGGGGCATTCTCGGTGCGTAAAAACAGCCGTGATCTGATGGAATCCATCCATTATGCCAAAGCGTTGTTGCAAAACTCCCGCAATGTGGTTACCATTTATCCTTCGGGAGAGATCGTCTCCCAGCATCAGCAGCACTTTTCTTTCGAACAGGGGTTTTCGCGCCTGGCAGGGGAAAAGAATGTACAAATTGCCTTTGCCGTGGTGCTGACTGACTATTTCAGTGAAGCCCGTCCTGAAATTCGTATCTATGTTGAAAACTTCAGGGGTGAAATATCAGCCAAAGCCATTGAAAATGCGTATCACACGTTTTACCAGTCGTGTATCTTAAAACAAATGGAATAATGGAAATACTGGCATGGCTCCTGTTGCTGTTTCTGATCCTGCGTACGATCATTTCATTCGTTAACCTTATATCGAACCTGCACCTTGCAGATAAAGTTCCTGTAGCCTTACCAAAAGTATCTGTACTGATACCTGCCCGCAATGAGGAGGCAGCCATTGGCAGGCTTTTAAAGGGGATCCTTGCCCAGGATTATCCCTTATGGGAAGCGATCATTTGCAATGACCATTCATCGGATAATACCGAGGAGATCCTTAACTGGTTCGCGGGAGAAGATGAACGCGTGCACTGGTTCCTGGGAGAAAAGCTTCCTGAAGGATGGCTGGGTAAAAACTATGCCTGCTACCAGCTGGCCATGCGCGCCAAGGGGGAGTACCTGCTGTTTTTGGATGCCGATGTGGAACTAAGCCCTGATGCCCTTTCAAAGGCCGTGAATTATTTTGAAGAGAAAGACCTTACCCTGCTGTCCCTGTTTCCCCAGCAGAGAATGCACAGCCTTTCGGAGTGGAGTGTGGTGCCTGTAATGAACTGGATTTTGCAAAGCCTGCTTCCCATGATCCTGGCAAGAATTACTCCAAATCCTTCCCTTTCGGCGGCCAACGGTCAGTTTATGATGTTTGACGCCGAAAACTACCGCCATTACCAGTGGCATTCCAGGGTAAGAACCCAAAATGTAGAAGACATTCATTTGGCCAGAATGATTAAATCTGAGGGATTGAAAATGGCTGTAATGTTGGGCGATGAGGATGTCTTCTGCCGAATGTACCATCATTTAAAAGAAGGCATTGCCGGCTTTTCCCGCAATATTCATGAATATTTTGGTGGAAAAAGATGTCTGATGCTTGCCTTTTGGACCATCGTCTTTTTCGGGCCCCTGATCGTTTGGTTTACCCTGGGATGGAAGTTTTTACTTTTCTTTGCAGCAATGGTGATTGTAAACCGCATCTGTGTGGCCATCGCCGCACGGCAAAACATCTTAGGGTCAGTATTTCTGCACCCTTTGCAAATGCTGGGTTTTACAGCCATCGTCTTTTATAATATTTACAGCCGGGTAAAGAAAAATACTACATGGAAGGGAAGAAAAATAAACTTGTAATCTTGATCATACTACTGGTCTTTGGGGTATTTTCTGCCAGCGCTCAGAAAAAAGACCTCTCCTTTTACCAATGTGCTTTTTTTGAAAGTTACCGAGCCGGGAATATGGCTCCCTGGCCTTCGCTGATTGCCGAAATGGAAAAGGCAAAGTCTACAGACCTTACCTTTCAGACTGAAATGATCAAGGCCATGTATGGTCTGGTAGGCTATCAAATTGGCGCCAAACAAAAGGATCAGGCCAAAAAGTTTGTAGATAAGGCAAGTGATTACCTGGATGCGCTATTGGAGAAATATCCCCGTAATGCACAGCTAAACAGCCTTTGCGGAGCCTTTTATGGCTATAAAATTTCCCTGGCCTTTTACAAGGCCCCGTTTTTAGGCCCAAAAAGCTTATCCCACATTGAAAAAGCCATAACCTTGGATCCCCAAGAGCCGATGGGTTATATCGAAAAAGGCAATTCGCTGTTGTACCGTCCTGCCGCCCTTGGGGGTGATAAACTGGAAGCCCTGGCCCTTTACCGCAAAGCCCTTTATTTGATGGAAAATCAACATAACCTTCAGTGCAACTGGCAGCATATGCTGCTTCGGGCCTTTATCCTGAAAACCCTGTATGAGACCAACCAGCAAACGCTTGCAGAGGCTTTTCAAAAGGCCATGGAAAAGGATTACGGCTCTATGGTATGGATCAAATCCTTTGTGGGGGCTGATCTGATGGAAGGAAAGTAAGAGTAAAGCCTTTTATGCAAAAGAATAATACCAGGAGCCAATCTTAACCATCATTTTGGATGAGGTAACCCTGCGAGCGAATACACGCTATCCCGATGTTGTATGAAATGGATACTGCGATCAACAGTTATGATTCTGGAAGCCTTTTAATTCTTTTCCTTAAATGTAAGGAAGACAGGTTTTTCATAAACGAACAGTTGCAAAGTATCGTGTTGGGTTAAAGTGTCCAGTTTTATCAGGTATATTGCAGAGGCCATTATATTGACAGTCAACTGACGAGAATCGTTATCGAATTCCATATATATATCATTTCTGTTAACCTTGGCACAACCAAGGAAAATGAATATTATAAGAACTTTTAAAACTAATTTGATTCTCATTACATAAGGTTTGAGAATTAATCTGCCAACCATTCCATTAGCCCTATGGGGTTAATTGCAAAGAAATAGCAAATAAAAATATTTAAGAGGCATAATATAGCCGTATCAATCTGTATTTGCTTTTTAACTTTTAATACTACCAGTAAAATTAAGCATGAAGGAAGTATCAGAATCAAATTAAGCATAAAGGCATATCTGGCAAATGGATAATGAAGATTCATTCCCATATCTTTTGGATCAGAGAATAGCTGGGCATATTGATACCCAAACTTTTGAAGTATTCTTATACAAAGGCTAAAATAGATCCCTGAAAATAAAAGAGATACGTAATTTGCTGTTTTAAAAATTCGATATAACATACTATCATCTGCTAAATGATGAGTCCCAACCAAGAATTCTTTTTTCACCTGTTCATATCAGGCTTGAGCAGCTCAAAGTTGATAGGCAAGGTGTAAGCTACCCTTACTGGTTCATCATGCATCTTGCCGGGTTTCCATTTGGGCATCGCGCTGACCACTCTTAAAGCTTCGGCATCCAGTAAAGGATTTACCCCACGGACCACATTGGCTTCCGATACTTTTCCGTCTTTGTTAACCACAAAAGAAACAAATACTTTACCCTGTAAACGCAGTTCCCTGGCCTTTTCAGGATAGTTCAGGTGAGAATCCAAATAGTTGCGCAAAGCAATGGGCCCCCCGCGAAACTGAGCATTTTCATCGACCGAAGTATACACCTTATCTTCTGTTTCCAATTTTACCCCGTTGGCTGTTACTTTTAAGGTGAACAACTGAATACTCTTTACAGGCACGTTTTCTTCCATCGCCGGAGTAAAAGCAGGACAGGCCTTTAAAACAGCCTTGATGGTTTCCTTTTCCAGGTCAGTGGAGAAAGTGATATTGTAAATGTCGGTCATCAGGCCCTTTTCATCAAACACGATATTTAATTTGAATTCTTTATCACTATAGACGATTTTAGAAGGGCCTATCCCTGCCGCTTTTTCAGTAAGGTATTGATTAAATGCCGCTTCCCCTTTATCGTATTTAGCCGTCACTTCTGGGTTTTTGTAAATGATATTCATGATCACCGGCTCGCCTGAAACAAGCTTACCCTCCCGATAAGTTCCTTTTTTCAAGGGATTGCCCGATTCGTCCAACAAAACAAAATCACCTTCCTTCAGATTGTCCTTGTAATTTCCTGTAAAGCTGATCTGCCCGTTGGGATGCCACATTTTGTATTCCCCGTTCAATTCCAGATCGCCCGGTACCAGTGATTTTGGCTGGCCATCGGGATAATAATCCAATTGGGAAATGAGTTCTTCTTTTCGGTAGTTTAAGGTCCTTTCTAAAATTCCATCCCTGTAAAAAGTATGGTATCCATCTATCATGATTTCCTTTTTCTTCCTATATTTCAAGTAATCTTCCGACAGATCAAATTCCTTGCCTGTAAACAGTAGTTGCCTTTTTACTGTGATCTTTCCTGTATTATCGAAATCCGAGATGAATAAATGATCCGGGCTTTCAGGGTCATATTCCACTACCTTCTCACCATGGGCTGTTGGCAAATGCGTATTTCCTATGATTTTAAAGCGGTGGCTTTGATCTTCCTCCTTTGCCTGGGCCTTAGGAGACAGAAAAACCAGGAATAAAAGGGATAATAGCACAATCAGGGTAGTTTTCATCCAGGTGTAGATTAAGTTACAAATAATTTGCTCTAAATTATATAATATTTCAATATGATCAAATTGAAGTTTAATCTCCTAAGTCAGCTAAACGATCCTGGTTATTTAAGAATCAAAGGAAAAATTCAACAGATACTATTTAAAGGTAAATAATACATATTGGTTGTATCTGATCCCTGAAAACGACCCTGATGAGATGCACTTTGTAAATAGCTTGTAAATACTTTGTGTATAGCTTGCGTATTGCTTGTGTATTTATAAATACACAAGCAATACGCCAATCCATCGTAAATTAATTACAATTTGTTTATAAAATGTGTTACAACAGGGGCCGATATTCGGTAGAGAACCATTAGAGTAAAAAGATATTATTACCCGTGCATGGGATTCTATGGAAAGATCAAATCAATGAAACATTTATATGTAAACACAGAATTTTTATTCCAAGACAAAATTAATGGGGATGGTATAACTGACTTTGACAGCCTTCCCAGCCTGGTGCCCTGGTGTCCATCTGGGCATTTGCTTGACAACCCTCATGGCCTCAGCATCCAGCAATGGATGTACTCCTCGCACAATAGCAATGTCGCCGACAGTTCCATTTTTTTGAATTACAAAACTGACAAATACCTTGCCTTGAATATGATTTGCAGTCGCTTCACGTGGATATCTGATTGTTTGGGCAAGGAATTTTCTCATGCCCATTTCACCTTCAGGGAATTCGGGCATATCTTCAACAATTGTATAGGGATTCTCATCCTTCGAATCGTTATTTTTTTGAATCATTAAATCAGTCGCTGCCTGTAATCCTTTATGAGAAAGAAAAAATGACTTGCTGAAATAACTGCTTACAGGAACGCCTTCGATGGTAGCAGGTTGAAAATCCATAAACTGATGGCTGAATACAGTCTTAATGATCTCTTCTTCCAATGGGGTGGATGCATTGGTAATTTCCACCTTTTTGATCTGGCCCGACTTATGAATGGTAAATTTTAAATCCAGGAAATCTTCAACAGTACTGTCCATTGTTGCCACATCCACCAGATTGGCCGACTTTTTGATAAGGATTTTATTCAGGATGGAATCATTGCCCTTATATTCGGCAGGCACTTCCGGTGCATCATATACAAAATCCTGGACAACAGCTACTCCATCAATGAGTTTACCCTTACTGTAAGTGCCTTTTCTTTCCAGATTTCCTGAAGCATCAAAAGATTCGAATATCCCATCTTTCAAATTATTCTCATAATTGCCGCTGAAGCCTAACTGCCCGTTGGGATGCCACATCTTGAATGGTCCATTCAAAGACTTGTCGTCCCCTGAATACATCATATGCTTATTCCCATTGTTATAATAGTCGATCATCTGTTGAAGCACCCCATTTTTATAAACAGACTCGGTTTCTAATGCCTCATTATCTGAATATATTTGTTGAATGCCATCCAGGATCAGGTCTTTCTTAGCGATATGATTATCCATATTGGTCAGACAAAATTTGTTGCCAGTCACCAGATAATATGTCTTGTCTTTTAAATGTCCCGTACGATAGTATCTGCATATATAAAGATGGTCAGCACTTAAGGAATCATAGGCAACACTTATGCGCATAAAGGCAAAATCAATGTAGCGGTCTCCTGTAATTTTAAAGGTATGTTCTTTTTCCTGGGCTAGAACAGAGGGGCAAAATATAGTTGGCATTGCCAAAAACATCCAAAAGGTAATCCAACCTCTGAAGAAAGATGATAGAATTCTCATTATAAGATATTTCAAATTATTTCCTGCACCAATCTTTATCTCTTTTGTTTTCTTATTACTGAATACTGAATATTTGTTATTGGATATTCTTCTTCCTTTTTCTTCTCTTATGCCTGGCCCAGCTCTTTTCTGATCATGTCTTCTATGTTTTGTACCAGTTCGGTCATATCCTTTCCTTTTGGATCAATGGGATCCAGCACCGTCAGTCTGAGATGACAGCCAACAGTCATGGGGAAATAGCCATGTTTCATGATTTTATCATTGCCATCAATCACAAAGGGGACGATCATAGCCGAAGGGGCAGTTTTGTAGAGGGATGCCACACCGGCGGGTTGGAATGTTCCCAGCAAGCCTGTTTTGCTTCTGGTTCCTTCAGGAAAGATACAGGCGGCATAGTTGTTCTGCTCGATATGCTTTCCCAGCATCAGGATATCTTTAACTGACTGCGAGCGGTTCTTTCGGTCAATGAGAACCGAGCCCCCATGCCTTAAATTATAGGAAATGCTCGGGATGCCTTTACCCAGTTCAACTTTGGAGATAAACTTTGGATGGTTCCTTTTAAAGCCAATGATTACTGCCGGAATATCCAGCGTACTCTGATGGTTGGCCACAATAATCAGCGGCCGGCCCTGAGGAATCTTATCCAGACCTTTGAATGTAATTCTGGTTCCAAGAATTCCCAGACTGTACAGCAGGCCATAGTTCAGTACATCCACTGCCTTTTTACGCACCGGGTAACCCCAGATAGCCCTGGTAATCACCTGGATGGGATGAAATATCAGCAATAGCAGCCCGAATATTATCATTGGCTAAAAAGAACCATCC
>DATGYU010000184.1:0-3052 GCA_035297625.1 Prolixibacteraceae bacterium
GTGTTTTCTTGATAAAAGCCTGAACCTTTGGTAATTCATGGTTCACCTTTTCCGGAATAAATATTTGAATAATGCCATTGCCAATTCGGTTATACACCCTGTCGGTATTGCCTTTTGTGATGGCAAGCTGATGGAAACGGGTCTTAAAACAACTTTCCGGGGCAAATACAGTTAAACCAGCATGTACCTTGGATTGTTGATGAAGAATCCAGTCTTTTTTTGATTCAACAAAGCTGATAGCATCACGGTAGCGTGCGCTGGAGGGCATTGAAACGACGATCTCACCGTCCGACTTAACGCTTAGGCGAATTCTTCTGGAGCGCTCGTTGACAATGATGGAAATTTGACCTATTTGTTCTATATTTATATAATTTGTAGTCATTTAAACCATACAGAATTTTCGGCTAAAATAATCAAACCAAAAAACTAAATGATATGGAACAGAATAAACGTTTTGAAGTTTTTGGAACTTTATCAAAAAATGAGACTGTCTTTACCATCGATCAAAAGGTTCTATCCGGCACTTTGGTTTTTGAGGCGCTAAGGCCGTTTCCCGGCTATTATTATGATACCCCTTTAAGTGCCAAGCCGGTTTATTTGTACCTTGCCCTTCAGGAGCAATATACCCTTGTGGATATTCTAAGGGCTACCCAGAAAGTGCAGCAGCAGTTCACTTCCCCCTTTGATCCCGCAAAAGGATTTGTGGATATCTATGATGAAAAGTACAATGTGCTGCGTGTTAGACATCTGCGCGACTATGACCTGATCGAAAAACTTCAGCAATCCTATGAGGCCAACGGGATCCACTTTTTGCACCGGTCAAAGAAATACAAAGAAGAACATGTGAAAATCCGTATCATTAAATTCTTTTCCCTGGAAGAAATCGCCGAGAACATATTCCTTGATTTACGTGAAAAACACCATGCCTACATTAAGATACCCCGTTATCTTACCTGGCCCGAATTTGAAGAAATCACCAACAAGGTGAAATATAACTGGACGGAAACTAATTTTGATGCCGCCAAAGCTTGCTTTTATCATGAGGGCAAGCTGCATGAAGCAATTCGTATCTATTCCACTAAAACGGATCCTGAATATCTAAAGGAACTGTTACACCTTTACATGGATAAAATAAAATCACCCGTAAATATCGGTTAACAATTATTCACACCCCCCGACAGGCCATTCGAACAATATCTTTATCTTTAATGGCTGATAATTTGTGAATGGTACAGTAAGATTTTATCGGATTCTTCTGTATCATTGCCTATGATTATTTGAACCTAAAACCAACCTATGATGAAGAACAAGTTTTTCTTTTTAATACTGATTCTTTCTTTCTTTTTATCTTTCCATGGAAAGGCGCAGTCTTTACAGATCAATGAAAACGAGTATTTCGAAAAGCCCGGATTAAACGTGATGGTCTTTTTCGATATCTATCCTGAAGGGCACCAGGGAGCTGTCGGAATCATTCAAAATGGAGTACGTGTAGCAACCAATGGCGATTTGCGCCTTGAACCAACGCCTGGCCAGTGGCAGCCTATCCCCAAGGTAGGCAAACGCTCGGTTGACCGTTCTAAAAATGAAATCTCAGTAAAATTAACTTACCCCGATTCCAGTATTAACCGCAAGGGGTTCAACCCGGTGGAATACCCCGATCTTTATTTCACTTATAAGGTGAGAGTGATAGGAGAAGGCAACAAAGTGCACATTTTTGTGGACCTGGACAAACCGCTTCCTGCAGGGTGGGAAAAGAAGGTAGGCTTTAATTTTGAGCTATTCCCGGCCATCCTGTTTGGCAAAAGCTGGTACATGGACCAGCAATCAGGCATTTTCCCCGTTCAGGCTAACGGCCCCATGGAAAAAGATGTGGATGGCAAATGGCAGGCATTCCCGATGGCTACCGGCAAAAAGCTGACCATCGCCCCTGAAACCGCTGCCCAGACCATGATCATTGAAAGCAAAGGCCAGCCACTGCAACTGCTGGACGGGCGTTTTTACCACAACAACGGCTGGTTTGTAGTGCGCTCTTTGGTTACTCCCGGAAAAACTACCGGGGCTGTTGAATGGATTGTGGACTGCAACGTGGTGCCTAACTTTCTTTCCAAACCGGTGGTGCATGTGAGCCAGATTGGCTATCATCCCAACCAGCAAAAGATGGCGGTTATCGAAGTGGATAAAAATGATCCAAAAGTTGAAAAGGCTACCCTTTACCGTATCTCTGAAGATGGCGGACAAAAGGAAATCCGCTCTGCCGAACCTAAGAAATGGGGAAAATTTCTTCGTTTTAACTATTATCAGTTCGACTTTTCCGATATCAAGACTCCGGGCGTTTACCAGGTAAAATATGCAGGCAATACCACCGAGCCTTTCCAGATCAACAATACGATATATGACCGCAATGTATGGCAGCCGGTAATTGAATATTTCCTGCCTGTCCAGATGTGCCATATGCGCATCAATGAAGGCTACCGCGTTTGGCATGGCCTGTGCCATATAGACGATGCCCTGATGGCACCCATTGATACCAACCATTTTGATGGATACGCACAGGGGCATTCTACCCTTACCAAGTTTAAACCGTTGGATCAGGTGCCCGGCTTAAACCGTGGGGGATGGCATGATGCCGGCGATTATGACCTTAGGGTTGAATCACAGGCAGGCGAAGTGTGGATACTCTCGCAAGCCTATGAACTTTTCCACCCTGAATGGGATCAGACCACTGTGGATCAGCATGACAACCTGGTGGAAATACATCGTCCCGATGGCAAGAATGACCTTTTACAGCAAATAGAGCACGGAACGATCAGCATTTTGGCAGGCTACCAGGCAATGGGACGCCTGTACCGCGGAATCATCGAAAACAGCCTGCGTCAGTATGTGCACCTTGGCGATGGCGCCACCATGACCGATGGCCGCAAATACAACCCGGCATTAAAGGGTAAAGAGGTGAATGCCCATGAATCCGGAGTACTGGATGACCGCCTGGTATTTACCGAAGAAAACCCCGGCCGTGAACTCGATGTGGCCGAAGCCCTGGCTGCCGGAGCCC
>DATGYU010000185.1:0-18048 GCA_035297625.1 Prolixibacteraceae bacterium
TATAGCACGGTTTGATTTAGCTTCTTTACCCCTAAATATAGTTAAGTCTGTATTCTTATCTGTCCCCCGTGTCAGATCTCTCCGTTCCCCCATATCTGGAATCGGAATAAAAAGCCATCAAAACACATTGCCATGTCAGTCAATAATATCAGTCAGCGTTTCTTCTCAAAAGATATCCGTATAGAAGTATCGGATGCGGCCTCAGATTTAGTGGTTTATGATACCGAAAAAAATCAGATCAGCACATCGCCCAAGGTTTCTACCGACTGGCGCGAGAATCTGCCGGTATGGTCTGCCGATGGCAAATACCTTTATTTTGTTAGCGCTCCCCCGGTAACGGATTACGAATCTCAGTATAAGGCAAAATATGGATTGATGCGCATTGCCTATGATGTGGAAACAAATGCCTGGGGAACCGTTGATACCCTGATCTCTGCCAAAGAGACGGGTAAGAGCATCACTTTTCCGAAGCTGTCTCCTGATGGCAAATACCTGATGTTTACAATGTCGGATTATGGTTATTTTACCATTCATCATCCGGATGCGGATATATATCTGCTGGACCTGCAAACGGGCAAATATGAAAAGATGGCTATCAACAGTAACCAGACCGACAGTTATCATTGCTGGAGCAGTACGGGGCGTTGGTTTGTCTTTAGCAGCAAGCGGCTGGATAAACTCTTTACAAGGCCTTTTTTCTGCTATTTTGACAAGAATGGCAAGCCATCCAAACCTTTTGTACTGCCACAGAAAGATCCGCTGTTTTATGACAGTTTTCTTAAGAATTATAACATCCCGGAGCTGGTCACAGGGGCTGTGGAACCTTCACCCTTTGAACTGCGGGATGTGATAATGAAAGAAGCCCAGCCTGTCAAACTGGATGAGGCAGTGGATACCCTGTACATGGGAATGCATTTGATGATGAAATAAGGCAGTATCAGGCTCTTGTGTAAGGCGTCAATAGTTTTGTTTATGGTGGATTTAACTCATAAAGTGAGTTCGATTTAAAAACTGAATAAGGAATAAGGAACAAGAAATAAGAAATAAAAAGACCTGCTTTTTACATCCTTATTTCTTATTGGATATTGGATATTCGATATTGGATATTGGATGTTTTTTTGCTCCTAATATCTAAAATTACCTATTTCGTATTCTTGCTCATAGTATTGGCCAATGATTATTTGTATCTTGAGCCAAAATCAATTGCCATGAACTTTATACCTAATGATAAGATATTCAGCCTGAAATGGTTTAAAGACTACAGCCTTATTGTTGTAGGATCCTTTATACTAGCTGTGGGGTTTGTGTTCTTCATATCGCCCCATAGGATTGTTCCCGGCGGGGTTTACGGTATTGCCATTGTGGTGCATTACATGACCCAGGGAATGTTTTCCTTCTGGCCTGAAGGGTTTCCCATAGGTTTGTTTGGTTTGATATTAAACATTCCGCTTACCATTGCGGGAGTAAAGATACTGGGGCCCCGCTTCGGCATAAAAACAGTCATTGGATTTATTCTCTCTTCCGTATTTATGGACCTGATTACCTATATGCGCGAGGTGGGCGATGCTCCGCTGGTTCCTGATGTGCTGCTATCCTGTGTATTTGGGGGAGTACTGGTGGGTTTTGGATTGGGATTGATCTTTAAATCCCGTGCCACCTCGGGAGGCTCTGATATCATAGCAATGGTTATTGCCAAATATACCCGCATGCAGCTTGGTCAGTTGATGATTTATGTGGATTCCACCATTGTTTTACTGAGCCTTGTAGCCTTTAAAGACTGGCAGATACCCCTTTATTCATGGGTAGTGATCTTTATCACAGGCCGTGCCATTGATATTGTGCTTGAGGGAAGCAATTACAATAAGGCTTTGATCATCATTTCAAAGAAACATGAGGACATCAGCAATAAAATATTGGTAGATCTTGAACGCGGAGGTACTTACCTTAAAGGAACGGGCATGTATACGGGCGAGGATAAACAAATTATTTATACCATTGTTAGCAGAAGGGAAGTGGCCATTCTTGAAGAATATATCAGTACCATTGATCCGGATGCGTTCATCTCGGTAATGGACACCCATGAAATTCTGGGAGAAGGGTTTCAGTCGTTAAAGCATAAAATAAATGATTAATTAAGGTAAGTTCGAACGATGGATTTTGGGTACTAAAATCAAAAAATATTCAATATCCAAATTCCAATAAGGAATAAGGAAGTAAAAAACAGCTTTTTTTATTTATTATCCCTAATACCTTAGTTTTTATATTTTGTATTTTATTCTGTCATTAGATCGAATGCATTAATTACAACTATTTTATATAAGATCATGTTAAAAGTAAACGAGTATTTTGAAGGAAAGGTAAAATCCATAGCCTTAGAGAATACACAGGGAGTGGCCACAGTGGGGGTGATGGAAGCAGGAGAATATGAATTTGGCACCGCTACCATTGAGCACATGACCATTACCAGTGGCGTGCTGCAAGTGATGCTGCCCGGGAATTCAGACTGGAGTTTTTATCACAGGGGAGAGACTTTCGTGGTTGCCAAAGATGTCAGGTTCAAGGTAAAAGCGGTCGAACAGGTGGCCTATTACTGCCGGTATGAATAACCTGATCTTCTTAAATTTATTGATTGAATAAGATACACCTAAAAAAATAAATTATTTTTAAAAAATAAGGTAGGGTAAAAGGAAGCTAAAGGATATACAAGGCAGATCAATTTACATTACCTAAATTAGAGCAATCAAATTTGGTATTACTAAAAGCAGCCGGTAATCATCGGCTGCTTTTTTAGTTTAAAGTTTCAAGTTCAAAGTTTCAAGTTGGCCAACTCAATCCTGACTTTAAAGTATTTAAGGTCCTTAAAGTCAGGCTTGAGGGATGGGAGACTGATTACTGGCCATTGATTACTTGAAACTTTCCTGGCTACTCAAGTAAGGCCTAACCATCTCTGCCATAGCCTGGATCCATTGGGGGGAATCATTCAGGCTCTCTACCATTTGTAGTTTTTCTCCCCCGTTGGCAGCATACATTTCTTTATACTCCCAGCCAATTTCAACAGTTGTTTCAAGGCAATCGGCCACAAAGGAAGGGGCGGCAACCAAGACGCGTTTATTGCCCTTCTGAGCTCTGCCAATAAGGTTTTTATCGGTAAAAGGTGTCATCCAGTTATTCGACAGACGCGATTGAAATGAAATGGAAAATTTATCCGAAGGAAGGTTCAACCGTTTTACCAGTTCACGGGTAGTCTGGTAGCAGGTAGCCTTGTAGCAGAATTTGCCAAATTCAGGCATTGAGGTTTCGCAGTTACAGGTCGTTATGGATTCATTGGGATGATTTTTCTCCAGGTGTCGGTTGGGCAATCCATGATAGGTAAAGACAATATGATCGTACGTTTCTGGCTGGTAGGAGCGGATACGTTCAGCAAAAGCATCCAGGAAAAGAGGATGGTCGTAAAACTGGCTGATGGTATGGATCTCTGGAATGGTATTCCACTTTCTCATCCTGTCAATTACTCCCTGAATGGCTGTTCCGGTGGTAGAAGAGGCGTACTGGGGAAACATAGGAAAGATGATCAGCCGGGCATAGTTTTCCTTCTTAATAACAGCCAGCGCCTTGTCTATGGATGGATTTCCATAACGCATGGCGATAAAAACATCAGCATCCTTACCGAGATTCTCTTGCAGACCAGCCTGTACCCTTTCAGAGTAATACTTCAGCGGAGAGCCGTTTTCAGTCCATAGCCGTTGATACAATTTGGTGGACTTGGGTGCCCGAAAGGGAACGATAATCAGATTGACCAGTATCTTCTGCAAAACAAAAGGAATATCAATCACCCTGCGGTCGTTCAGGAATTCAGAAAGGTAACGCCGAACGGCTGGAACCTTTGGCTCATCGGGTGTCCCCACATTGATCAGCAGTACGGCTGTTTTATAGTTCTTCATTTGTAAATATGTTTGTTGACTATTTGTAACAATTCATTCAACAAAATGATCATTCCCAATGCAAATATATTGTTATACCACGCGATGGATTGAAGGACTGAAGGATTGAAAAGTCCGCAATCCTTCAGTCCTTCAGTTTAAAATACAAAAGTATTAATAGACTGTGCTTTCAGCTGCAATATAGTTATCCCATTTTTTGAGGCAGCAACATTTTTTAGTGTTTCCCAATTATTGGCTTCTGTGGTAATGGTGGCATCAACAGCAGGGGACGTAAATCCTGTTACCTCAACTATTGCAGCTTCTTTTCTTAGGTTGATCACCTGCAGTACCTTTTTGCCATCGGAGCGAATGCCTGCCACAGCCAGCACCTGAGGATCGGAACTGATGGAATGCAACACCTGTGTTCCGGTGTTCATAAAATCGGTTTGATGCCGGGTGACATAGTAGGAAGGGTATTTCTTTTGGGTATCAGATGACATGATGGCATAGTTGTTTTGCCAGGTCCAGTAAAGCGATACTTCCACCTGGGCATATTTAAGCATACGGTGCGAGATACGTGCAAATCGAAGGGCATAATCCCAACTCTCGTTCATACCTTTGATCTTCCACGACATGGCATCGAAGCCCAGTTCAGAGCACCAGACCTCCTTGTCCCATGCTTTACCAAAGGCCGCTACGCGTTCAAACTCACTGTCAGGCATATCTTCCGACCACCAGCAGTGGAAGGCCAGCGGCCCCAGATAGGGGTAGATGGAAGGGTCGGCCATGATTTGAGTGGCAAATTCAACCGTTCCCTTGGTCTGCGACATGTCGGCCAGCAGAAATTTGGTCTTTAAGCCCGCCTCTGCGAATTTCCTGCCAGCCTTCTTTACAAATGCAATGGTCTCCTGCGGGGTAAGAATGATCTGGTAGCCACCGTTTGATTCATTAAAAGAGAAATAATCGACCTCCACGCCATAGTCATTTTTAGCCTTTAGAAAGAAGTCGGTAAGCATCTGAATCACCTCGTCATAGGATTCAGGTTTGATGACACGCTGTGCTTCGCGAGTAGGGTCAACGATAAATTCATTGGGCAGATCCCATACCGACATCGTAAAATTGGTGACCCCATAGTTGTTTTTCATGCTTTTCAGCTCTTCCAGAACTTCCACGACCAATGGCTGGCGGGTATAGGCTGCCCCGCGGTACTGTTCAAAAGAAACATTTCTGAGCTTCATCGGAAGGGCAACACGTACATGGGTGGGCCGAAATTCACGCAGGGTCTCATTGCCTATGGCATCGGCTGCATGGGCGCTATAGGTCGACTGGCAATAATTGCCTCCAACGGATTTGATAACTTGTCGCTTTACTTCA
This sequence comes from Prolixibacteraceae bacterium, assembly GCA_035297625.1. Lineage (GTDB taxonomy): Bacteria > Bacteroidota > Bacteroidia > Bacteroidales > Prolixibacteraceae > Aquipluma. The sequence goes on from DATGYU010000185.1 coordinate 5,295, forward strand.
GGAAAAACCCGGATAGTGGCCTTTTGTGTGAAGGCTGTAAGTGAGAGAAACAGGGAGAAAAAAAGAAAGATTGTGGTTTTCATAGAAGTTAGATGGTTAAAGTTAGCGAGTTTCATATTCCAGGTTTCAAGTTGTGGCTGCCGTGAGACATTCGTTAATAGGGGGTTTAATTTCCGCTAAATACCATAAAGCACTTAATGTCTTTAAGATCTATTGAAGCTTGCCGGTTGCCATCACTTAAATTGTAAATCGTCTAATTGTAAATAGCTTAATTCTTTATAACCTTCGTTGCCAAATACCCTTCGGCCACTACAAAGTAGATCCCCGCAACACATCCTTCAAGAGAGATAATAGTGGAGGCAGTATTTGGTTTCACGGTTTTTATCTTCACCCCAAACTGGTTATATACAGTGATGCTTTCCGGTATTTTATTGGTTACAACGGTAAATGAATCCACAAAGCGGGTGGGGTAGACATTCATCATTTCTTTTTTTCCAAGGATAGCAGTGCCGGTGGTATACGTCTTCAGGTTGGGCATCTCGTCAAGGGTGATCACATAATCACTGGCAAAGAGCTTCTTCCACAAATCCAGGCTGTTGTTGGTAGCATTTTTCACAAAGTCACCGTACCATACCATATAATACGACCAGCCTGCTCCGTCTTTTACCAGGTTATCGGCATCGGGCATAGAGCCGCATTCGCTGATGGTAACCATTTTCTTACCTCCATAGCGATTGTTCATATCGTTGAATTCGAGCACCTGAGAGCCATGGTCTCCTGTCTTGTAAATATCACGTCCTACGATATCTACATATTCATCCCCCGGGTACCATGCATCATCGTTGGGTTCACGGGTCCATACCCATATCAGGTTGTTCAGGTGGTGGTAGTTGACCATACGATCGAACATCACCTGCCACAGTTTCTTGCAAGGAGCTGCTCCTTTGGCACCCCACCAGAACCATCCTCCGGCAGCTTCATGCAGAGGTCTCCATAAAATGGGGATCTTATTATCGCGGAATTTCTTTAGAAGACCAGCCGTATAGTCAATATCTCGAATCATAGCCTTATATTCCTCAGAAGTCTCATCCATGATTTTACTGATATCAAAGGGTGTATCCTTGGTATAGAACGCCTCAGTTTTGCGTGAAGGGTCGCGCCAGTGCCAGCATAAGGCAGGAATGCCGTTTTTGTTGTACCATGCAGCGGCCTGGCTGTAAGGAGTGTCATCGTTATACCAGGTGTAGCCACGGCCTGTTTGCATAAAGTCAAGACCCAGGAGGGCCGGATATTTTCCTGTATTGGTCTTCAGCCATGTGGCGTCAGGCATGTCCATCACCCCTGAGATGATCTTTTTGCCATAATGATCGTACAGGAACTGGTAGAGTCGTTTGGCCTCATCTGACGGCTCAGGAGTCACCAGGCTGGTATTGATGTTAAAGCGTGAGGAAGGATCTGTCTTTTCCAGTTCCATATAATCAATGTTTATCCATCCCCATGATTTGGTGATCTGTATTTTATGGGAGCCGGCTGTCAGCTTTATGAAATTAGCCACCTTCAGGCGAATAAAACTGGCATTGGTGGTAGTGCTGAAAGTAACAGAATTACCATCGATGACAAGGTTGTTGACCTTATCTCCATAGGGAGAGGCCACCTGCAGCCAAATGTTGTAATAGGCCTCTTCGGCCATATTGATAGTAAAAGTGAGATTGCCCTCGCCCTGGGCTACATAGTAGCCCCCTGATGCCGTGCTGCTGGTTACTTTACCGGCGCCACCAGCCAAAACTGCACTTTCTGCTTCCTGTTTCTGTGCATAAACACCTGCTGCCAATACCATGAATAGCAGGGAAAAGAATAGTTTTTTCATAAAGTTAGTTTATCAGCGTTAAAATAGCAGGTGGCGATGAAGTGCGAAAGTAAGAAAAAAGGGGAAAGTTCCAAGTTCCCTATTCCAAGTTTCGTGAATGGACTACGAGGGTGGTGTTATTTGGTTAAATGGTTAATGGTTAAAAATTTAAGGTGTGCGTGCTTAGTGCTCATTGTATAATTTCTTTGAGTCCTTGTGGTAAAAGAATGTTTAAATACAAAGATCACTAAGCACGTACTATACCAGGAACTTGAAATATGGAACATGGGACTCCATTATTTATTTACCTCCTTAAACACTGCAGTAGTGCTTTTCTCTGCATCGTGCGAGGTTACTGCAAGGCCCAAATAAAGCTTTTCAGGCAATTTAAGAGTATAGGTGGTATAAATCTTCCATGACTGGCCGTCAGGGCTATAATAGCCTGTAAATACATCGCCTGAGCGCTGAATACGAATCCATGTGTTGGGATAGCTTATGGGGAAATCGGGAGTACCTTCAGCCCTGGCTGGATAAATGGCTTTCATCTCGCCTCCTTTGGCTGCGCGGTACTGAAACTCATAGCCTCCGTTGTTTTTGTTCCGGGCATTGTTAGTTGGGAAGACCTGGAAGTAGATATGCCTGCAATTATCCGTAAGGTCTTCCCGGGCCATCAATCCGGCTTTTGTGTACAAGTGGGTAGGTGATAGGCTTTCGATGCGGGCGGTAAAATCAAAATCGCCCTTTTGCTCTATATATGAATATCGGAATTCATCTTTGTTGCCCCATACATCCGCACCCCCGGCAACAATGATAAGGCTGTTATCCTTAACTGTTGATGAACCAGCCAAGGCTGGATGGCCGATATCGGCATGTTTAAACTTTTTAAGCGATACCGCTTTGGGTTTTGCAGAAAGTATTCCTGCCGACAAAAGCATAAGTAATAGGATAATTCGTTGTGACATATGAGTTAATGATTAATGATAAATGTTGAATAGGAGAAAGTCTAAAGTTTCAGGTGTCAAGTTCCAAGGGTAAAGTTTTTCATAAGCAAATAAAGAACAGGGTACTCATGCTACATTACCTGGATTTTGAAACTTTAAACTTTGAACTCTTTTTTATTTCCACGTCTTTCTTATGCTTCTCATACATGTCTTTCATGTTGAGCAGCATTTTCTGGTGGTTGGCATCGGTCCAGCTCCATGACTGAGCACCGGCATAGCCTCGTTTGTAAAGCTCTTCGTGGAGGCTTAGTTCATCCACTCCAAAGGTGGTCTTGGCGTAAAATTCAGTTACAGCTACAGGCTTATCCAACTGCCAGTAGGATGCATCGTGATGAAAAGGGGAGAGCGCTTCCTTGGCCCAATCGTAGTAGTGCACGGTATAGAAGTCGAGTACCCCATCCTTATCACCCCCGGCTTCTATCAGCCTGGCATCTGTATAATAATTCTTGTTCTTTTCTCCCACATCGGTAGAGGCCAGAAAACTCCACGAGCCGTTGGTTACCTGTACCGAAGGGTCGGTACGGTGGATAGCCCCTGCACAAAGGTTGATGAAACGTTGAATATCCGACATGGGTACATGATCATTAAATGCCCAGCCAAACTCATTGCTCATGCCTTCAGGCTCATTAAAGATCTCCCAGGCAATGATGGCCGGGTGTGCTTTCAATGCCTTTACCATCGGTATGAGCGAGTTATTGACATAGGTCATCGTAGCATCACGGTCAGAGAGAATATGCCTGGCCCTGCTGGTGTATTTCTCCCCGTTTTTCTTACGCAGCATGTCAAACGACCAAAGGCACAGCTCCAGTCCCACGTTGTTCTCCCAGGCGGCATCCAGCAAGGCTTTCACATCGGCAATGGTACTTTCTCCCGGTCCAGTTACTTCGCCTGCTTCATTGAACAGGGGAGAATGCTGACCCGTGGTGTGCAGCCATATACGCATGGCATTGCCTCCGCTGGCATGTATTTCGGCAAAGGACTTGCGGAAACCTTCTATGTTGATCTCACTGTCGGGGCCAATGTCATTGGCAAAGTTTATCCATGCCGAATTGGAACCATTCAGGAAGATGTTCTGCTTGTTGAAGCGGATACGATTTTCGGGAGTCTTTGCAATTGCTGCTGCTGCAAAAAAAAGAAACAAGTAAAGTGTTAACTGTTTCATAGGATAGACGGATGAATAGTTGAATGTTACAATGTTAAATGTTTCAATTATTAAAAAACGCAATCAAAGCCCTAAGTGAACTTTAAGTCCTTCGGGACTTGTGGCGTACGCTGCGTAAATTGTAAATCCTCTAATTGTAACTCTTAGTACGCGCTTAGTTTAAAGTTTCTGACACTGTCCTTGTTGCTTACCCTTAGGGTGTAAAATCCTGAAGTGTGCACGGGGATAGTGATCTTTGAAGTTCCTTTGTCCAACAGTTGTTGGTAGACTATGTTGCCTGTGGCATCATAAAGCTGGGCCATGCAATTGGAATTTAATGAATTGGTTTCCAGTGTAAAATAATCTTTAAAAGGGTTGGGGTATACCCTGAATGGCAGATCAAGTTCATTAATCCCGGTAGTGCATAACGGATCAGTGGCAGCATATACATTTACATTGACAGACTCTGACCTTGCGGAACATCCGTAGGCATTGGTGATCAGGCTATAGGTTCCCGAAGCGCTGATGTCGAGAGAGGTGACAGAGCCCTGTATTTTGGTAGTGCCTTTCATCCATGAGTAGGTAAGTTCATTGGAAACATTGGCACTCATCGTCACCTTTTCTCCCGGACAGAAGGACAGATCGCCACTGGTAGTGATGATGGACTCAGGTATAGGGTTTACCTTCACGGTAAAGGGGGCAGAAGTGATGACTACTGTCCCTTTGGTAGCTTTCACCATATACGACCCTGACTGGCTAACTGTAAGGCTGTTGGTCTGTTCTGTTAACAGATCACCCTCGCGGTACCATTGATAGGAAGCGCCTGTTATTGCAGGGGCCGTTAAAGTAATATTCTCTCCCTCACAAAGGCAGGACGGCTTGGTAGAGAGTATACTGAAATTATCAGAAACAGTATTATCCAGTGAAAGGATAATGTTGTTGCCCAATCCGCTTTGTTTGGAGTTGCTGATATGGAAAGTACCTGTTCTTACCTTGTCGCCCGAGACAATGGTATATTTATAGGTACCCAAAAAGCCTTCCACCTGAATTTTTCCGTCAGCATCCGTTGTGTGATCTGTCTTTTTGGTCCACCATTGATTAAATACCAGGTCTTTCCATACTTCTCCATGGGGGCGTATGTTCCAGTTGATATCATAATAGGCACCTTCAGGAAGCCAGTGTTGTCCGGCCCAGAAACCCCATGTAAGGAAAGATTTCACGGAAGGGTGACTAAAGCAAATGGTCATAAAGTCACGCGTATAATCGGCCTGTACCGCCCTTTGGTTGACGTTGATATCGTGTTCCGTGATCTTAATCTCCTTACCCAGGGCAGCAAATTTTTCTAAAATGGAATATACTTTGGTAATGGGGGTGAGGTCACTTCCAAAATGGCCCTGCATGCCGATGCCTTCAATCTTACCTCCTTTGCTGTCGATATACTTAATGATGTCGAAGTAGCCGTTCTGGTGGTTAATGTCCATGCCACCTGCACTAAGAATTGAATAATCATTGATATAAAGCTTTACTTCACGATCGTTTTGGCGCACCCGTTTAAACCAGTCAGCCATTACCTCATTTCCCAGTATGGCCTGGAATTCTTTCTCGGTATAAGGTTCATTGAGTACATCCCAATCGACCACCTTGCCTTTGGTATACTGGGTCACCTGGTCGATATGCCTGTCTATCTCATTACGAAAGGCTACAGGATCTGCACTCAGCGTTTTCAAGGCCGTTGTATTGAATTTGAAAGAGGGCCATACTACATTGTGACCGCGCACCGGTATCTTGTAACGTCCAAGGGAGTCAAGGGTCCTTTTCAGATTGGTGGAGGTAGGAATAAATGAAGGCCATTTGAGGTCATTTTCAAACACTACCTCATTGAAAAGTTCCAGTACCTTTTTGCGGTACACCGTGTTCGTCATAAAAGCATTGGCAGTAATGGCAGAGCCAAAGCCAAACTGATGACGTATCATCTCCACGGAAACTGTGGCATCTTTCAGAAGATTTCCTTGTTCATCATATACAGTGATATCTGCTGTTCCCTTTCGAATTTGATTAATCCTTTCATTGGCCTCCGCCCTCCAGGGGGCATCCGCTTCTCTGCCATAATAGGTTATTTCCGTCTCCGGAAGGTCTTGTAGCGTAAGTGTATTTTTATAGTTGAGATATTTAACATCTGCGACTTCAATGGTCTGAGATACAAAGCCCGTATGAAATGAATAGGTTACCTCCGTTAAAGCAAGGGTGGACACACACTTTACTGGAACAAAATATTGCTTCCATTCATGACCAATGGCTATTTTCTGATAGATCTCCTTGCTGTAAGTCTTGCTATTTTCAATGCACACCACAAGGGCTCCGTCGCCCGATTCCTGAATGGAAGCGGTGGTACGTGCATAAAATGATACCAGCAGAACATCGTTGGCTGCAATACCTGCCAACCCCGTAAACTTCACTTGCCCATCCCAGGTGTTACTGATATCTGCCCCGGTAGTGTACTTAAAACCGGTGGTAAAAGGCTGTCCGGTAATGCTAATAGTAGCGAGAGTGCCTTTGGCGCCCGCCTTTTGATAATAAGTGCCGCTTTCCCGGGTAAGAGATGTGCCACCTGCAGGGATCTGGGCAATAGATAAAATAGATACAGACAGCAACAACAATAGAACACAAAATAATTTCAAACAGGCTTTCATAAAGTTTAGGTAACAGTTAGAGTCTCCAAAGATAGTCAATATTAGGTTTAAAGTTCAAAGTTTAAAGTTCAAAATTCCAGTAGTCTTTCCACTGCCCGATCAAGGACCTTAAGGAGGTTAAAGCCTGAAGGACTGGTGTTGTCAACAAACACGGATCACTGTTTACTGACCCTGATCCCTGGCAACTACCACTGTTATTCGTTTTCCTTTGCTTGCCTGATCAACAGTTCCCTGGTCTTAATACCCGACTCATTCATGTCTGTCTCTTTCCATTTACCCTCAGAGGCGGCGGTTGTTTTAAACATCGAGCAGCTTTCATTCTTATCGGCAACAGACCATGTGATCAGGCTTATCTTGTTGGTTTTACACCAGTCAATCCAACTCTGCCATTCGGCGTAATTGATCGGGCCGTTTCCTGATGCTTCCATGCCTGCCGATTCAGAGATGAATAAAGGGATTCCTTTTTTGATGGCATAATCGCAACGGTCTCTAAGGGATTTTCCATGAGTGGCCGCATAGAAATGACAGGTGTACATGATGTTGTTGTAGCCTGTGATGGGATCATCTGCTACAATATGAATATCCTGGTCCCAGTGTGGACTGCCCACCAGTATAACATTATCAGGATCAATAGCCCTGATGGTTTTAATCAGTTCTATAGAATAATCCTTAATTACAGGCCACGAATCTTTTACAGGCTCGTTGAACAGTTCATAGATTACATGAGGGGTATTGCCATATTTACGGGCCATTTCAGCAAAAAATACCTTGGCCTCGTCCAGCTTTACCGAATGGCTGTGCCAGTCAATCAGCACATAGATGTCGCTCTCGATGGCTCCCCGGATAACGGCTTCAATCTTTTCTTTTGACCAGTCGGGCTTATCGATATAGCCGTTTTTCGGTTCAACGCCCATGGCAGCCCTTACCACAGAGCACTTCCAGTCGCTTGCCAGCCATTTTACCGATTCCTTATTGTAAAAGCGGGGCCACCAGTTGTGCCATCCATAACTAACTCCGTTAAGAATAGTCGCGTTGCCATGCTCATCCGTCAATTGAGTTCCTTTGACTGATAGCTGACCATGCTTTTTTACAGGCTGCGCCTGAACTTGCAGTGAAATAAGTATCCCCATGATTAGTAAAGCGGGGAGAAGTTTAGATTTCATATATGGGAGGTAATTTATAATTTTTATAAGCTATCGTATAATCACTTTTTTGCTGATTCTCTGATTCGTGTTGATTAACTGCACTACATAAACTCCCGGATTCATACCATTGGTTGTTACTTTAAGTGTGCTTTCAGTTACAGGTATGTCTTTTACACATGATCCCAGAATGTTAAATATCTTTACTGTTTCAAAATCACTATTGTTTGCTGTTTGTATGATCAGTTCCTGCTGGTGCTGATAAACTGTAAAGGGGTCATTTACATTTTTAGAGGAGATGCCTGAAGGAATGTTCCTGGCAAAATCAAGGTAATCGATATAGAACAATGGCTTGTCAATAAAAGAGATACGCATCACCTGTATTCCTGCCTCCAGGCTCATTGCAGCACTAAGCGGTTTGGTCTTGATCCAGCTATTGGAGGCAGGTGCTTTCAGAATTTCCGACTCTGTATTTCCTATCTTGATTTTAAAAGTACCCCCTCCCGGAAATGCAGCAATGGGGATGGTAATGGTGTAATCTCCTTTTTGAGCCACGTTTACCGTATATTCTAGCCATTCGCCCGGGAAATTATCAATTACATAAATGACGTTGTTCCCTAAATCAGATAGGTCAACAGGTTCATTAGGCCTGTAATTCCCCGTGATATTTTTAGTGTCTGTGTCATGATAGGTCAAGCCTTCTTCTCCAATATCAAAATTTTCGGCTTCAATTTTCCCGGGAATTGGCATTGGCTGTCCTGTAAAATAGACTCTGGGCTGGGGCACTTTGGGTACATAGGGTGGGAGCAGCACCTTTTGTGGATAAGAATATAACACCATCTGATTGGGGCAATGTGCAATTACACGATAATAATAATCCTTGTTGCCCAACAGATGATATTCATTAAATGTATTGATATTTCCTTTCAGTGAGGCAACGCGTTTAAAGATAGTGGTTGCCGTGCGGCGTTCGATCGATATGCTGTCATAATCGGCAGCAGCATTGGTCCAGTCAAGTTTGATAATGGTATCCAGCACTATGGCAAGTTTGAGCGCTTTGGGCGAAAGATTCGACGATTGGGTAAGAATATCCTTTAGATCATCAAACCATGTTTTGGGGATGCGGTTAATAATTTTAAATTCTCCTCCGTCTTCCCATGCACAAGGTGCGAAACCAAAAGTCTCAGCCAGCTCCATATACGTCTTGTATTGTCTCATCCGGGCGTTATACTCACATTTGGAGGTGCCCCCAAATTCTCCAAGAAATACAGGTATATTGTTTTTTACCGACCAGTCTTTTACTTTCTGAAATTTAGCCCTTAAATTTATTGCATCGGTTGAAGTAAAAGTTCCGGTGCCTTCCAGTCCAAAAGGCCAAGGATCATAGGAATGAAATGAGCCAATCAGATAAGGATCATTGGGTGGGATGGCAGCGTTGATTAAAGCATCTGACCCGCCCCAGTCAATCCCCTGAAAGATAATCAGACGTGTCGGATTGGTCTTTCGGATGATGTTGATTGCTTTTTGATGCATATCATCATTTTGAACTTTAGTCATTGCTCCCTGAGGTTCATTGCATATCTCGAAAATCAACTTTTCAGATCTGTTTTTAAAGCGGTTGGCTACCTGGCTCCACAGGCTGTCGAACCTGGCCTGATTAATAGGATTGTCATAATTGTCCTTAATCCATGAATCATGATGTGAATTAAGCACGATATATAATCCTCGGGTCAGTCCCCAATCGACGATCTGTTCAATGTGTTTGAGCCAGGCTTCATTGATGGTATAAGGAGAGGTTGTGCCAAGGTGCATGTCCCAGCGAACCGGAATACGTACAAAATCAAATCCCGCGTCCTTATACATGTCAAACAAATATTCCTGGGGTGCAGGGTTACCCCATTCACCTTCCTGGGGAGGCTCAAGGGTATTGCCCATGTTGATGCCTTTTCGCATATGGCCGATCGCTTCCTGAGGGGTCAGCTGTGCAACGACTGTCAGCTGGAACGCAAGTGTAAAGACAAACAATAGTTTAAAAGGAAGATTTTTATATCGCATGGTTCAGGTCTTAAAAAGTTAATTAAGTCATACTATGCCCTTAAAGAGCATTTACTGGTTTTGTTGGGTTAGGGATTCACTTATTTATTGTCAAAAATACATCCTTAAAGTGAAACTGCCGGTATTTCTGATACGAATTAATGTAATTAATCTGTCATAAATGAAAGAATTCAACCTGTCAGGCAACAGTCATTTGGTATTTAGTGATCAGTGATCAGTGGGCAGTAATTCAGTGGTCGGTGGGCAGGCTCTTTGACCTTTAAACTTGCCCTTCCTTTGAGACAAAAAAATAAGGGCCTCGCAAGAGGCCCTTATCCAATCTGTAAATATTAGTTGGTTATTTCTTCACAATCTTTTGGATATTGATGTGTTGAGTACCATTAGATACTACAAAGATGTAGATACCTGAAGGCTGAGCTTCCAAAGAAACGTAATCGGTTGCATTGTCAACGACTACATCACGTAAGGTAACACCAGAAGCGTTGAATACCTGAACTCTGTTCCCTTTAGCAAGACCCTGAACAATTACCTTTCCAGTGGTTGGGTTAGGATACATTTTGATCAGAGAAGAAACTTTAGGAGTATTGGCTGTTACACCTTCGATACCGTATTTGGCAGTTGTAACACCATCAGCAGCGGTTACTAAAAGATAATCGCCAGCGGCCATGTTTCCTGTGTTTTCGCTTCCATTTGTTCCGACAACTTTAACAGTTGCACCGAAAGATGGGTACAGTTTACTTACAAATGTAGCTACTGAAGTTCCAACAGCAGGACCATAAATAATTTGTTTTAACTGGTCAACAGTGTAATCATCAGAGATTACATAGGCAAGGTATAAATTAGCCTTAAAGTTCAGCATGGAGAAGTAATAAGCTTTTGCATAATGAGTATCGGCAGAAGTCACAACAAGCTTATCGTCTTTGTAAATATCACCGTCTTTACGTTCAAAACCTAATTTGTCATATACTTTCATTGTTGCTCCTGTTGCAGGATATAAGTTTGAAAGTAATGAATGAACAGAAGTTCCACCGGGGATAAACTGAATTAATGAAGCAAACTGGTCTACGCTGTATACATCTGAAGTTACATAAGCATCAGAAGCGTTTACGGTTGGTTTCAACTGATATAATGTGGTGTTTACACCATTTTCAGCAACTACTTCAAAGAAAATCTGGTCGGATACACGTACTTCGTTGTAAAGCGTATCATAATTCAGTTTTACAAGAGTCATGTAAGCATCATTAGCATCAACAACATTAAATGTAGCACCGGCTGGAACAGTAACAGCAGCAACAACATCTTTCAGTTTTGTGTCAATGGCAAAACCTGCAATGGTTCCGGTTGCTCCTGATTGAGTAACAGTATACTGGGTAGAAGTTAACAACGTGTTTGAACTTAAACCATTTTCTGATACTTCAAGGGTGTATTTTGAAGTATTGGTGCTGTCGGCAGAAAGAACAGTAAGGAAGTCACCATTGCTTACAATAGCATTATCAGCCAATTTTGTACCACCGGCAGCTGGAATAACTTCCAAAGCCTGGTCAGCGTTAGCTTTAATAATGTTGTTGAAGAAATCTGCTACGGTAGTATTTGTTTTTACACCTCTGATGGTTTCATTCATGCTGTAGCCTTCGCTAACTTTGTAAACGTTGGATTTAACAGTTGATCTGTAAACAGTTATTTCATCAATGGTTAAAGAACCAATTCCGGTACAGATAGCGATATCCGTCCAAGGCCATCCAAGATTGTAGCTTGAATAGTCAGCAGGTCTCTGGTGTGTCCATTCGCTTAATGCAGGATTGTCATTAAATGAGCCATTGGGTTCCGGGTTACCTTTGAAGATGCTTGGTTTTCTTGTAAAGCCTACCTGTTGTGTGCCTGCATCAAATCCGTCTGGTTTCCAGTTGTTCCCATTAAGACCACCCCATGAATCGATTAATTCGAAGTCATTTCTGTCGGTAGTTGCTTTTAAACCCATTTTAATAGTGTCGTTCAATATCTTATAAAGGAAGAAACTATTGTTGCACCATAAGTTAGGAATATCGTTTCCATTCAGTTCTTCTCCCCAGGGATTGCTAAGTTTTACATAGCCGGGAACAGTAGTAGGAACCATACCGAAGTTGACATCGATATATTTTGCATAAGGGAATTTGTCTGCAGTAGTAAAGCCGTTGCAATCGGTCAAATGAGCCATTACAAATACCTCACCTGGATAAACTAAAGCGTTCACAGCATTGTCAGGAACTGCGATACGTGGTTGAACCGACCAGTTGGCTTCGTCCTGCCATTTTTTACCAGGAATATATTTCATATACCTTTTTGACCATTCGGTTACGCCATCATTCCAATTAAAATTTGCAGCTTCACTATTTCCGTGGGAAGCAATCATATAATTACTCAAATCAAGAATTTCAGTTCCCGGGTTGGCAATTTCTATAAAACTGGTTGACCAATCGGCCCTGAATACGAACTGAGAAATAAATGGTTCGGCAATAAATGGCTGAATGTTTTCAGCAGCTTGTTCTTTGTCAAAACGAACGGAGTAAACGCTGATTACTGTATCATTTTCTGCTGTTACAGTAAATTTAACCGTACGGTCTTCTACAGTGCCGGTCGTGTTTTTAGCTCTTGATACCACTACTTTAGAGTCAAGCTGTGCTTTGGTGTAAGCCAATGCAGGGATGCCATTGTAATCGGCAGGAACCTGGATAATATAATTTTTATTGGAACCTGTGAATCCGGGAATAGTATCCCCTTTCCATCCATAAGTACTTGCAACAGCGCCACGGAATGATTCAGGCATATCGGGCCAAGTAATAGAAGCCAATAAAGCGTTGGATGCAGGAACGAATTTTTCCAGCTTAATGAAGTAATTCTTT
>DATGYU010000186.1:0-3932 GCA_035297625.1 Prolixibacteraceae bacterium
GGGAAACATAGAAACTCCCCTGGCAACACTGACAGGTACAGAACGGAGAACAATGATCTGCGTCGCTATGATGGTGATCAGAAGTGGTGTTGGAGAGTTCAATTTTTTGCACAGAATGATCCTCCGGAACATCAGGGCAAGGAATTGCGGTGAGCACCAAAACGATGAAAGACATTATGTATGCAAAAAGTTTCATTGCTATCGTTAATGCGACAAATATAGAGAAATAATTCTGCAAATAAGTGGCAAATAAACTTAAACCGATCTAGCCGCACATGTGAGATATTTTTACTATTTTTCATTCATCATTTAAAATCTAATCCCATGATTCAGTTAACACAAGAAATGAAGGATATGGTAATGAGCCAGCAGTGTTTTCATGCCACCGTGAGTAAAGAAGGTATTCCGAACAATGCGCCCAAACGTTCCACCCGCATATTGAATGATTCCACCCTCATTTTTAATGAAGGAGTAGGCGGCGCTACGTACCAAAACATATTGGATGGCTCCAAGGTAGCCGTAGCAGTAGTCGACCGCGAAATCATGGATGGCTATCGCTTTGTGGGCACCCCGGAAGTGTTTACTGAAGGCGAGCTGTATGAGAAATCGGTAGAGATGTCGTTAAAGGCAGGTTTTCGTAAACCCCTGGCCGTAATACTCATTCACATAGAAGAGATTTACAGCCTGAAGCCGGGGCCAATGGCCGGCAAGAGAATTGCCTAATTTGCCATATAGCACAATGCATCAGAAGATATTAACGGGCTCTTTTTGTCAATATCCAAACTATTTTATGGATCATATTTTGCATTTAAATTCTTATATTTGATATAAAATACAGGACAATTAGTGCGGAAAGTAAATCATTGGTTGGAAGCGATTGTCAAAATTGTAAAATTAATAAAACCAACTATTATGAGCACTTTGACTGACCGTGAGCAGATTATCGAAACAGTTCATAAGCTTTTTATCTATACTGATTCCCGCGAGTGGAACAAACTGCTGGAGGAGGTATTTACGGAATCTGTATTTTTTGATATGTCCTCTCTGGGTAGTGAAGCGAAATTAACCTCAGCTAAAAGTATTTGTGAAACATGGGAAAGTGGCTTTGCCGGATTAACTTCGGTAAATCATCTGGCAGGTAATCTTTTGGTATCAATTGATGGTGACCAGGCAGATGTTTTTGCCTATGCCACTGCTACGCATTTTAAAAGCTCAGCCACGATGGGCAAGACAAGGGAATTTGTGGGCACTTATGATTTGCATTTTATACACGGAGATAAGGGTTGGAGAATCGATCGATTTAAGTACAACCTAAAGTTTATGAATGGCAACCTGAATTTAAATTAAGATTGGCATCTTCAGATAATGCAAAACAGACATGAGATTATCACTATGGAAAAAATTAAAGCTGTAGAATATCATAAAAAAGGAAATCCTGATAAATTGGTCTATAGTGATATTGAAAAGCCTCAGCCAAATAACGATGAGGTATTAATTAAAGTATTTGCTGTTTCAGTGAATGCAGCCGATTACCGTTCTATGCATTTGGGCATTATACCTAAGAAAAAGATCTTTGGAGCCGATATAGCCGGCAAAGTGGAATCTGTTGGCAAAAACATACGGCAGTTTAAACCAGGAGATGAAGTAATGGGGGATCTTGCCAGTGTCGGTTTTGGTGGTTTTGCCCAGTATACAGTAGCTCCCCCGAATGTGTTGGCATTAAAACCTTCAATGCTTTCTTTTGAAGAAGCAGCTGCCATTCCTCTGGCAGCAATCACGGCCCTGCAGGCCTTACGTGATAAAGGAAATATCCAAAAAGGTCAAAAAGTTCTTATTGTTGGCAGCAGTGGAGGCGTTGGACCTTATGCAGTGCAGTTAGCACATTATTTCGAAGCAGAAGTTACAGCGGTTTGCAGTACCAGGAATATCGAGCAAACGCTCTCTTTGGGCGCCCAAATTATTATTGATTACACGAAGGAAGACTTTACCAAAAGCAATAAGCTATATGACCTGATAATAGCTATTAATGGCAATTATCCCCTTTCAGCCTATAAGCGATTATTGAATAAAAACGGCATTTATGTGATGGTTGGGGGCGCTATGACCCAGATCATCAAATCACTTCTATTAGGCAAACTAATGTCATTGGGTTCAAAAAAGATGCTCACCCTTAATGCAAAGTCAAACCAAAAGGATTTGGAGTTAATAGCCAAACTGGCGCAGGAAGGCAAAATATGGCCTGTTATTGACCGGCGCTATTCTCTGGATCAAACTCCTGAGGCGATGCGGTATGCAGCCGAAGGCCATGCAAGGGGAAAAGTGGTGATTAAGGTGGAATAATGTTTTTTAAGTATATAGTTTTCTGAATCTTATTTAAAAATAAGATTGATGGACAAATTAAAAGTATCTACCGCTCAGTTTGAAAGCAAGAGCGGTGACAAGACATACAACCTGAATATAATAGAAAAACTCTCACAAAAGGCGTCCGCTGAAGGCGCTCAGGTGATTGCATTTCATGAGTGTTCCATAACAGGTTATACTTATGCAAGGCATTTGTCAAAAGAGCAGATGCTGGATCTGGCAGAAGTCATCCCAACTGGGCCAAGTGTTCTTAGACTAATTGAAATTGCCAAACTATACGACATTATTATTCTGGCTGGCCTGTTCGAAAAAGATGAAAATTACAACCTGTTCAAAGCCTATGTCTGTGTGGATAAAAATGGCCTGATTGCCAAACACCGCAAGCTGCATCCTTTTATCAATCCGTATTTAACTCCAGGCAGCGAATATACGGTTTTTGACATCCATGGCTGGAAATGCGGCATATTGATCTGTTATGACAACAACATTGTTGAAAACGTGAGGGCCACTACCCTTTTGGGTGCTCAAATTATCTTTATGCCTCATGTGACCATGTGCACTCCTTCTACCCGGCCCGGGGCAGGTTTTGTAGATCCCATTCTTTGGGAAAACCGGGAGAATGACCCAACTTCCCTCCGCCTTGAATTTGAAGGCATGAAAGGAAGGGCATGGCTGATGAAATGGCTGCCTTCCCGAGCTTATGACAATGGCATCTATGCCGTATTCTCCAATCCCATTGGCATGGATGACGATCAGCTAAAAAACGGATGCTCCATGATCATAGACCCCTTTGGCGACATATTGGCTGAATGCCGCACTTTCGATGACAGCATCGCTACAGCCATACTGACCCCCGAAAAACTCTCTCAGGCTGGCGGTTACAGATACATCCAGGCACGCCGGCCAGAGATGTACAGAGATATTTTGGGCCAATCACACCAATCAGCACAAAAGGTAGTTTGGCTCAATAATGAAGAATAATAAAAGGGGCTTGAAAAATGCCTTAATTATCATTATTTTCGGGAATAAAACCTAAAGCTATGAAGAAGGCACTTAAGATTATCCTGATCCTTGTTACTGTTTTGATTGTAGCATACTTTTCGGGTCCAACATTTCCTAAACCTCATTTTAACAATAGCCTTCCTGCCATCTATGTGAATGCTTCTGATCTCGACGATTATATTAAAGACAAGGAATCAAAATTAAAGCTAAAGCCTGACAATCAAAGTAGAATCATCTGGGCAAACGACAGTTTGAAAAATAAAACCGAATGTTGCCTGTTATACCTTCATGGCTTTTCGGCTTCCTGGTTTGAAGGAGAGCCTGTACACAGGGATTTTGCCAGACGCTATGGCATGAACTTTTATGCTCCCCGCCTAGCTTCCCATGGCATTGACACCACGGAGGCCTTGATTGACATGACTCCTGAGCGCCTGTATGAGTCGGCTAAAGAAGCATTGACGGTTGCTCATTCACTTGGCAAAAAGGTAATCCTGATGGGCACTTCTACCGGGGGCACATTGGCGCTGAAGCTTTCTGCCGAATTCCCTGAGCTGATAGACGGATTGATA
>DATGYU010000187.1:0-2067 GCA_035297625.1 Prolixibacteraceae bacterium
TTTGGATCGATGGAACGCTTTGTGGCTGTTTTAATTGAGCACACTGCCGGTAAATTCCCGCTTTGGTTAACTCCCGAGCAAGTGGTTGTGTTACCGATCAGTGAAAAGTATAATGAATATGCAAAAAGAGTTTCAGAATATCTAAATAATTCCGATATTCGCACAATAATTGACGACCGAAATGAAAAGATTGGTCGTAAAATTAGGGATAACGAGATGAAACGTATCCCTTATTTATTGATAGTTGGTGAGCAAGAAGCTGAAAATGAGAAGGTTTCTGTAAGGAAACAAGGTGACGGAGATAAAGGCGCCATGCCCATTCAGGAGTTTGCCGATTTCATCAAAGCGGAAGTAAAAGAACAATTATCATCACTTAATTAATAAAATTATAAACTAAAAATAAGAAATTTGGCCATAACTGTTAAAAGACCATACCCTGGTGCCAAAGCCGAAGCCGCTCCACAGCACCGGATTAATGAAAAAATTCGCACCCAACAGGTACGAGTGGTCGGTGAAAATATTGAAAACCCAGGCGTCTATTCATTGCAGGAAGCCTTAAAAATGGCAGATGCCCTTGAACTTGATCTGGTTGAAATATCACCCAACGCCGATCCTCCTGTATGCAAAATTACTGATTACCAGAAGTTCCTTTATCAGCAGAAAAAGAAACAAAAGGAAATTAAGGCGAAGACTGTGCAGGTGGTAGTGAAGGAAATAAGGTTTGGACCAAACACAGATGACCATGATTTCCAGTTTAAGCTGCGTCACGCTGAAAAGTTCTTAAAAGAAGGGGCCAAAGTGAAGGCGTATGTGTTTTTTAAAGGCAGATCCATCTTATTTAAAGAACAAGGCGAGATTTTGCTGCTTCGCTTTGCCCAGGAACTGGAAGAAGCCGGTAAAGTGGATCAGCTGCCACAACTGGAAGGAAAGAGAATGACCATGTTTATTTCACCTAAAAAGAAGAAATAAATTTCTTACATACATTAATATTAGGAAGATGCCAAAGATGAAAACCATCTCCGGAGCAAAAAAAAGGTTTAAATTAACCGGCACCGGAAAGATTAAAAGAAAACATGCTTTCAAAAGTCACATTTTGACAAAAAAGTCCACTAAGCAGAAACGTAATCTGACTTATTGGGGAACAGTTGCCAAATCTGACCAGTCCAACGTAAAGGCTATGTTGACTATTTAGTATTGTTTCTTTTAAAGTAAATTAATTAAGTTATTAATCGAGTGAATTAGCTTTAAGATCCCGAGGGTTCGGGACGCTAACCATTCTAAAATCAGTTTTTATGCCAAGATCGGTCAATGCAGTAGCATCACGGGCTCACAGAAAAAAAATCCTGAAGCTTACCAAAGGTAACTTCGGTGCCCGCAGGAACGTATGGACAGTTGCAAAAAATACCTGGGAAAAGGGTTTGCAATATGCCTACAGAGATAGAAAAGTAAATAAAAGAAATTTCCGTGCTTTATGGATTCAGCGTATCAACGCTGCTGTTCGTACAGAAGGACTTTCTTATTCACAGTTCATCGGTTTGCTCAAAAAAGCGAACGTCGAGATCAACCGTAAAGTGTTAGCTGATTTAGCTATGAATCATCCGGTAGCCTTCAAAGCTATCGTTGATAAGGTGAAATAACATTTGTACGTTTACATGGTGAAATAAACATACGAAACCCCGCTGAACAGGCGGGGTTTTTTTTTGTTTAAAAAGCAAGGGGCAAGGGGCGTGGGGCTTGGCTAGTCCCGGATTAAGGTCATTAAAGTCCTTAAAGTCCATAAGGTCTCAGTTGATTAAATGCAGGATTGCGAAGCTAGCTCCCTTGGAACTTGAAACTTGGAACTTGGAACTTGAAATTCCCCTAGTCGTGCCCTGGAAATAAGATGCCTGCATCTTTTCTCACCCAATCCATTATCTCCATAAGCTGAAGTGAAAGTGACAGGGGCATCATGTTACTTTCAATCTGGCCAGCATCCAGGCAATCCATCACATGAGCAGCTTCCAGTTCATAGCCAAAGCCGGCACCTTTCTCCAAAGTGATTGTTTTCTCCTCTTCCCAGTTCTTCCA
>DATGYU010000188.1:0-4114 GCA_035297625.1 Prolixibacteraceae bacterium
TTTACATAGGATGCGTAACATTGAATGGACCCCATACCTACCGACAGGGTGAAGAATATCTGGCCTGCCGCCGCAAGCCATACTTTGGGGTTTGATAGTGAACTGTAATCAGGGGTCCAAAGAAAATCAAGTCCCAGCGTACCATTATGCACTACCCCCTGGTGGCCTGCCCTCAGGGTTATACCTTTTACCGCCAGGAATATCCCGAAAAGGATCAGCATTGGAACCCCCAGCTTGGCCACTTTTTCAACCCCGCCTGTGAGACCACGGCTCAGTATATAAGTATTCAGGGCAAGGCAGAGAATAAAGAATACCACCGCCTCATAAGGAATGCCTGTGGTTGAGTAGCGTATGTCAACATAATCGGAAAAGAAGGCAGCCACCTGGTGTTGGTTCATGGAATCGAAAGTGCCGAACAATGAATGCATCATATACGACATGGTCCAGCTCTCCAGATAACAGTAATAAGCTGCAATAGCAATGTTTGAAAATATTCCGAACACTCCTACGTACCGCCAGAGCGCCCTTCTGTCCATACTGTTCAGTATAAACGGCGTTGAATGATGCCCGAATTTACCCCCATACCTTCCTGATGACCACTCGATAAAAAGCAGCGGAATACCCATAAGAAGGAACGATACCAGGTAAGGTATCATAAATGCACCGCCGCCATTTTGGACTGCTTGTACAGGAAAGCGAAGGAAATTCCCGAAACCCACCGCGTTGCCCGCCATGGCAAGCACCAGTCCAACCCGGGATCCCCAGTTCTCTTTATTACTCATCGGCCATGAAATTATGCAAAGGAATGGTTTGTTCCATCCTGTATAGCAAATATGGTAAAAAAATGAAAGGCAAAAGGTAAAAATAATCATTACCTTTTGCCCTTACCGTTTATCTTTTTATAAACTTGCTGTCAATTACATTGTCAGAAGTATAAACCTTTATAATGTGGAGACCGGTTCCAAGCCTGCTGACATCAATCAGTTTCGGACTGGTTGAAACCATCTCCAATTGACCCGATGCACTGAATATTTCAATCCTGGTAATATCCCCTGCATCAACAGTGATCTGTCCGTTGGCTGGGTTCGGATATACAGATGCCTGTCCTGCAATTTCAAGGTTATTAGTGTTAACAATAGTTTCGGAAACAAAGAACATCATTCCGTTTTCGCGCTGTTCATTGGGAGCAATTTCGCCAATGAGCCCGTAGTTTTTGCCATAGAATTTATAGCCTGTGCTGTTGAAGTTTTCTGCCCCCTCAAACTGCCAGCTGGTACCGGTCCATGAGTAGCTTGAGTCAACCCAGTTTTTCGTCTCTTTTACACGCAGCACCTGGAAAGATCCCGTAGGAGTTACCATGGTGCCCCATGCATCCACCAGCATTTGCACATCCACATCGGAAACCACTTTTGACGAATCAATGAGCGAGCCATTGTTGTACATGCCGGCGTGGGCATCCTGCATATAGCTGCAGCTGCGGTTGTCGCCATAATGGTAAGGCAGCCTGAACCAGCTTTCGGTAAGGTATCTGGCGCTCATGACAATGTTAAAGCCGGGCATCAGTTCACCCATTACCTGCATGCCGGCAATACCGATATCATCTCCCGAGTCGTGGTAAAAGCCGTAGGCATATCCGGTCCCGGGATCGAGCGTCTGCGAAGCCATGTTAGCCAACGGGAAATTCTGCCAGTTAGGGGCCTGGTTCACAGGGATAAAGAGAGCCGAGTCGTATCCGGTAGCGATTAGGTTGTGGAAGTCCCATGTTTGGTTGGCGCCGGCATTCCCGGGCGAAACATGGGTTGTCTCGTCCACCGCTGTAACAACAAGATCGCCCGTGTGGGGAAAGTCTGTCCGGTCAACCACTATTTGTGCCTTTACAGAAAAGGCAAGCAATACAAGCATTGAAAACACAAGTAAATTTCGTTTCATAATCTGGTTTTATTAAGTTTTGATGCACAAATGTATGTCCGATATGATATTTTGACAATAAGGGAAAATACGTATTATTTGATAAAACTGTTAAGTAGTGGCTCCTTCATCAAAAGAGTTCCAATTCTGCAATTGAGGCATTTTCGTTTATCACAGTATGAAAATTTTAAGGCAAGCAAGGCTTGTGTTTGCCATGCGTTTTCAACCCTCATACCTATGCTTTCCCATTCCTTTACTATAGAGTTTGATTCACCGGGCAAATTTTCATAGAAATTCAGCGCTTTGTTGCACAGGGCATCATTTCCGACAGACCGGCCATAAACAAATAAGAAAGGTAGTAATGCATTAATTATTAATAATGTTTGTGATGTATTCCCCAATTTCTTGGTACTTCTCATTGAGGATTTATCAAAAGTATAATGTGTACTCCAATACTCAGAGGCATTGATTTTAAAAAGATCAAACAATTCATCAATTGAATCTTTCGAAATAATTGCACCGAGGATTCCGGCATTCAAACTTAAAAAGGAAGCAAACTGCGCTATGCGGATAGTAGGAAAATTTACAGGTCGTAAACGTAAGAACTTCCAAAGAGAAGGATCAAGGGGTACTAAACTGTATTTCTTTCTTAGAAAAGCATATTCTTTAAATAAAGATTGTCCGTAAGTATCAATTAAATCATGTGTTAACATTCCTGCCTGGCCAAATAAAAGCGCTTCAATCTGAAACCTGCTGTCGGCATGCTTAGCCAGAATTTTATAAGACACCGACCGGGCAAGCATTTCAAATGGTAGTGCATTTACATTGAATCCAAAGCTTCGTGCTAATATTTGATACAGTGCTTCTTCCCAGTCATTTTGCGATGTATCAAGCGCATTCTGAATAAAATCAGCCTTACTCTCAAGTTTCTCTATCAACATCCTTTCGAGCCAAAGTGTCAATTCTTCGAAAGGAATTTCGTGCAGTAGTCCTGCACATGGAACAAATTTCCTGCTTTCAATAAAATCTTTGTATTTCTCAAATAATCTCAGGTCAAACTTTCCTGATAACTCACAAACCGGCATTTCATTATGGGCTTCCCTGGAATCATCATTGAAAACAACGTGGAGAACCACATTCTTGTAGGCATCATCATTCTGGTGACCATGTCTGAACCAATCGGATGAATTGACATGGATCTCAACATTGCCTGCCCAAATGGTACCACCAATGTTAAGCCTTGCATCAGAAAAATCCGGGCCCGCATGCAGATTGTGAAAGCCGGGATTCAGGACTGTAACAGGCACTTGTTCTGTAGTTGTCAGTTGTTCCTTAAAAAGTTTATTCTGCCATAGGTAATGCAAAAAATCTTCAGTCATAATTTATTTTTCGTTTTGTGGGTTTGAACCTTCTAAACCTCGCGTTAATTGATTATATTTGATTATTAATAGGCACTGCTTATAGGGAGGGTTGGCAAATTGACAACTTTGGCATATCTTTGCAGCAACTCAATCAGGTAAATCAATGGAAAGTGCCGCAACAATTATAGCAGGTATTGGTTATAAGGTACGGAAACTGATTAGCCAGATTGAGAAGCTTGAAAATGAGAATAAAACGTTAAACAATAAAATTGAAGAATTAAAAGCGAATATAAGAAACCTGGAACTTCAAATTGAAGGACAACAGGAGAAAATTAAAGTACTGAAATTAGCAAAATCATTGGATAAAGAGGAAAGCAAGACGGAAGTAAAACTGAAAATTAATGAACTTTTGCGGGAAATTGACAATTGTGTACGACTTTTAAATAAATAAACTGTTAATGCTGATGGGTAATGGATGAACTCTCGATAACCGTAGTGATTGCCGACAGACCTTATAAACTGAAAGTGCAGCGAAGTGAGGAAGAGGGGCTTAGGAAAGCGGCGAAGGGTATCGAGGAACAGATCCAAAATTACGCCAGCTACTTTGAATTTAAAGATAAACAAGATTTGCTGGCAATGGTGGCGCTTCAATTCGCAGCCAGCTCAATTGAGTTTGAAAGCCAGTTGAGATACAGGGACAACGAAATGCTGGAGAAACTGGCTGAAATTGAACAAGTATTAACAGAACATTTAACTTAGGGGCCCGGACATTAGTTCTTTGACAAGGTATAAAAGTATCCCGCATTGAATCGACCAAGTTTGTAAACTCAACATTTTCAACTTTG
>DATGYU010000189.1:0-1530 GCA_035297625.1 Prolixibacteraceae bacterium
ATTTTCGTTGATTAAGTCCATAGTATTTTTATGCAAAGGTTTGCCTGTTACAAGAGTAAACTATCAGGGGTGTTTACTTTTTCTAATATTCTTTCCTTTTAAAAAGCCTCTTTAATCAATCTTCTATCAGCGGTCAGATGATGCCGCAATGTGTTTTTCATATTAAAGAGGAAGGGGCCGTAATCTTATAATAGCGGTCTATCCTTTTTCAAGGTGCTGCAATAAATAAATAACGTTTGGTCCCCCCTCCAATTTTTAAGGCTTTTAAAGTTTTTTCTTTTTTCCTGGTATTTTACTTTACGATACTTTTCTCATAAGGTTTACCGTGGCACAGTACAAAACGCATGCGTGAGAGCATTTTTCTTGCAATTCTGACAATGGCTTTATTCTTGTGCATTCTTTTACCCAGTTCATCGAACTTTGACATCATGGCCGGGTCTTTTCTGATGGATTCCCATGAGGCTTCAATGAGCATTATTTTCAGTTCTTTTCGGCCACGTTTTATCATCTTTCCTACCTGCATTTTCTCGCCCGAGCCATACATTGCAGGAACCAGCCCGATATAATTGCACAAATCATCCAGTGTTTTAAAGCGTGTAATATCGCCCACCTGGACTAAAAAAGCCATGGCTGTCATTACTCCTATGCCAGGTATGCTTAACAACAAAAGGTAGTTTTCCCGGTACCTTTCACACACAGAGAGTGCCCTTACCTGGCGGTTTAAATACAACAGATCGCTTCGCTGGTGTTCCCCTATCTGGAGGTAATTATCCAGCACCGTGCGTACAACAGCCTGTTCTGTATCAACAGCCTTAAGCCAGCCAAGGTAAGCGGCTGACCAGTGCCTGGTCTGGTAGCAAGTAAAACTATCGGGAATAGCAATGCCGAACTGGGAAAGCAGGGATTTGATCCTGTTCTTTGTACGGCTCACATCCTTCATTACCCGGTAGCGCTGGCGAACCAGTGCACGATCCGCTTCAAGGGTGGCATCCGGCAGGTGAACTGGCTCAAACTCTCGGCTTCTCAATGACCTGGCCAGCTTACGGCTGTCCGAGCGGTCTGTCTTTTGCAATCTCTCTTTGCCCGAGGTGGGAACATCCGCCGGATGGATGACCCAACAGTCAACACCCAGCTCGTTTAACTTTCTGCAGGCTACAAAACCACCAAAACCCGCTTCATACACGGCATGATAACTCCCTCCCGGGAAATTGCGTTTTAGATAAGTAGCCAGCTGCTCAGGATCAGCATCCTGGCTCATGGTTTTATGCTCGTACTGCTCACCCAGGATGGTTACCATCCAATTTTTCTTGTGATAATCGATTCCCACATAAAAGGACTTTCCTTTGAAGGAATCTTTTGTAATTTCGCTATGCATAAGCTTTATTTTTAATTGTTATTAATTGATCCTAACTAAATTAAGAATTTTAGCTTATGCCTATTTTTCATTCATAGCACCTTATGCAAATAACATTCGATGTTCTTTGCCCTTAATGTGTTTTCATAGGTCCACTTGCTGAAAGTTAATAAAAC
>DATGYU010000190.1:0-30889 GCA_035297625.1 Prolixibacteraceae bacterium
ATGAGCTTACCGGCTTTGCCTGGGCCGATGTGATTGGTGCTGTTGGACTCATCTGGTTCTCCTTTTCAGAAGGAAAGGAAGCCTTCGAAAAGGCCAAAGGCAAGGAATGTTGCTGCGAATGCCACTAAAAGTTTAAAGTTCCAAATTCAAAGTTTCAAGTTGGCAGGGGCAGGGCTTTCTTTAAGGAGGTTAAGGTCCTTAAAGTCAAGGTGGAGAATGGATTAACCTATAGGCCATAACTTTAAATTTTAAACTTTAAATTTTAAACTTACCTTTCTTTTCCTTAACATTGCATAGCTATGCTCTATTACATTAAAAATATGGTTTGTAACCGTTGCATCATGGTGGTGCAGCAGGTGTTTGAGAACCTTGGGTATCCACCGGTACGGATATCATTGGGTGAGGTGGAAACTACTCAGCCATTGAAAGATCAGGAGTTGGATCCGCTTAAAAAGACACTTACCGGCTATGGCTTTGAACTGATTGATGAACCCAAAAGCCGACTGATAGAGAAAATCAAGAATACCATCATCCAGTCTGTTCATCACAACCATGAGGAGATGAAGGTCAACTATTCTGAATACATTGAAGATCACCTTCACCGCGACTACGCCTACCTGAGCAGTCTCTTTTCAGAAGTTGAAGGCACTACCATCGAGAAATACATCATCAACCAAAAGATTGAAAGGGTAAAGGAACTGCTCGTTTACGGTGAACTTACCCTTAGCGAGATAGCTGACCAGATGGGTTACAGTAATGTGGCCTACCTTTCCAACCAGTTTAAGAAGGTGACCGGGCTAAGTCCCAGCCATTTCAAGCAGGTCAAGGAAAACAAGCGCAAGCCACTGGATGAGGTGTAAGAGAGTTTAAAGTTTAAAGTTTATCCCTTCCCAGGGCTGACCTTAAGGTCTTTAAAGTCCATAAGGTCCTTAAGGTCTCAATTGAACAGAGACTTTACCACATGCTCAGCTTTCCCAAAAATCTTATAAACTAATCCTGAAATATCATAAGTGAAAGCTTTGGGGTAGGCTGTATCTTTGTTGAAAATATTAAAGTTATGGAAGCAACAATCAAAAAGAACTTCCCTGTCACGGGATTAAGCTGTGCCTCCTGCGCCATCAGCGTGGAGAGCATGTTAAAGGCGCAGAAAGGGGTTGTCGATGCATCTGTCAATTATGCCAATTCATCGGCCTGGGTGGAATATCAGCCCCAGAGTGCCAGTGTAGATGAATTTAAGACCGCTATTCAATCGATAGGCTATGATTTGTTGATCGAAGAGGAGGGGCACCATCATCATGAAGAAATGCAGCAGGCTGAATATAAGAAGTTGAAATTTAACACTATTGGAGCATCGCTGTTGGCATTGCCGGTAGTGATCATTGCCATGTTTATGATGGACATGCCTTATGCCAACTGGATCATGATGGCTCTGGCCATCCCTGTGGTAGGCTGGTTTGGAAGGGGATTCTTTATCAATGCCTGGAAACAGGCCCATCATGGCAAGGCCAACATGGATACGCTGGTAGCATTAAGTACAGGTATCGCTTTTATATACAGTACTTTCAGTACTTTATATCCCGGATTCTGGCACGATCGCAATCAGCATGCCCACGTTTATTTTGAGGCGGCTACAGTCATAATAGCCTTTATCCTGTTGGGAAAGATGCTCGAAGAAAGGGCAAAAAGCAATACTTCTTCAGCGCTTAAGAAGCTGATCGGATTGCAGCCTAACACTGTAACCATGATTCAAAGCAACGGACAGGAAAAAGAGATGCCCATCTCGCAGGTTGTTGTAGGCGATCAGCTGTTGGTAAAGCCCGGGGAAAAGATTCCTGTGGATGGTGAGATTGTCTCAGGATCTTCTTTTATTGATGAAAGCACCATTACCGGAGAGTCGTTGCCTGCAGAAAAGATTAAAGGTGACAAAGTATTTGCCGGAACCCTCAACCAGAAGGGGAGCTTTGTATTTGTGGCACAGCAGGTAGGAGGGGCCACTATCCTGGCCCGCATCATTAAAATGGTGCAGGAAGCGCAGGGAAGCAAGCCCCCGGTACAAAAGCTGGTTGACAAGATTGCCGGTATTTTTGTGCCGGTAGTAATGGTTATTTCGATTCTTAGCCTTTTAGGCTGGCTGATTTTGGGTGGCGATAATGCCATGACACAGGGTTTGCTGGCCATGGTATCGGTACTGGTAATAGCCTGTCCCTGTGCGCTGGGATTGGCAACTCCCACAGCCATAATGGTGGGGATTGGCAAAGGGGCTGAAAACGGCATATTGATTAAAGATGCCGAAAGCCTGGAACTGGGCCATAAGGTAAATGCAGTGGTGCTTGATAAGACGGGCACTATTACAGAAGGCAAACCTGCGGTGACCGATATCTGGTGGAATGGAAAGGATACAGATAAAGCGGCAATGGAGAATATCCTCTATGCCATAGAATCACAGTCGGAGCATCCGTTGGCAGAAGCTGTTACAGTGGCATTGAAAGTAGAGGCGGCACAAAGGATTCAATTTGACGGGTTTGAAAGCATAACAGGCAGGGGAGTGATGGCCAAAGACAATGGAAATGTTTACCTGGTGGGCAATTTAAAGCTGCTGGAGCAGTTTAAGGTAAACATGTCACAGGAAGCGCTGGCGCTTGTCAAATCATGGCAACAGGAGGCTAAAACAGTTGTTGCCTTTGCCCGTAATGCTGAACTTCTGGCAGTGATCGCTATTGCTGATCAGATTAAAGAGACTTCGGCAAAAGCGATTCGTGAGCTTCAAAACAGGGGCATTGAGGTATATATGCTTACCGGAGATAACATGCAGACTGCCAAAGCGGTAGCTCAAAAAGCAGGAGTGACAAGTTTTAAGGCTGAAGTGATGCCAGAGGAAAAGGCTGACTTTGTGAAACAGCTTCAGCAGCAAGGAAAGATAGTGGCCATGGTCGGCGACGGTATCAACGACTCGCAGGCGCTGGCCCAGGCGGATGTGAGCATTGCCATGGGCAAAGGATCGGATATAGCGATGGATGTGGCCCGGATGACCATTATCTCCTCCGATCTTCAGCTGATCAACAAAGCCTTGCGATTGTCTAAACAGACAGTGAGCACGGTGAAGGAGAACCTGTTTTGGGCCTTCATCTATAACCTGATCGGCATTCCAATTGCGGCAGGGATTTTGTACCCTGTATTTGGATTCATGCTCAACCCGATGATTGCGGGAGCAGCTATGGCCCTCAGTTCAGTATCGGTAGTCAGCAATAGTTTAAGATTGAAATTGAAAAAGCTTAATTGATTGAATACTGCTGGCTATTTGCAGCTGGCAACCTGACAATTGAAAATCATAAACAATAAAGCTTCTGGCATTTAGCGGCTGGCAAAAAAGTTTCTGTCAGAGGAGATGGTAGATTAGGGTAGCACGGTTTTGCCAGAAGCTAGTTGCCAGTAGCCAATATCTAATTACATGAATTAATTTATAAACAAGATAATATGGAAACATTAAAGTTCAAGACCAATGTAAATTGCGGAGGATGTATCGCTACGATTACTCCCCATATGAATAAGGTAGAAGGTATCATCAACTGGAAGGTGGATACTGCTAATCCTCAGAAGATAATGATTGTGGAAGCTGACGGCCTTCAACCTGAAGTAGTTGTTGAAACATTAAAAAAAGCAGGATATAAAGCAGAACCTATTGCTTAAGTTTATTCACAAATAAATAGATAAGAAGATGAAAAAGTTAGTTGTAATGATGCTCTCCGTGATGTTTATGATGGGCATACAGCAGGTAAACGCTGAAAACAAGAATGAGAAGTTTAAAGTATCCGGAAACTGCGGCATGTGTGAAAAACGCATTGAAAAGGCAGCTATGGGTGTTGCCGGGGTCTCTAAGGCAGACTGGAACAAGGATACAAAGGAGATGACCCTTACTTTTGACAATAGTAAGACTTCAGTGGATAAAGTACAGGCTTCCATTGCAAAGGCTGGCCATGATACCCCAATGCACAAGGCAGAAGCCAAGGATTATAAAACCCTTCCCGAATGCTGCCAGTATGACAGAGAAAAGAAATAAGCAGTAAAAAATGTTCAGTATTCAGTGACTGTCAGATCGCCAAAGACCTTAAAGACTTTAAACAGACTTTAAGGTCTTTGCCATTAATACTTGATGGATGAATGTTTCTTCTGCCTAAATTGTAAATCGTCAATCGTCTAATTATAAATACTTTTAATGTTGGTCTCATAAAACCTAACACGATAACAGTTGTTTTACTGATTAAATCATTAAATAGTAAAGCTATGAGTATACTGGAACACTTTGATCACCCGGAAAGGAAACAGGATAAGGAACATTTTAAACATCTTGTCGACATTGCGATGGCTGATGGTACCATTGAAGATCAGGAGCATAAGATGTTGAACCGTATAGGTAAGAACCTCGGATTGACAAATGCTGAAATTAACGATCTGATTGATTCATCAAAGAATGCTGCCTATAATCCCCCATATGAATTAAAGAAACGGTTTGAACAGATGTATGCCATTGTTAAGATGGTATTGGCAGATGGTAAGATAGATAGCAATGAGATGCGACTGGCCACAAATATTGCCTTAAAATCAGGCTTTACCGACGCCGAGATACCGGTATTGTTGTCTGTACTCATAGGCGGTGTCAGAAATGAAGAAGATGAGGACGACTTGTTTGACCAGTACCGTAAAAGGGTAGTATCGGTTCAGGGATAAGAGTGATTTACAATATTGAGCAGTTTAAAGTTTAAAATTTCAAGTTCCAAGAAAAGAAGCATTCAGGAAGTTAGAGGACCTTATGGGTATTAAAATCCTTAAGGTCCTCAATAGTTTATACCGCCTAAATTCTTAGAAGAGGCTTCACTTGAAACTTGGAACTTGGAACTTTAAACTTGAAACTTCTAGCTCTCGTGCTCGTGCCTGTGATGCAAATCTGGCTGGTGGGGATGTTGATGGGTAATCGGCTGGTGGGTATGGAGATGACTGTGCCATTTGCCTTCAGGAACCGGTTCATCATGCTGATGGTTATGGTGCCCGTCGTTGTGGCGGTGATAATGAATATGCTCCATGGCACGATGGGTATGAAGGTGGTTGTGAGAGAAGATGTTAGTAACAATCACTGCGGCGGCTAAAAGGACCATGGAAAGAACATGTACCCATTGAAATGCATCGGCATAAAACAGCCATGAGAGGAGCACTCCCCATAAGGGTGCTGTGGAAAACAGTATCTGGCTCCTGGTAGCCCCTAAATGCTGGGCTGAAGTGACATAAAGCACGATACTGATTCCATAGGAGAAAGCACCAAGAATAACTGCCGGAAAGACAGTTTCCATCTCTACTGATTGGGTGGCAATGATACAGCCAATGATGAAATTCACTGTTCCTGCTACCATCCCCTTGATAAAAGTAACCGTTTGAGGGGTAGCCCCGTCAGTTAAGGCGGTCAGATGATTATCAACACCCCAGCAGAAACAGGCTGCCGTGATAAGTAAACCAGAGGTCACTCCACTTAACCCTTCTCCCAAAGAAGTAATCGTACCTGCCATAACAGTTAGGATTACACCCATCACGGCATATTTATCTAACGTATCTTTAAAGAAGAGTATCCCCAAAAGAGCAGTAGCTACCAGTTCCATATTCAGCCAGATAGATACGGAGGCCGCATTGGCAGTCTGTAATCCACCCAGCAATAGTAATGGCCCCATGATGCCTCCAAAGAAGATGATCCCCAGGATGTTTAACCTGCTGTTGGATTGGAAGAGTATTCTTAATCCGCTGTTATTCCTTAGGACAGAAGGAAGCATAGCTAGCCCTGCACCGAGGTAAAGCAATCCTGCCAGCTGGAAATAGTTAAGATTCGACAGTAACAGCTTGCTCAACGGGGTGGCAATTCCAAACAGAAAGCCTGAGAGAAGACCGGTTATGAGGGCAAAGCGTTTCATTGATCGTTCTTTGAATAATCAAAGATATAAATGATTTGATTAAGGTACATAAGTATTCCCAAAGGAACGTCATTCTGGGAAATACTTTATCTTTGCTGCAAATTCAGCAAAAATGACCAATCGTAGAATCGTTGTTGCCATCGACGGACATTCATCATGTGGAAAAAGTACTATTGCCAAAGCGCTGGCAGCCAGGTTTGGATATGCTTTTATTGACAGTGGCGCCATGTACAGGGCGGTTACCCTTTATGCTTTACGCCATCGCCTTATTGAAGATGGAGTGGTAAAAACTCAGGAACTCATAGATGCACTTCCAGATATTAAAATCGAGTTCAGGTACAATCCCCTGCTCCAGAAAAGCGATACTTATCTGAATGGGGAAAATGTGGAAGATGAGATCAGGCAGTTGCCCGTATCACAGAACGTGAGCCCGGTAGCTACCATCGCTGAAGTGAGGGCTGCCATGGTTCATTTGCAGCAGGAGATGGGAAAGAGCAAAGGGATTGTGATGGATGGCAGGGATATAGGCACTGTGGTTTTCCCGGATGCCGAACTCAAGCTCTTTGTTACCGCTTCACCGGAAATACGTGCTCAGCGCAGGTACGATGAGCTGAAAGCCAAAGGGGAAATCGTTTCCTATGAAGAGATCCTGCAGAATGTGATGGAACGCGATCACATTGACTCTACCCGTGAGACCAGCCCGTTGCGTAAAGCAGAAGATGCCCTGGTGCTGGATAACAGCCACCTGACCAGGGAAGAGCAACTGGCATGGGTGTTGAACAAGATGGAAGAGAAGCTGGCAGAAAATGAGAAGATGAGAAAATGAGGGAGAGATGGAGTGAGCGCTTATCTGCTCAATTGTCCCAAGAGTCCCAAGAGTCCCAAGTAAAATAAGAAATAAGGAATAAGGAATAAGAAATAAGAAATGCCACATCTTATAACAGAACTTGAAACTATAAACAGTGTTAATTGAGATAGACCATAAATCAGGATTTTGCTTCGGGGTGCTGAATGCCATCGGGAAAGCCGAGCAGACGCTGGATTTTGAAGAGACACTCTATTCGCTGGGCCATATTGTGCACAACGAACTGGAAGTAAAACGCCTTCAGGAGCTTGGTTTGCAGACCATCAGTCATGAGGAATTCTTTCAGCTGAAGGACTGCAAGGTGCTGATCCGTGCGCATGGAGAGCCGCCTTCTACTTATGAATATGCCAGGCAAAACAATATCACCTTGATTGATGCTACTTGTCCTGTGGTGCTTAAACTACAGCAAAGGGTTAAAAAGGCAGCTGATGCCATGCGTGAAGAGAACGGGCAGGTAGTTATTTTGGGCCATAAAGGTCATGCGGAGGTAACTGGTCTGATAGGTCAAACCAACAACGAAGCCATCATTGCCGAGACTCCGGAAGATCTGCAAAAGATTGACCCTTCACGACCGGTAGTAGTGTTCTCGCAGACGACCAAGTCGGTGGAAGACTTTAAAAAGCTTACGGCCAACATCCAAAGTCAATCGCAGTCGGGCAGGGTAGAAGCCCATGATACCGTGTGCCGGCAAGTATCCAACAGGGTAATTTATCTTGAAAAATTTGCATTGAAATATGAGGTGGTCATCTTCGTGGGAGGCCTTCGCAGCTCC
The DNA here is from genome assembly GCA_035297625.1 of Prolixibacteraceae bacterium. Classification (GTDB taxonomy): domain Bacteria; phylum Bacteroidota; class Bacteroidia; order Bacteroidales; family Prolixibacteraceae; genus Aquipluma. The sequence goes on from DATGYU010000190.1 coordinate 7,589, forward strand.
AATGCTCAGGTACTCTTCAATGTCTGCAAACAATACAACCCTCGCAGTTATTTTGTTTCCTCGCCTGAGGATTTAAAGGCCGAATGGTTTACCGGCATCCTATCAGTGGGAATATGCGGCGCTACTTCCACCCCGCAATGGCTCATGGAAAAGGTGGCTGAAAGGATCGGGGAAGTAGGCAGTGGTCAGTAAACTGGGTACTAATTACAATTTTGCGCTTATTATTCTCCGTCCGTTGGCTAAAGCCAAACGGCAAAGGATACAGCCTTGAATGATCGATTATCCATTAAAAGAGCAGTATCCTTTGCCGTCAGATTTATCTGACGGATGATTGGCAAAGGCTATAGCTTTGAATAACATTCTCACTCTTCCCATCTTCCCTGCTCTCTGTATTAACCTTTGGTAAAGCCTATCCGCGTAATCCGAATAAATCAGTGTAATCATTTATATATTTTAAATAATTGCCTTACTTTATGCTACTTTTAACAAGCAATAAATATTACCATGACTAAGAAAGATAACATATCAGCAGCAGCTCCTAAGAGAAAGAAATTACAGAAGATAGGGGTGTTTACTTCAGGAGGTGATGCTCCAGGTATGAATGCCGCCATTCGTGCGGTAACTCGTGCTGCTTTGGCCAACGGCATTGAGGTGGCAGGTATCCGCAGAGGCTACCAGGGAATGATCGAAGGAGATTTTATTCCATTGAAATCATCGGATGTAAGTGGAATCCTGCATCTGGGTGGTACCATGCTTAAGACTGCCCGCAGCATGGAATTCAAGACGCCTGAAGGACGCGAAAAGGCCTATAATCAACTCAAGAATGCAGGTATTGATGCAGTGGTTGTCATTGGTGGAGATGGCTCTTTTACAGGAGCCCTTGTCCTTTCCCAGGAATATGACATTCCCTTTATCGGTATTCCGGGAACAATAGATAATGATCTCTATGGAACCGACTATACCATTGGCTATGATACTGCCCTTAATACGGTAGTTCAGGCGGTAGACAAAATCAAGGATACCGCACGTTCACATGGCCGAATCTTCTTTGTGGAAGTGATGGGCCGTGAGGCAGGCCTGCTGGCTCTTACCAGCGGTATCGCCTGTGGCGCTGAAGCTATCATGATTCCTGAATCTAATCAGCATAGGGAACAATTGGAGAGATTTCTTAGTGAAGGCTACAAATACAAGGAATCCAGCGGTATTATCATGGTGGCTGAAGGTGAAGAAGCTGGTGGTGCTATAAAAGTGGCTGAAGAGGTTCGTAAGAACCATCCCGACCTGGATGTGAGAGTGTCTATTTTAGGCCATATACAGCGCGGTGGAAGCCCTACCGCCAAGGACAGGGTAAATGCTACCAAAATGGGCGTGGCTGCCATAGATGCCCTCCTGGATGACCAAAAAAGCATCATGATAGGCCTCGATAATGAGAAGATCGTCCATATCCCATTCAACAAGGCAGTAAAAGCACATAACCCCATAGACAATAACCTGCTGGACATACAAAAGCTGATTAATATCTAAGGAACAGAACAAGGATCAGAGAATTGAAGGACTGAAGGATTGAGGGATTGAAGAACTGAAGGATTGATGGATTGATGACATTTGTCCCAAGCGTCCCCTGAGTCCCTAAAATCCATGATTTACAGCCCTGTACAAAGCATAAATTGCAAATTTATTTACTACCTTTATATTCAAATCATAAAATGCCAGTGCGATGAAGCCCAGCTCTTCTCCAGGATTGAAAAGTCTGTTTAAAAGAGCAACTGCTCTTGCCCTTGCCAGTATGGTTGTTCTTGCAACCTTTGGGCAGGAGGAGGCAAGCTATTCCATCCTGGTGGCAGGCCATGCTTACGGGGCTCACGCTGGCACCAATCTTGGGCTGCATCCTCCATTCTTGAGCAAGCTTCATGAAAACAAGGATGCTACTGTTGAAGGTCTCTTCCTGACAGGCGATATCGTAAATACTAGCACTACCGCCAGTTGGGCACAGGTAGATAAAGAGCTTTCAGAACTGGGATTACATAGCTATTACATCATGGGAAACCATGATAGTAATACCATTGGCAAAGCAGAGTTTGTTAAAAAGCACGGTGGCAGTTTTTATTCCTTTTTGCTCCACGAGGATTTGTATATCATCTTAAACAGCACATCGTCTGGTCGTTCCATTTCAGCCGAACAGCTTGCCTTTCTGATAAATACTCTTCAAAATGTAAGCAGCTCTAACAAAAGGGTATTTATCTTCTTTCATGAAGTGTTATGGAACAGTCATGATAAATATCGCCTCGTAAGAAGCAACAGCCGTTCGCGCTATGACGAGATTAGAAGTGTCTCCAACTTCTGGCAGAAGGTGGTTCCTATACTGGATACTTATCCTGACAAGAACTTCTATCTCTTTTCCGGGGATGTAGGAGGTAATCCTGATGCCATTGCAGCCTTTTATGACCGGTGGGGCCACATGACCCTCTTGTCTTCAGGAATGGGAGAGGTGCCTGATGAGAATTACATGAAGGTAAATATCACCCCTGATACGGTGACATTCGATCTTATTGCCCTAAACAGCAAGGTTCTGATGCAGCCCATAGCTTCTTACAGTGTCCCTGCTTCGCCTGAGAAGATCTCAGGCGCTGCGGTTGTGAACCCTCCTGAATCGGCAGTAAGGTATGAAGTACCACCTGTTTTCAATGCTTCTGCATACAAATGGACCTTTACCGGGGGGATCAGCGGCAGCAGCGATACAACCTTTGCCCTTCTCACCTTTGAGTCACAATACCAGACAGGCCAAATCACAGTAAAGGCAGTAAAGGATGGCTTTGGCGAAAGTGATCCTCTTACACTGAAAGTTAATGCTTCTGACTATACTTCATTGAGTGATATAGAGAATGCTTCACCCTTAAAGATGATTCAAAATGAGCAATATATCAGTATCAGTTATTCATCCGATAAAAGTTCCCTGTCACAAATAAAGCTATTTGATCTATCAGGAAAGCTTTTATATGAAAAAGTATCTGCCATTAACACTGGTGTAAATACTGCCACTATTGATAAAAAGCTTTTGGGTACAGGACTTGTAATACTGGATTGTACTGTGGATAATAAGCATCTGAACAAAAAAATAGTACTCCATTAAGCTGAAAAATGCATCTGTATTCCCGATTCAGCGTATGCCCGTTAAATAAAATGCAAACAATCCTGCATGCCTTGCTGTTAAAAGAAATCTTTTTCGGTATTTTGCATTTACGATGAATAAAGATCTTTTTGCCGACGTAATATTGCCTCTGCCATTGGCCAATTATTATACCTACCGGGTGCCAGTGCCTTTCCAGGTGAAAATAAAGACCGGGATAAGGGTCATTGTGCAGTTTGGTGCCCGCAAATTCTTCTCTGCACTGGTGTATCGTATCCACGAGAATGCGCCCTCCTCTGATTTTGAGATTAAAGATGTGGAGGCAATCCTGGATGATGAGCCGATCATTGATCAGAAACAACTTCAGCTATGGGAATGGATTGCCGGCTATTACTGCTGCACCCTTGGTGAGGTATTCAAGGCTGCTCTGCCAACAGGGTTAAAGCTGGAAAGTCAGACCAAGATAAGCCTTCAGCCTGAATATGAAATTCCGGATGACTTAAGCGAGAAGGAGAATTCGGTATTACTGTTGCTCGAGAGCCGTAAGACGGCCACCATTCAGGATCTCAATCAGTTCCTTGGACAAAGATCTTCGTATCCTATCCTTAAACTGCTGCTTGAAAAGAATGCCGTGGTAGTGGAAGAGCAGATACGTGAGAGCTATAAACCCCGCCTGGTCAATGCTGTAAGGCTTCATCCTGAATACCTTTCGGAAGAGAAACAGTCAGAGGCATTGGACAACCTTAAAAAAGCTAAAAAGCAGGAGCACCTGCTGAAGGTATTCTTAGCCGAAACCATCCATGGCGACAGTGGTACCAATGAGATCAACAAGAAAGACCTGCTGGAGATTGCCAATGTCACCGAAGCTGTATTGAAGGGCCTGGAGGATAAAAACATCCTGCAGGTGTTTACCAAAGAGGTAGGCAGAATTGAACGCGAAGAGCTCAGTGAACTGATGATTAAAGAGCTTACCGTTCCTCAGCATAAGGCCTATGAGGAAATAAAGGAACAGTTTGAAACCCAGTCAACCGTATTGCTTTATGGTGTCACTTCCAGCGGAAAGACGGAAATATATATTAAGCTGATTGAAGAACAGTTAAAGCAAGGAAAGCAGGTACTGTATCTGGTTCCTGAAATAGGGCTGACCACCCAAATCATCAACAGGCTAAAGGTGGCCTTTGGAGACCTGGCAGGCATCTATCATTCCAAGTTCAACGATGCCGAAAGGGTAGAGATATGGTTTAACGTGCTCAATGAAAAGGTTGGCCATTCAGGTCAGCAATACAAGGTGATACTGGGTGCCCGCTCGGCAATATTCCTTCCCTTTACCAACCTTGGATTGATCATCGTGGACGAGGAGCACGAGAATTCCTACAAGCAGTTTGATCCTGCTCCTCGTTACAATGCCCGTGATATGGCCATATTGATGGGGACTCTTCACAATGCCAAGGTGCTGTTAGGCTCAGCTACTCCTGCTTACGAGACCTACTACAACGCGCGCAGCAATAAATTTGGCCTTGTCATGCTAAATGAGCGCTTCCAGGGCATAGAAATGCCTGAGATGATCGTGGCCGATATGCAGCAGGCTTACAAGCGCAAACAGATGCGCTCGGTCTTCACTCCTGAATTGTATAATGAGATTGCAGCAGCGCTTGAGAACAAGGAGCAGGTGATCCTTTTCCAGAACAGGCGGGGGTTTGCTCCCTACGTGCAATGCGTTAACTGTGGATGGATTCCCAAATGTAAGAACTGTGATGTTAGCCTTACTTTTCATAAAAGCCAGTCGAGCCTTAACTGCCATTATTGTGGAAATACGGCATCGCTCATTTACCGCTGTCCTGAATGTGGGGCTGAAGACATTAAGCCCCGCGGCTTCGGTACTGAAAAGATAGAAGATGAGATTAGCCAGCTCTTCCCCGAAGCCCGCATTGAAAGGATGGACCTGGATACTACCCGTGCCAAGAGAGCCTACGAACAGCTGATATGGAGATTTGAGACCCAAAAGATCGATATCCTTGTGGGGACTCAAATGGTAACCAAGGGCCTTGATTTTGATCATGTAAGGGTGGTAGGAGTGCTCAATGCCGATAACCTGCTCAACTATCCTGATTTCAGATCGTATGAACGCAGCTTTCAGCTGATCATGCAGGTGAGCGGACGTGCAGGCCGAAAAAACAAACGGGGCAAAGTAATCATCCAGACTTCCCAGCCCAACCATACGGTCATCAATGATGTAATTGACTATGAATATGCCCATCTGTTTAATATCCAGATGGCCGAAAGGAAGATCTTCAGGTATCCGCCTTACTATCGCCTGATAAAGATCGTTGTCAAGCACCAGAACAAGGACCGCCTCGACCTGGCAGCTTTTCACCTGGCCAGCACCTTCAGAACCTATTTCAACGTAAATGTACTGGGGCCGGAATATCCTGTAGTAGGACGCATTCAGAATTGGTACCAGAAAGAAATACTCATCAAGCTTCCCCGGGATGCCAAAATCATGGAGTCCAAGGCTCGAATCATGGATATTATCACCCATGCCAAATCGCAGCCCAACAACAGCCAGCTGATAGTCTACGCGGATGTGGACCCTATGTAAATGTTGAAGGTAGCATGTTGAAGAGATGAAACATTGGATCCCGGAACCCCCGGGATCTTAGTAATTTGGGTAGTGTCTGAATGGTCCTGTAAATCGCAATAAAAGTACACTTCTACTGGCATTAAAATGTATCCCTGCTTTATCCTGACGGATGTCAAATACACATTGATTACCCGTAGGAAACGATGCCAGCTTAAATGCCGGAAATCATGGGTATTTCGATATAAATTTCCCATTCATACCTTTTGTATTCTTTGATGAAGGGTATTGTACCATTCAACAGCTCAATTTCTAAAATTTACAAAGTATTGTTTTAGAGGAATAAATCTATCTTGGATGTAGTTCAGTGCCTTCAGGACGTTTATGTTTCCATCGGCGGTGCGACCAGAGCCAATATTCTGGTTCAGCCTTAATAATTTCCTCCATTTTTTGGATATATGCCAGTAGTATCTCTTCCGGTTCTACCTCTGCTGGATTGTCAACCAACTTATAGTAGATGGCCTCATATCGTGAACGGCCTGTTTTACGGGTGTGCTGAAAGAATACAGGCTGATTTGTTTTCACGGCTATCTTCATGGGGCCGGTGAAAAAGGCAGTTTCCTGGTTCAGGAAGGTTGTCCAAAACTGTGCATTTTGCAAGGGAGTCTGATCGCCAATCAATATAAGCGCTCCGGGCTTTTTGGCATTATTGATTTCAAGGGCAACCCTGGCCGATTGGTGTACCGGTATAGATCTGCCACCAAAGCGTTCACGACTGTCAAGAATAAATCGTTCGAGCGCCTTGTTCTTTCTTACGGGGTTGTATACCACCAGAAACTGGGCCTTTAAATACCGTTGCATGGAACCACACCATTCCCAGTTGTTGTGATGCATGCCAAGCAGTAAGAAGCTTTTGCCTTGTTGATAACATTCTTCAAATATCTCAGGGTTTTTAAGCTTCAGGCGGCTGTCAATCTCTTTTTCGCTCATACGATGGTACTTGATGGTTTCAAGGCCCAGGTCGCTTAAATGATGATAAAACTTCTTTGTAATCCTCTTTATCTCTTCAGGGCTCTTCTCCGGAAAAGACCTGGTAAGGTTCTGATGAACTACCTTCCGACGGTACCTGGCAATGTAATAAATGAATACATAGAGGATATCAGACATCCCGTAGATTACCCAAAACGGAAGCCTTGCTGTTAACTTGCATAAAACAACCACAAAACGGTCAAGTATCGAATCCATAATTTTAAATTGGAAGCTGCAAAATTAACAAAATAGCGGTCTTTAGCGATGTTCTGTTTGAATTGTTCTTTATTTAAACAAAGGCCTGGCGATCATGATACCGCTGTTCTTGGATGCAGGCTTCAGAAACTCCGTTAATGGCGATTCAGAAACCACCACCTTGTTCTCACTCTGAGAAGCATGCAGCAGATAAAACTCATTATTTCTGCGGATGACAATACCCACATGATTAACATCCAAACCATCAATGGTGCTTGTCAGGCCTACTATATCGCCATGTTGCAGGCAGTTGTATAAATTGGAGATATCGTTCTTTGGAAAATAATACAGGCCTGCACCGGAAAGATCCTTTTCCTGCCTGGCTATTACATCTACTAATTCAGGATGCGCTTTAAGCACCGGGTAGCTGTTGGGGTGGGTACTCATAAAATTGATAACCTTATCAGTTTTAACCCCTTTTTGATTGATTTCATCGCTGATAAATCCTTTCTGACCATTATTGCGTATCCAGTCGCTGAAGTAGTGCAGACGCGAAGGATACTGCCTTCTTTGCCCATCACGGTACCTGATCTTTTCCAGCTGGGCGATAAACGTGTCAAAATCAGATTTGCCCATTTTAACAGTACGGGCCAGTGCAAGGCAATTCTCTGCAAAAGTGGTACAGTCCAATTCCCTTAAATTGATAACAAGCTTTTCTTCCAGCCCATTTTCAAGAGTAGCAGCCACATAAGGAGTGCCAAGAAAGCTTAAGCCAATTTCAGTAATCAATTCTGAAATTGGCATTGCGGGTTTGGATGAAAATGCCTGTAGCTTTTCTTCAGCAAGACGTTTGTCCTCAGGTTGATATATAATGTCTGTCCCTTGTGGCTGCGCCTTTGTAAATAATATTCCAATGCTAAGGAGGATAAGCAAAAGTGCAGTGAGATGTTTCATTGTAGGATGCTTATTATTCGATTCTAAAATTAGAAAAGAATAATGAATTAACGATTAACGATTTCAAATTTAAAAAAGCAGCAAAGTTCCAAAGTGGATAAAGAATTTTACAGATCTCCAATTGCATTTGCCGGAATGATACGATGAATGTATATGATGGGTCCATAAATGGCAAATAGAATGGCCATTTGTTTATAGTTGATACGTTTGGTATTTTGTCCGTATTTTCGTAATGCTGGTCGAGTATAATAAGGTAATGGATCGGCTATAAGGGTTAATCTTTTAATTTCTTTTTGTAGTCCGTCTAAATAACGAACCGCTGTCAAGGGGGCTTTGTATTTGTACATGATCACATCTGATAAATTTTGCAAATCATTCACTGCCTCCCTGGAATAAACAATTTTGAATTTCTTCATCGTAGTTTTCGTACATCTACTCCATAATGATTGCTCAGTTTATCCCAGACATTATCCCAAACTTCATTATGGGATAGGGCCGTACAATTTTGTAATTCTTCGGGCAATGGGTATTCAATTTCAGCGACTTTCTTATGTTTTTCGATTTCGTGTACTAATTTACGGCCGGTTGGAGTATCGATATTTATACGAGCGATCACTTGCATAATCCTGTAATTTAAATGATTCAAACAAAGATATTAGTTTTTAATACGAGAATGAAAGGAACACAAAAATAATTAACCATTAATGCGAATCAAGGGTCGAAATTCGAGGAAAAAGAGCTTTATTGGGTAGGTTTTACTCTATACAAAGTCTGAATAGTGACAAGTACCCTTAAAAAGATAAGATTCTTCTTCCCAATAAAGAGTAAATCGAGCTGGACCAGGTTTGGATGTTACACTCTATTGATATACTATTGATATACTAAAATTAATGTTTTAGTATATCAATAGTATATAAATAGTATTTAAATACCAAACCTGGTCCCTCTGTAGGGAGACTTTGCCTAAAGTCAGTTATTAAAGCACAGGATCATTTGTCGTCACAGGGATCAGCAAAAATACCAACCCGATTAAGTTTTTCGCCGCTCCTTTTTAACCCTTGATTGGCGTAAATACTCATTGCTCCTATATCTCATTTCTCTTTCTTCCCAAAAATATTATCTTTGAAACCTGTATCAATAAGTCTAATATTAAAATACTTCCAATGCAAAGATTAAAAGGGCTTTTTCTTGCGGGGCTGATCCTGGCAGCAATGGCGATGTCTGCTCAGGATAAGAAAGAGGATGAAAAAGAAAAAGGATATCAGTTTACTCCTGTAAAGGAGATTCCATGTACATCGGTGAAAGATCAATACAGGTCAGGTACTTGCTGGTCATTTTCAGGATTAGGTTTCCTGGAAGCAGAGATGATTCGTCTGGGTAAACCGGTGGTCGATCTGTCAGAGATGTTTGTTGTTAATCATACTTATTCCGATAAGGCTGTTAAGTATGTAAGAGTGCATGGCAGCCTTAACTTTGGCTCAGGGGGTGCATTTCATGACGTGACCAATGTTATTAAAAAATATGGTATTGTTCCCGAAGAAGCTTATAAAGGATTAAGCTACGGAGAAGAAAAACATGTACACAGTGAACTGGACCGTGTGCTTCTGGATAATGTAAAAGCTATTGTTGACAACCCAAACAAAAAATTATCCAACGCATGGCAGGAGTCATTGAATGGCATACTGAACGCTTACCTGGGCCAGCTTCCTGAAAAATTCACCTATGAGGGCAAGGAATATACGCCTCAAAGTTTTGCAAAAGATTTCGTGGGGCTGAATATGGACGACTATGTTGAGCTGACATCTTATACACACCATCCATTTTACAGCAAGTTCATCATCGAGATCCCTGATAACTGGTCTTGGGACGAAGTATACAATGTTCCGCTGGATGAAATGATGCAAGTCATTGACAATTCAATCAATAATGGTTATACGGTAGCATGGGGTGCCGATGTAAGTGAAAAAGGATTCCTGACCTCTCAAAAGGGAATTGCAGTGGTTCCTGTTGTTGACAAAGCCAATATGACTGATGCGGAGATTGCCAAGTGGGAAAAGGAGTCAGAAAAAGAAAAAAACGAAGACCTTTATAAACTCACCAAACCAGGTAAGGAAAAAGAGATTACCCAACAGCTTCGTCAGGAAGAATTTGATAATTACATGACCACTGATGACCATGGAATGTTGATTGTAGGCACTGCCAAAGATCAAAATGGCAATAGCTATTACAAGATTAAGAACTCATGGGGCGATTACAATGATTACAATGGCTTTTTCTATGCCTCCAAACCTTATATGCAGTTTAAGACCATGTCGATAATGGTTCACAAGGATGCCATTCCAAAAGAAATCCGTAAAAAACTTAACCTGTAAAGCTATAAAACCTCGCATAAGCGGGGTTTTTTTATGACAAAGCCACCGCAAAGGCTCAGCTTTAAGGACCTTAAAGTCCTTAAGGTTCTTAAGGTCTTAGCTGACAATCCCACGATTAATTACCCATCGCAATATAAACTTTCTATCTTTGAACCATGAGAAACTTATTATGCTTGCTGATATGTCTGGCGCCCATGCTGGGTTTTGCTGAAGGTGACTGGGAATGGTGGAATGTCAAGCATGGGTGGGAACCCGGCATGCGCGACTGGCGAGGCTTATTGCACATCACCCCGGGGTACCTTGGCCCCAATGCCTTGCCCGTTCCTGAGATGAAAAAAGGGGTAGTGCTACCAGGTTCTTCATTTGAGTTAAGTACTGATTTTCACTTCCGCACAGGAGACCCGACCCAAGACATTGCAGGTAAGTATTACCGCTCATTTGCCAACAATAAAATAGCCATAGAGCTTTATATGGTGTTGTTGGAACACTACAACATGTCGGACACCATCAGGGATGAAAGAATTGCGCGTGATCACGATGGCAAAGGATGGGGAAGGGGCGACTTTTACTTTTCTACCTTGTTGCAGCTCATTAAAGGACGAAAGTTCCCCGATACCATGTTGCGCTTGTCCGGCAGAACCGCTTCAGGAGAGCCCCTTGAAGCTGCCCGCTATTCAGACAGCCCGGGTTATTTCCTTGACATCAGCTTCTCCAAAGAATATACAGGTGCTAATAAGAACATTTCTTTTAAGCCGTATACTGATCTGGGTTTCTATTCATGGCAGACCAATGATGATCTTAACCTGCAAAACGATGCTTTAATGTATGGCGTAGGGGCTGATTTTAAATGGTCAAAATGGATGGTATCCAATTCCCTGTCAGGCTATTCAGGCTACAAGAAAGAAAGAGACCGGCCCATGGTATATACCTTTGATCTGAACCGAACCTTGAAAAAGAATACCATACGCTTTCAATACCTTTATGGCATGCGCGACTGGACTTACAAGACCGTTAAGCTATCGTTTATCTGGAACCTGAATAAATAGGAGGGAGGTTTAAAGTTTAAAGTTCAAAGTTCAAAGTTTAAAGTTTCAAGTTCTGTTGGCAGAGGGAGGGTTTCTTATTTTTGGGGATTTTTGGGACAATAGGGACTATTGACCAGATAAGAGCTCATTTCTCATCTTCTCATCTTATAATGTCTACTCTTCCTCCTCCTTTGCAGCTTTAATGCCCAGGGTGTTGCGCACTCCGCTGAAGATGGATTTCCACCAATAATTAAGCACCGATCGTTTTTGATCTCTTTGGAAGGCTATCTCATCTGGTGTTAATTCTTTTCCCCTTGGGTTTTTAGATTTTAGCATCAGGCTGTTGGCCAGAAAGCTTGCAAATTTAGCCTCCTTGGTATTGCCGTCTTTCAATTCAAGAACCGATATGCGCAGGTCGTCATATCCAAAATACAATAGACCGTTGGCTTTAGACCTGTCGGCAATGAACTTGAAGTTAAACTGGTTAACCCTGCCCGAACGGATCGATACCATTGCGAGCGGTTCCAGTATCGGGTTGAGGATCTTCATATTAAAAGGCTGAAGGTGCCCTTCTGCAGTAAACAGGTTGTCAGGATGATTCATCTCATAATTCATTCGAACGTTCAATTGGCAGGAATCCATGATACTTGCCGTACCTTGCAGCGTGAAGTCAGTGAATCTGTCATCAGTTCCTTTCATATTGGTAAAAGGTTTTAAACGTACATCTATATTGCTGAATTTCACATGCCCGGGAGCATCACCATTTAAAGGCTGTTCAATATAGGTGATGGTTGAATTTACCAGCTTCAGAGAATCAATGCTCACCGGATAGGGTAGTTCTTTAATCAAATCCTGAAGCATTGGAGGCCGTCTTTTCATATCAAACGGAAGATGTTTATCGCGGTATATCTCCATATCAATTCCATGGGCCGACATATATCTGCCTGTTATTTCCCTGTTTTCAAACCACCTTCTAATATTGGGATGGTCAATTACCACTGAATCAATTTTACCACTGAAATAGTCAGACTGGAAGCCTTTCTGCCTGTTGTATTGTTCCTTGCTTAGGGCAGGAATGATACGCAGATCTGATGCTGTAAAACGATTGTTCTTAGAGGAGTACTTCGTTTGTCCGATGCTAAACTGGTACATTTTCTCTATGTTCTGGCGTTTGATATCCCGGATGTTAAAAGCAAAATCTGCTGCATGCAAAAAGCCCGAGGAAGGCTTATTGTCGATTCTTAGATTGTTAAGGTCAAAAGATATCTTTTCTTGAATTACCTTATTGCCGTTTTTAATTACTGTAAGAGAGGCATCCTTTACCTTTAGGCTTTTGGTGGCAAAGACATCGGCAAAACTATCGAAATGAGGATATAAATTAACCTTGAAGGGATTGATCTGCATGGAATCCTTAGCATTGTTATAAAGGGATAACAGAGGCTTCTCGAAAAGAATGGATTCAAAGTAAAACTCATTGTTGCGATAAGCCTTGTCCAGATCAAAACCATTCATTGAAAAAGAAGGAATCAACATTTCAAACTGATCCATCTGATTGTTTCTTTCTTTCGGTTTTACCATTAGTTGTTTGCCAACAATATGCTTTTCGCTGGTAGAGAAATTCAACTCTTCGATGCTGATTTGCTGGTTCTTAACTTTGGGAGTGAACTTAAACTGATATAACCCTGCCGAATATTTGCCTTTCCTGAAGACGGGCAGATTGTCCACGGGATCCTTTTCTATCAGTACGTCCTGTGATTCCATCTTAAGATCAGACTGCACAATAAGATAGGGCTGAATCCCCAATTCGGAAAAGATCTTTAAGGTGGCATTGTTCATATTGAACTGCCCCATAGAAATAGTCTCGATCTCTTTGGGCATAGGAAAGCTGATTTCTTTAATGTCAACTTTCTTTGTGTTGATGTTTTTCTGGTAAAGCCTTATCTCGGGGGAGCTGATCAGAACGTTGTCAGCTATGATTTTCTGGTCAAAATAAAGATCTTCAATATTGATACCTTTGATTCTTATCTCGGGGATAACAAGCTGTATATTCCAGTTGATAGTGGGGAACTTTTCACTGGCAGGTTCAGGATACATCCTGGCATTGGTGACATATACTTCCTTTCTGCGGGTGGAAAAGCCCACCGTCCCGGCTTTTATCACATGCACATTGTCTGATAACCTGATTAAATGGTCGCGCACTGAAAACTCTACCTCATCGGAGAAAAGCAGTTTTTTGCGTCCAAACTGGTCTTTGTTAATCTGTAGCTTTTCAAGGCCGAGGGTGAAATGGTTGTCCAGCGAAATGGTCTTGCCTTTCCTGTTATGATTGATCAGCTGTATTGTCCCATCAGGTATGTCTACTTTGCCAACATAAATGTCATCCAGATAATTCGATAGCAGCAGATACAGGTCTTTAAAGTCAGCTTTGGCCTTGGCTGGCTTTAACCCAGAGAAGTTTTCGTAATAGATGGCCGGTTCTTTAATTGTTATCAGATCGGCCATAAACTTTTTGTTGAAAAAGGCATCATGAAAATCAGCATTGCTGAAAGTCAGTTCAGGGATGGTGAATTCATATAATTCCGACCTGTTATACTGTTTCAGACGGGCTTCCATGTTTTCTTTGGAAACAGGAAACAGGTGAAGGTTCTGGATGGTAGCTTGTTTTCTTTGGGTTGAAATGGAGAAGTTGTCAACAGTAAGCTTATGAAGCTGATCGACCAGCTGCATCTGGTATTTGTTGAAATTAAGCTCTATCTGGTTGGCAAAGAAGAGCCGGTCTGATCTTTTTGCACTCACCTCATCCAAGGCAAAACCATTCAGATAAAGCCTGACAGAAGTTTCAACAAGCCCCTTTTGCAATACTCCTGTTTTATTCAGCAATTGAAATTTACCTTTCTCAATGGCTACCTTATCAGCATAAATACCTTTCAGGTAATTGGAAATCAAACTGTAGATAAAGCTGGCATCTTCAGGCTTATCATCTCCATTTGGTGTTTTCTTTACATCAGCGGTCTCATTGCGTATTACCTGTACTTGTGGATTGAAAAGATTAATCCTATGGATGTAAAAACGCTGGGTATGATAAGCCTTTTTTAAGTCGAACAAATCCAGCCTCACGCTGTCGCAACTGGCTTCAATGGTATTGGTACTGTTAATGGCTCTCTTGTCTGCCTTGTTGGGGTATAAATGGATTTTCTTGATAAAAACAGTCTTGCGCATTGTCGAAATATCCACCTGATCTGCCTTTAGACGATGAATATTATCGCCTAAGGTGAGGTTATACTCCGATACCGAAAAATCAATGTTTTTGGCATAAAAGATCCTGCTGGTATCCTGAAGCGATAGTGAATCCAGTAAAAAATCATGAAGGTTAATCCTGATATTATTTATCTCCTGCTGACTGGCCGTATCTGTCTGATTCCGGTATAATATCAACTGAGAATGGTCAAGCTTAAAGTTGGCAATGCTCACACTGTTAAACTCTTTTTGAATCAACTCATAAAGGTCAAATTCAACAATATTGTCAAGAGTAGGAATTATCTTTTTCTTTCCAGGGAAATATTTAATCACCGCGTCTTTCAGAATCATGGTGTCAATAGGAATTGACTTCAGGCGGTAGAACTCATGGATAAGCTTACTTTTAATAATGGCTTTGGGAATGGATACAAAATATTTGCCATGGACCGAACTGTCCTGGTTGACAGGCTTTAACAGCAGATTGGTAGCTTCTATTTGTGATTTTTTCAGCGAATAGGTAATAGCCTCGGCACTCAAGGTATGGATGCTGTCGCCCAATACGTTCAGATAATGATGCATTCGAAGGTAAATATCCTCAGCATCAAACAAGCGGTCTTGATTGTGCAAAAGCAATGAATCGGTATAGAAATTCTGAACCCCGATCGTAATGTTTTCAGCATTGGCCAGCTTACGGGTATCACCCAAAAGACTATAAAAGTCGAAACTGGCATCCCTTAGTTCAATCTTATCGATTCTAATGTATTTAAAAGTCTTGGCTAACAATGGTTTCAGCTCCTGTAACAGGGCGTTTATATTGTTTTTCTTATCAGGATTCTGTTTGCCGTGTATTTGTAACTCAGGTTGAGTGATGGCTATTTCACCTATGTCGAGCTGATGGCCAAAAAGAAGCCTTACGATCTTAATATTGCTGAACTGAATGGTGGGGGAGGAGAAAGTATACAATCTTCTTCCCGCGATGGAATCATTGTCATTGATAGTGGCGATAACAGAATCGGTGGGATGAAACCTTACGTTGTTGATTTCAAAGCCCCAGTGCCTGAAGTTGATCTTTAGATTATCGAAACTCAGCTCATACTTTCCTTTTGACTTTTTAGATACATAACCCGAGAGATGTTCATTAAGGTATGTTTGAGTGCGGAAATATAGAAGCCCGGCAATCAGTACTGCCAGACTTAAAAGTGTGATACCCGCTATCTTAAATATCTTAGCCTTCTTGCTTTGCATGGATTTTTTCTCTCCTATATATAAGGCTTAATATTATGAAAAAGTTGCTTAGGTCCTGTTGTTTTTTTTTAATTTCAACATCAACGATAGTATAAAAAATAAAAGGCAGAAAAATTTCTCTTTCCACCTTTTAAAATTCATCCGTGATAGGTGTTATTCACCCAACTGCTCAAATGTTTTTTCTATAATGCTGATTGCTTCATTCAGTTGATCTTCAGTGATAATCAACGGGGGAGTAAAGCGGATAATGTGTTCATGGGTGGGTTTTGCAAGCAGCCCATTGTTTTTTAAGGCAATACATACATCCCATGCACTCTTTCCGTTAACCTGTTTAATTACTACGGCATTGAGCAACCCTTTGCCTCTGACAATCTCTATCAATTCAGAATCAATGGCTTTTAGCCTCTTTCTAAAGATTTTACCCAGTCTTTCCGCATTCTCTGCAAGGTTCTCTTCCCTGATTACTTCCATGGCTGCTATGGCTACCTTAGCCGCAATCGGGTTCCCCCCATAGGTTGAACCATGTTCTCCCGGCTTGATGGTAAGCATGATCTCATCATTGGCCAAAACGCAGGATACCGGCAGCATCCCCCCAGATATGGCTTTGCCTAAAATTAGGATATCCGGCTTTACATCCTCATGGTCACAGGCCAGCATCTTGCCTGTACGTGCCAGCCCGGTCTGCACTTCATCGGCAGCAAACAGTACATTGTGTTTCTTGCATAACTCCCAGGCTTTGCGCAGAAATCCATCCTCGGGAACATAAACACCAGCTTCAGCCTGGATAGGCTCTACAAGAAAACCTGCCACATTGGGGTCTTCCAGGGCTCTTTCCAACGCTTTGATATCATTGTAGGGTATGTTGATAAATCCGGGCGTATAGGGCCCGTAATCATTATAGGCATCGGGATCTGATGACATGGAAATAATGGTAATGGTACGACCATGGAAGTTGCCGTTGCAAACAATTATTTTTGCTTCTGTCTTTGGAATTCCTTTTACTTTATAGGCCCATTTACGGATCAGCTTCAGGGCAGTCTCATCGGCTTCTGCCCCCGAATTCATGGGAAGCATCTTGTCGTATCCAAATAAGGAAGTCATATATTGTTCCCATTCACCCAGTATATTGTTGTAGAAAGCGCGCGAGGTGAGTGCAAGCTTTTGTGCCTGATCGGTCATCGCCTTTACTATTTTTGGATGACAATGACCTTGATTGACCGCTGAGTAGGCCGAAAGAAAATCAAAGTATTTCCTGCCTTCCACATCCCATACATAAACTCCCTGGCCACGTTCCAGAACAACGGGTAGCGGATGGTAGTTGTGAGCTCCATAACGGGCCTCACGATCCATATATTCCTGTGCAGTTAATTCATTCATATGCTTATTGTTTTTAAGATTACGACAGCACAGAATTAAGCATATTTATTGAACAAATAAATGACTTTTATCTGCTTTACAGGAAGTGCTAAATAATTTTCTAAAAGAATAGTAAAAGCTGAATGGTTAAATGTTCTATATTCTTCAGTTTCCCCTGAGGCCTTAAGGTCTTTGAAGTCCTGTAACTTCTATCATCGATGCTTGTGCGAAGGCTCTCCAGTCTCCTATTTCCAAAACTTGATTACCGCCATCTCTATCAACAGAAACAATATGGAGAACATGACAAACAACTTCCACAACTGTTTGCCATTGTTTAAATCCTGGAGCACTGTGCTGAAGTTCGTTGCCGAGGCGTCAATCAATTGTATTTTCTTTAGGCTGTTTGTATTCAACAGATCGTTGATCTGCGTGGCATTCAGTAGGTCGGGCACCGATTCTTCTCTGGAGTAATTAAATGACAGCGATTGAGCTGGTGTATTGCCGTTATACAAGATGTAGTGGCCCGCCTGACCAATTATGTCATCCAGAATGATTTGCCTGTTGCCTGCACCAGTATTGCGGGTAGCAACCTTGAATTCGTCATTGGTCTGATGATTGATAAGCCTGACCTCATCACCAACCTGATTCTGATCAAGGGTAACAGGCTCGTCTCCTTGCATGGGATAACTATATCTCTGAGGCGCTTCACTGTTCAGCACCATATTGTAAACAGTGGGTACAAATACAATATGCCTGATAAAGCTGAAATTACCTTTATCAACCGGGAAAGCAAAAGAATAAACGTTCCCTTTTCCATAGCGAAAAGCGCTGATGGCATTCTCGCCATCGCGAAATTTAAGTAACGGGCTTTCCACTGTATGTATTTGTTGATTGTATTTCAGAAAGCCATGAATAATGGGAAGGTCTGCATCAGCCTGTTGTTTTTTAAATACGTCCTGGTATAAAGGATTTGAATAGTTGATTTCCGTAATTCGCATGGCTGAGGTGTCGTAAGAAGCGATTGTCTTTCCCCCAAGGCCTGACAGTAAAGCATTGTAATCGTCAATGTGAATTTCCCGGTTGGGGATAAGTACCAGTGAGCCGCCCTGCTCCACAAAAGAGATAAGCTCACTTTTAAGGCCTGAACTCACTGTCTTGTTGCCAATAAGAAAGATACACTGGTAATCTTTTAACTGGCCTGTCTGTACATTGTTTTCTGGAAACTCATCATACTTTACCAGCTCATCGCCGTTAAACAAGGCTTTTAGATAGGTAGAGCCATTGTTTGCCGGGTTATAGATACCCAATGCCTTCATGGTTCCCCGTACCTTATAACTTATAAAAAACGAGTTGTCATAGGTGATAGGATAGTCGTCCAACTCCACCTTGCAAAGTTGCATACCATCCGATTGGTTGGTATAATTAAGCTCAAGGATGGTATCCTGTTTGCCGGCAATATTGACATTGGCAATTGAACGCAGTGAATCATTGATGTTCAACCTGACGGGTATATGCTGATACGACTGCGCGGAAAGGTTGCGAAGGTGCACAAACAGCTTCTCCTGCTGACCGGCTTTGCGTACCGGATTGTCGAACCAGCAGGAATCAATCAACAGGTTGTTTGTTTGCGCGGCAGTAAATGGCAACAGGTAGGTGAAAACCGATGAGTCGGGCTTTATAGATTCCATGTCCATGCTGTTCTTCTGAAAGTCGGACAGGAAATAAAGGATCTTATCCGATTTTTTAGTCTCCGCGGAAATCGACTGTACCGCCTGTGCATATATTTGCGAGAATTTGGGGGATCGTGGGCTTTCGGTAATTTCACTTACCTGTTGGATAAACTGTTCCTTGGTAAGAAAGAACTGTTGCTGTGGAAGAAATTCACTGGTAAGTAGTAAAAAGCGTGTCCCACTACGATATGCATTGGCAATCTCAATGGCCTTTGATTTTGCCTGCGCCAGCAGCTGGCCTTTCTCATTTTCATTTTTCATGCTGAAGGTGTTATCAATATAAACCTCAACAATCTGCTGGGCTGCATGGGAAGTATGATCACTCACCGGGATAAAGGGACGGCTGAAGGCTATTACCAGACAGGCTATGGCCAGCAGACGGGCAAACATTATTATCAGCTGCTTGAGCCTGGACTTTTTACGCGATTCCTGCTTTATTAATTTAAGGAGATGAACATTACTGAAATAAAGTGTTTTATATTTCCTGAAGTTAAACAAATGGATGATCACCGGTATTGCCAGAGTCAATAGAGCAAAAAGGAATGCCGGGTATAAAAAACTCATTCTTGTTCAGTGTTTTGTAATTAATTTAAGCTGCTAGCTTCTTGCAACGGGCTTCTGGTAATACATGCTGCTGTCATCTTTCATCACCGCTGTTCGAAGCGTTTCTTGGTCCCAGATAACTCAGGGCTAGTTGCCAGCCGCCCTTTTTTTATTCTTTATCTTGCTCTCGAAGCTACTGGTTTCTTGCAGTTTGCTTCTAACAGAACAAGGCCGCTATACTTTTTCATAAGCCTAAGAGAAGCGACTTTTGCCAGAGGCTAGTTGCCAGCCGCCAGTAGTCAATTAAAGCCGGCAGTTAACCCTTTTATTTTATCTTTAGCTTCTGGCCTACCTTCAGGCTCTTGGGGCTTTTAATATTGTTCCGCTTCATGATGTCTGAGTTGCTCACCCCCGGATATTTCTGGGCGATGGTCCAAAGGCTGTCTCCTTTGCGCACTGTATAATAGATACCCTCTGTCTTAGGCTTTGGGGCAGCTTTTGGTGCCGCTTTGTGCTCCACTGTTTTAACAGCTATCACTTCTTTATAAGCAGTATCGTTGATGGCCAATGTCTTATCATCAGCATTTGCCGTACTCACAACGACATCTTTTGTTTCGCTGCTTTCAACTTGAGGAGTCTTTACTGCACTTGCCATTTTAGGGGTAGCAACAGATAAGGGTTTTTTCTTCAGCGACTTTTGTTTTTCCGTAAAGCTCATCTTATTCAGTCGGGCATAATAATCACCCTGACCTTCGGGGACATAGATCACCATCTTCTGACCTGCTTTGAGGGTATTTTTCTTCAGCTTATTCCAGAACTTGATATCTGAAAGCGGCACCCTGAACCAGGCTGATATATTGGCCAGGTTATCACCCGACTTAACGGTATAGTGCAGCTTATCCAACCCCTTGATGTCGTTCGGATCAAAGCTTGCATACTTACTTACAGGATTAACAATCTCATTATTGGGGAAAAACTCCAGCCTGCGGTGAGCATGAATGATATTTTCATTCTCCAGGTAAGCTGATATCTCGTCCTGTGGCAGCACCAGGCTGTAGGCCTTGGTTTTGCTTGCCGGGATGATGTCACGAAGGTACTGCGGGTTAAGGCTGCGCAGTTGTTCTACCGATATGCCAATAATCTCCGATATCTGGTTAAAATGAAGATAATCCTTTACCATCAAGGTGTCGGTAATGATGGAGAAATCCGGAGCTTTGGGAAATATGTTATGGTTCTGGTAAAAGTTCATCACATAGTTTGCCGCGATAAAAGCAGGCACATAGCCACGGGTTTCTTTGGGGAGGCTGTAGTAAATCTTCCAGTAGTCCTTGGCATTGCCTGAACGTTTGATGGCTTTATTTACGTTTCCAGGCCCGCAATTATAGGCGGCAATCACAAGGTGCCAGTCGTGATAGATATTGTACAAATCCCTCAGATACCTTACCGCCGCGTCTGTGGCCTTTTGAGGGTCCCGGCGTTCATCGACAAAGGTGCTGATTTCCAGTTTGTACATCTTCCCTGTTGAATACATGAACTGCCAAAGCCCAATGGCATTTGCCGACGAGTTGGCATTGGGGTTCAGTGCCGATTCTATAATGGGCAGATATTTCAGCTCCATCGGCAGGTTGTATCTTGCCAGGGCTTCTTCAAACATGGGGAAATAGTAATTGGCCAGACCAAGCATCACAGCCACCTGTTTTGGCTTACGGAGGGTGTACATGGTGATAAAGTTCTTGACCGTATTGTTGTAGCCCAGGCTTACTGCCGACTGAAGCGACTGCAACCTTTGAATATATACTGAATCGGGAAGGGTTTGTTTTAAGGTATCAGCTTCGGCCAGTTCCATGCTGTCAAGCAAAAAGGCATTTTGCACATACCAGCTTTTGAGCATGCTGTCAAGCTTATCCGAGAAATATTTATTGAGGTTCTCATCGGGAATCTGATAGTATTTTTCGTAGCCTTCGGTTGTGGTATCCAGCGCAGCAACGCCAATGGTACAGGCTTTTAAAATATTATCTTTCCTGGTCCCTGTTGCCAGGGCATTTATGGTGGCTATGGTTAGTATCAGAACTGTCAGCTGTAGTATTCTCATTGATCATTTTTCTTTAGTTAGAATGTAATACTGCATTGTATCCCCAACGTCTTTTCTTTCTCACAAAAAATAGGTCCCGGTGCCCATTTCATCGTCAGATCATCACTGATGTCGAAGTTGAAAAAATGAGCATCTACTGAAGCGTCTATTATATTCAAGGCATAAAACATCGCTGTACTGATCACCAGCAAATCCCTGTTCCTTCTCCAGTAATCTTTATACGAACGCAGCCGTTCGATATATTGAGTCTGACGATTAGAATCATAATTGGTGATCAGTTTCAGGTAGGAACTGGTATTCGGATCGTTATCAATGATATCCGAATAAGCCTGCCTGTATTTGATATATTCTCCGTTGTTAAAGTTAATAAAGTATCCTAAAGTTGCAAATCCCCCGTATACTAAAGGTAATTTCCAGTATTTCCGGTTATAGATCTGGCCCAGGCCCGGTAATGCTGCCGAATAGATTGTGGCTTTCCTGGCCGAATGAACAACCACAGGCTTTTTTACTATTACCGTATCATTTGTCGCTTCCTGGCTTAAAGCAGAAAATCCTGTTGTAATAAACAGGATTGCCAGCAAATACAACCCAAAGGCTGATACTGGAAGTATATTTGCTTTTTTATGCATCTAAATTGTCAAAGATTCCTAATATTCTTTCCAGATCTTTTGCTGAGCTAAATGGAATAACAATTTTCCCTTTGCCATTTTGATCCATTCTGAAATCAATCTTCGAATGGAAGAACTTATTCAAATGGTTGTGCAAATCCTCGTATTCCGTAGGGAATTTTTCCTTCTTAGGCTTTTCTTCCGCCTTGAAAGAGGTATTGTCCTCGTTATAGTTTCTTACGATCTCTTCCACGCGGCGCACGGAGTAGTCGTTTTTTAGAATCTCATCAAATATCATCAGCTGCATATCCGAATCCTGGATGTTAACCAAAGCCCGGGCATGGCCCATGCTGATGACTTTCTCCACGATGCCCTTCTGTATCTTTGCCGGCAGTTTCAGCAGGCGCAGATAATTGGTCACCGTAGAGCGTTTTTTGCCCACACGGTCGCTCATCTCCTCCTGGGTTAACTTGCACTCATCAATCAGGCGTTGGTAGCTTAAGGCAATCTCGATGGCATCAAGGTCTTCCCTTTGGATATTCTCCACAAGGGCCATCTCGAGCATTCCTTCATCATTGGCGGTACGCACATAGGCAGGAATAGTGGTCAGCCCGGCAAGCTTGGATGCCCTGAATCGCCTTTCCCCTGCAATGATCTGGTAATGGCTGTCATTCACCTTGCGTAAGGTGATAGGCTGTATAATCCCAATTTCCTTGATCGATGCGGCCAGTTCATTTAAAGCCTCTTCGTCAAAAGTGGTTCTTGGCTGATAGGGATTGGCAACAATATCTGAAATCTGCACTTCATTAACCGAAGGATTCACCTCGCTGTTGCTGGTTGTATCCGCTCCTTCAATCAACGCGCCTAAACCTCTTCCCAATGCATTCTTTTTTGCCATAACGAAAGCTTCTTATTCTATTATTTTGTCTGAATTCTTAATCTTTGTCATTCCATTGTTCTGAAGCAACTCTCTTGCCAGGTTCATGTAAGAGGCAGAGCCTTTTGATGTCGCATCATACAATATGGCAGGTTGCCCGTAACTGGGCGCTTCGCTTAGTTTAATATTGCGATGAATTACCGATTCGAATACCATCTCCTGGAAATGCTTCTTCACTTCCTCCATCACCTGGTTCGAAAGGTTGAGCCTCGAATCGTACATGGTCAGCAAAAAACCTTCAATCTCCAGCTCGGGATGTAACTTCGACTGGAT
>DATGYU010000191.1:0-8821 GCA_035297625.1 Prolixibacteraceae bacterium
TTTCAGGATAAACGACAACCTGTATGGCGATTTCAGCCCATATGAAATTAACGCCATCCAAAACAGCAGGATGGCTAAGGAAAACTATTTCGCCGTCCATACCCTGGCCCGGGTTAATATTAAAAACAAACAGTTTAACATCTCCTGGCTTGGGGCTGATTATATGAAAGACATGATTGAAAAGAAAAGGGTGAGAATTAAATACCGCTATATACAAGATGCCAAAAGATTACTGCTCACCGCCTCATCGGATGAGCTGAGCCAAATGATTGAACGCTATGCCAATGAAACCCGCTTTATTGACTGGCAAGACCAGCCTGCTATGTTAAATTTTACCCGTAAAAACTTTCGGCCATGAAAATATTTCACATTAAAAAACAGCTTTTTACCCTTTTGCACCTGATCTTTTGGTTTATTTCATTCAACTTCTGGACGGTCATCTTAAATCCCGGAGTTGAATCATCTACTGTCATTGATGGAATGGAAGTGGACTGGTCACTCATTTTACTACTGAATCTTGGCTATCTGCTCTATTGTTCACTTCCGGCTATTTGGTTGTTCAAAAAACCAAAGCTTTGGATCAAGATTTCACTTTCCGTTTTGTTTCTGATTCCCCTGGGCATTGTAATTTCCCAATGGCTCAAACCCAATGAACAAAACGATTATGTGGTCGTTTTAGCAGATTACTTTGTAAAAAATTTCCTGTATGTACTGATCTTTCACCTGACGATCATTTCGGCAGTTTATTATAATTTGAAGATTTTAATCCCCCGTTTCTTTAGCCGCAGCCGCTTTAATTTATACCTTTTATCGGCAGTTGGATTGAGCATATTGGCTGCCTTGCTGAATTATTCCTTGTTTGATCTTTTCATCGATCAACTTTTCCCAAGCCTGTATTTTATTTCCTATTTCAAAATCTGGGAATTGATTCTAATCGTGGCCGGCTACCTGCTTTTTACAAGCGTACTGTTTTTAATAGGACAATATGCCCTGATGTTAATTGCCAACCGTGATGCCGCCCAACATGAACTTTCAGCATTGAAAGCTCAAATCAATCCTCATTTTCTGTTCAACAACCTGAATACCATTTATTCAATGGCCGCACAGCATGATGAACGAACCGCTGATGTGATCCTTAAACTCTCCGATTTTCTTCGTTATGTGCTTTATGACACAACCTGCGAAACCATCCCTTTGGAAAAAGAAGCAGAAATTATCAGAACTTATGTCGGGTTACAAAAAGAACGTGTGAATCCGGAGATTACCCACATTATTTTCGATGTGGAAGGAGATCTTTCAACAGCCGAAATTTCACCCCTGCTCCTGCTTCCCCTGGCCGAAAACTGTTTTAAACATGGCATTGGGAAAGATTATGGCATTATAAAGATTTATATTGGATATGATGGCACCCAATTAATTTTTAAAACTGAAAATAACTTGGCCCCTCGTGAAAAAACCGATTCCAAAGAAACTGTTGGAATTGGAATTCGTAATGTTGAAAAAAGATTAAATTTGATATATCCTCAGCAACATTCATTGGAGTATCATGTAAAAGAGGGAATTTTTATTTTGGAAATGAAAATTGAACTGGGAAAAACAACAGAAAGAATACAGATGAATCAACCTGGTTTGGATCTTGGATTACAATTAGGCTAAAATAAAAAGATGACTTTTCATCCTGTTGATTAATCCACTTGTATTTTGGTCTGCTTATCAAACTTGAAAATATTCTACCATGAATTGTATTATTGTTGAAGATGAACCAGCCGCCCAGTCCTTACTGGAGTATAACATTTCCCTGTGCCATGACCTGCATTGCAGCGGCACTTTTTCCAATGCCTTTATGGCCCAGGCATTTCTTGACAACAATCCGGTCGATTTGATTTTCCTGGATATCAATCTTCCTGAAATGTCGGGAGTGAGTTTTTTGCGCTCGCTGGTTCATCCTCCACTGGTAATTTTCACTACCGCCTATTCGCAATATGCTGTTGATGGCTTCGACCTGGAAGTTGTTGATTTTCTGCTCAAGCCCTTTTCCTTCGAGCGTTTTTGCAAGGCTGTCAACAAAGCCCGGCAACGATTGAATGCAAAGGCTGCACTCCCGGTTTCAAATAAAATAAGCGTCAAGTGTGACCGTAGAATTTATCAATTCCAAATCGATGATATTTTATTTATTGAAACCTGCGGCGATTATGTAACGATCCATCTGTCGGATAAAAAGCTACTTGTTCACGGAACCCTGAAAAGCTGGGAAGAAAAGCTCAAAGGTTCCTCCTTCTTGAAAGTACATCGTACAGCGCTGGTCAACCTTTCAAAAATTGACCACATTGAAGGAAACATGATCTATACCGGGCCACACAAACTACCCCTGGCAGAACCCTATAAAACTGAACTTTTCGAAAGAATGTTTTCCAACAGGTAATTTTAAAGTGATCTTAAATTGGAATCTTTACGGTTCTTTATCCTGTTCCTGCAGCCTTTCCAATTTTCAATACCAGACACAAGCAGCGACAGGTAATTTATTTCATTTTTCCCGTAAAAACAGTGGATAAAAGTGTTACTAAAACAACCATAATCGCCTAAATATCTTTAACTTTGATAATAATTACCAAAAACAGTTGTTGCCCTTTAATCTTTCCAGCTAAAATTAAACCACGCCGAATTGCTCTGATTCGCCTTCAGTGGCTCCTTTAAAATTTCTAGACCTGGTATATAAAATTTTGGAACCTCATGCCATTAAGGATGCATCTGCAGATTTTGGTAATATGTTATTGCCTCTTATCTCCTTCAACCTTAATGGGACAAACCAAAGTAATTGCGTTTACCGATGTTGGAACCAAGAATGTGACCCATGGCCTTTTCATAAAATCATCCGCCATCGGGTCCTATAAATTTGGAAGAAACCTTATTGAATCCGGTTTACTAATGAATGTGAGAAGCAACAATCAACGTCTCTTCCCGGGCATTCGTATCCTGGCATCCAGGGAAGCATTGAACAGAAAAAAGCCCGTTGAATTACAGGGATTTCTTTTACAAAACACTTCGTCTGATATTCTAACAGAAACAAATTATGGAGCTTTATTTCATATAAAACGCAAATATTATGACTTTGCCCTGGGTACCAATTTCAGAACCTATGCTTTTACAAGGCGTGCAATTGATACTTACGAGATCCAAAACAATGCCGTAAGGTTTACCGAACCCTGGAACCTTATGTATGCGTTGTCTCTTTATTTAAAACAAATGAACAGTTACTGGAACATAGGATTATCGCTTACAAATTTTGATTATTTTCTCATCTACCAGGAAACTAACCCTGAAATAAATCTGAAGATCCTCTATCAATTAAATGACCACCTCAGCTTATTGGCAGAAGGCTGGTATGAAACCTCGGGTTTATTAAACCGTTACGCCAATTTCTTTGGAATATTTGCCCGCACAGGTATAAAATGGACTATCAAATGAGAACTTCTCCTGTCATCTTTCTTTCCCTCCTTTTTATCTTCACGGTATGCACCGATGAGAAAAACACCATAATTCCAACAGAATCGGCCAATGAACGTTTTGCTGAATCCATGCAATGGAATGCGCAACATCCTTACCGTGAAATCATCCTTACCATGGACGATTATACGATATTAAGCATCGCTGACTGTCATGTGGGAAGTACAAAAAACCTGGATCAACTTTTCATCGTTGCTAAAAACACCAACAGCTCAGCCATCGTGTTGGTTGGCGATTTAACCACAGGGGACTCCCAGGATTACGAGGAATTCGTAAAGCACCTTCCTCCAAAGGATACTTTGCCATTGTTCTTTATTGCTGGCAACCATGATGAATTCTATAGCGGCTGGAAAGAATTCTACAACAGGTTTGGCTCCTCCACCTATTATTTTTCTGTAAAAACGCCCCATGCAACTGACTATTTTATTTGTTTGGAAACAGGGGGCGCCACTTTAGGTGATGACCAGTTGCAGTGGCTGGAAGAAAATCTTAAATCCAAACGCGAAGACTACCGGCACTGCTTTATATTTACCCACAACAACTTATTACGGGCGCATCATACATTAAGTACCACCCCTTTGGCCGAAGAAGTGGTTACGCTTGTACAGCTATTCACAAAATATCATGTCGGGATAGTAATCACTGGTCATGATCATTTGCAGGATGACCGTTTGTTTGGAATCACCCGCTACATTCAACTCGATGCCTTTTCTGATGAAAACAGGAATGCCGGTTATCTGAGGCTGAACATTAATAACGGAATGATCAGTTATTCTTTCGAAAATATTTAATACCTGCACTTCAAAGAAAGACCCTGTCAGGGAATTATTCTCCGGACAGGGTCTTGTCAATAAAGTTAGTTTACAATTATTTTACCAGTTTGGCATCTTCCATGATTACTTCATAGAAGTACCCGTAGCCAAAATCTTTTTTCAGATGAATGGTTCCTTCAAATGTAACCACCTCATCCATTTTCACTACATCATTGGTGGTAATGGTCAGATCGAAACTACCCGCATCGCCGGTACCATCCTGGATATGAATCCAGTTTTTGTCCATCACTCCCTCATTAATTTTGGTAACCTGACCTTTCATCTTAATCTTTTTGCCGTCGTAATTGCTTCTGTCAGCATAAAGTTTGGCAATTGTCAGTCCATCTTCAGCAGGAGCCACCGAAATGCCTTCTTTTTGAGCCAGGGTAGGCTGAACAGGCTTGCTTGGAAGAGCCCCGTGAGCAGGTGCCGCTACAGGATCTTTACTCAAAGCATCCACAAAATAGATGGTTTCAAAAGTACGATTTAACTCTTTGCTGTTGAAATTTTTCATTTCAAGGCCTTCCTGTGCGTAATAATATTTTTCACCCGGAGCAGCCTCCATCCGGTTAACAGCAATCCACTTTTCTGCGCCATTTTCCTGGACTTTCAAATAAGTATAACCCGAAGTCTGAACCACTTCTTGTACGGTTACCTCATGCGTTCCGGGCTGGGTTACTTCCTGGGCGGTTGGAACTTTATTCTTTTTCACACAGCTTGTAAAAGCTACCATCATTACCAATACCACTAAGATCGATTTCATATTTTATCTGTTAATTTATTTTCTTATTAAGAAGGGTTAAAAATAATAATTGTAACGATAAAAGCTTCACTTTTATTTTTATTTCCCGCCATCACTTTACAATTAAACAATTAAGCATAAATTATTTCACTTCTGCGTACCTTTATCCCCACAAATAGTCGTAAATTTAATACTCATTTTATCCCAGGCAATTACAGATATAAAAAACCAAAAATTTAGGAGGAATCTATTATGTCATCATCTTTCAACAACCCTTCCACCAACCATCAGGCTGTAAAAACTCACCGCAGGCAGTTTATTAAATCCGTTGCACTGGCCGGCGGTTCTTTGATTGCCTTTTCAATGATTCGCCCCAATCCGTTGCAAGCGCAGATCTCCAATGAAAATGACCCTAAGCTGATCATCGAAAATATCCAGTACAAAGGCCAAAGTGGTCAGGTGCTGGCTTACATGGCAAGGCCCAAAGAAGAAGGACGATATCCCGCCATTGTCGTCATTCATGAAAACAAGGGACTGGTGCCCCATATCAAGGATGTGACCCGGCGCTTTGCACTTGAAGGATTTGTGGCCATGGCTCCCGATGCTTTGTCGGCACAGGGGGGCACCCCTGCAACTGTTGATGAAGCCGGCCCGATGTTCCAAAAGATGGACTATGAGACGGTCAAGAAAGATTTTGTCGCTGCTGTCGACTATTTGAAAACCAACCCCCATACTACCGGCAAGGTAGGCTGCACGGGCTTTTGCTGGGGAGGCGCCATGACCAACCAGGTGGCTGTCAATGCTCCTGAGCTTACCGCTGCCGTTCCTTATTATGGGAGTGCCCCTAAAGATGAAGACGTTCCCAAAATTAAGGCATCCATGTTATTGCATTTTGCAGGAGAAGATGAACGGATCAACCAGGGCATTCCGGCTTATGAGGCTGCACTGAAAAAAGCCGGGGTGGACTATAGAATATATAAGTACGAAGGGGCTCAGCATGCCTTTAACAATGATACCAATCCTGATCGTTACAACAAGCAAGCCGCTGAGCTGGCCTGGAAAAGAACCATTGATTTCTTTAAAGAAAAGCTGGGATAGAAAAAAAGTGATCAGTAAGCAGTGGTCAGTGATCAGTTAACAGTGATCAGTAAACAGTAAACAATGGTCAGTGCCGGGAATGGCCAAATGGGGATAAGGCAAAAAGCATAAGTCACGATGGAAACATCAGAATTACAATGAGTGATTTTGAGTATTTTGCCTCATCCCCATTTCCATTATCTTTTATATCTTTGAATTACTAATTGGAAGACCCTATGACAACAATAAAAGTTACAGTTGATTCAAGAAAGAACGCCAGACTTTTAACTAAGATTTTGAAATCAATGGCTTTTGTGAAAAGGATCGAAGAAGATTCACCCATAGCACAGAAATCAGATCAATTTACTAAGTTGAAGGATATTATTGATTCTATTGAACCCGAAAGTATGTTCAGGGCAATAAATAGTCCTGAAGATTGGCAAAAAAACATTCGTGATGAATGGGAAGCTCATTGATACAAACATCATTGTTTAACTTTCTAAAAAAAAGCTTGATTTAGGACAGATAACCTTAGGCGATGAACAATTATTTATCTCTGTTATAACCTATATGGAAGTTTTGGGTTATCGATTTGATAATAATTACGAGAAAGATGTTGTCCAAAGGATTTGTGATTTATTTCCTGTAATCGGTTTGAACCAGGAAATTGTAGATAGGGTAATTTTAATCAGGCAAACCCATCGAATAAAACTTCCTGATGCCATCATTTTGTCTACCGCTAAAGTTTCAGAGCTTGAACTAGTAACTGCTAATATCTCTGATTTTATCAACATAGAACCTGAGCTAAAGATTTTCAACCCTTTATCTAAAAACAATTAATCATATTTACACACATCGCCTGGCTTTATAACTGCCTGTATGGTTAAAATTACTATCAGACTAAACCGAACTCACATTATTGCTTTTCCATACTTCTGCCACTGTCTCGGCAAAGGGCTTGCAGTGTTTAAAAAACAGCTTGTAGCCTTCGCATAAATAGTTAAGGCCCGGCTGTCCTTCTGAACTTTTCAAAAAACGATCCTTGGGGCATGCCCCGTTACACATATCGAGCACTTCACACTGAAGACATTGATTGGGCAAATTAACAAGTTTCGACTGCCCGAAATATTTCTGCTGCCTGCTTTCGAGCAGTTCCACCAAAGGCACCTTTCCAATATTTCCCACAAGATGTGAAGGATTCACGTAATGGTCGCACGAATAAAAATCACCATTGTGTTCCACCACAGGCACTCTTCCGCAGGTCTTTTTAAAAATGCACAGCGTGTGCTCCTGGTCAAAGGCAGTGCGCAAGGTTTCTTCAACAATCTGAATTTTAACCCTGCCAATATCAGAGGCCTTCCACTCCTCAAAAACAGCAATCAAAAACTCACCAAAGGCCTTTGATGGCACCGAAAGTTCAGAAACCAAATCTTTGTTGGAAAGTTGCTTTTCAACAAAAGGCAGAAAGGTAATAAAGCGGGCACCCAGATCTTTAAAAAAGCGGTAAACCCTTTCAGGCTGATCTACATTATGGGCATTGACTACGCACAGCACTTCAAAAGGAATGCCGTACCATTTTAAAAGCTGGTATCCCCGCATGACTTTATCAAAGCAAGATGCGCCTTTTGAAGATTGCCTGTTAACCGAATGCAGGTCTTCAGGTCCGTCAATGCTAATGCCCACCATGAAATTCTCGTCCGCAAAAAAATGGCACCATTCATCATTGAGCAGCGTCCCGTTGGTCTGAATGCCATTGAGAATGCGCATGTTGGATGGCCGGTATTTTCGCTGAAGGCTGACAATATGCTTAAAATAATTGATTCCTGCCAGGGTTGGTTCTCCCCCATGCCAGGAAAAGAACACATCTGGCCCAGGCGATGCTTTGATATGCTGGACAATGTATTTCTCCAGCAAATTCAGGTCCATGCGGTAATGATGAGTCTCCGGATTCTGGGGCCCTTTCTCCAGATAATAGCAGTATTTACAGGCCATGTTGCAGTGGGCGCCCACCGGCTTTACAAATACCTGGAAATCATCGGAAGCCTTCATAGTCCATTTTCTATCGGTTTTGGCCAAATAAGCATAACGGGGCAACGGTCGGTTTTGAATGGAATGTAAAGATATGAAAAATCCCCCTTATTTACTGAATATCAGCCAGGAAATGCAAAATGAATGCTTACGGTGCGAATGAATTTTCATTTGAATTGACAGCTCCGGGAATAGAATGCAACCTTTTACCATTGCCCTCCCGCTCCTTACCCGAATTTTCAGATGTTCAATACCTGGTCAATATATGCTCAATACCTGGTCAATACTAAACGGGTACATTACGGGTACATTACGGGTACATTAGGGGTTGCTGAACCTGTGATGTACCCGTAATGTACCCGTAATGTACCTGTAATGTACCTGTAATGTACCTGTAAGCTCTTGAGTTGGTATTGAGCATATATTGACCGTATATTGAGCATGTGCAAAAGTTATTAAGCAGGAACACTACACGGCAAGGTAAGGGGTTTTCCTCCATAAAGTAAAAAATCGCCTTACAGGAATAGGAAATAAAAAACTAAGATTAAGAATATTATCTGTTAGTAAAATCAAAAAAGGCGGGTTGCATTTTCGCTGGCATGGATGAGTTTGGCAAGGCGTGATTTTTGGGTGGAGGGCTGTTTGGCGCTCATCACCC
>DATGYU010000192.1:0-14107 GCA_035297625.1 Prolixibacteraceae bacterium
TTTAAAGGAATGGGAAGTTTTACAATGATCCCATTGCCAGGAAAAAGATACCGGGCAGAGGTAATGGTTGCCAATCAATTCTCCATGGAAGCAGAATTGCCTACAGCACAGGCAGAAGGTGTTGCCATGGCCATTGCCAAAAAGGGTAACGATCAGTTAGGCATTAAGATTAGCGAACAAACGGTCAGCACGAATAATGCTTCTGCTTTTACTATTGTTGGAAGGGCAGCAGGAGAAGTTTTTTATAAAAAGGAAATAGGGTTGGAAAATGGAGTTTCCAACCTTGAACTAAAGAAAGACATCCTACCGGCAGGTATTATCCAGTTTACCCTGTTCGATAATAACCTCGTTCCACGTTGTGAACGACTGGTATTTGCCAATACCCCCGAGGTCATAAATGTCAGTATTAAACCTGAGGAGGGTGAATATTCACGTCGTGGAAAAGTAAATATGGACATAGAGGCTTTTGATGCAAAAGACAATCCATGTAGGACCAATCTTTCTGTTTCTGCATATCACCCTGAAACGCAGCTTAAGATGGAAGAATATCCCAACAACATCTTATCCCAATTTGTACTTGGCTCTGAGTTAAAAGGGATTATAGAAGAGCCGGGCTATTATTTTAAAGATGACAGCATTTCCACCCAAACAGCCCTGGACAACCTGATGCTTACCCATGGATGGAGGCATTTTGAATGGAAGGAAATTGAGCAAGATAAAATGCTTTCAATGGAGTACCCGGCGGAAGAATCTATCCAGCTAAGGGGGTCTGTAAAAAACTACTATACCAAGAAGCCCATATCCAATGGCACTGTGACCATGATGACCATAAAAAGCCTGTTAAGCGTAAAGGACCAAAAGACCGATTCACTGGGCAGGTTCATCTTCCCGGATCTTTATTTTAATGATACCGTCAAGGTAACATTACAAGCTGAAAACAAGAAGGGGAAAATGAATACCATCATCGAACTGGATAAAAGATCCTCTATTTCACCGGCAGCCCATTATTTGCCGGTTACCTATCAATACAAACAGGAAAATCAGGAAACAACTACCGATTATTTAAGCACAATAAATCCTCAGGTGATCAACAGGAAATGGCATTTAAGCGATACCATCCTGCTTAATCAGGTAAATGTACATGGATACAAGCAGAAGAAAAATGACGGGCTGGTGCGTATGTACGGAGATGCGGATTTTGTCTTTGATATGGATAAGCAGGATAATGTTTATTCCAGTGTATTTGATGCCATTGATGGTAAAATCCCCGGTGTAATATTAGATCAGGCAACCGATACATTTAGGGCCAGAGGTCAAACTTTACTTATCTACCTTGATGGGATCCGTGTAGATGACCCCTATTTACTTTCAACTTTTTCCAGTAACCTCTTCGATAAGGTTGAATACGTTAAGATGGGTATTACTGCTGGTATAAATTATCCCGGTGGTATCCTTTATTTCTATATGAAAAGAGGTAAAATGTTTGAAAATGTAAACAATCTGAGCATGGGAATCAAGGGTGATGATATCATTGGCTATTCCGTGATCAGGCAATTTTATTCCCCAAAATACAACCCTGAAGAAGTACCTGAGAACAGGAATGATTTCCGAAATACGCTATACTGGAATCCTGTATTACAAACCGATTCAACAGGGATGGCCAATTTGAGCTATTTTAACAGTGACCAGACCGGGGAAGTGGAGGTAGTCGTTGAAGGTGTGACTTCAGATGGAAAACTCTGCCGTGGAAGCTGTAAGTATAATGTAATTCCCTGATAATTTTTCCTAGTGCTGGTTGATTCCAATAACTGAGATGATACTTTTGTTGGCAATCACTTCAAAAAGAAGGGAATCATTAATTGTGGAAGGTTGTTCCATCTTATGGTACATATGATAACATACAGCAGCCCATTTAAGGTTGATTCTTTTGACCCCGGCGTGCATCATGCGCATGGCAATATCTGAATCCTCACGGCCCCAGCTGGTATATCTTTCATCAAAGCCATTGATTTTGACAAGGTCTTCTTTCCAAAAAGCCATATGGCAACCTCTTAACCTTTTATAGGTATATCCGGGGCCTTTGATAATCGTATGCAAAAAAGGAATCCGGATGGCATTTATCCTTGATCGGATATCCTTTTCCCAAAAGGAAACGACGTACCGGTGATGGTTCATAATGGCAAGTGTTTTTGCCTTGCCAAGCCTTACCCTTGAGCCGCAATAAAAACATCCCTTAGCAGCATATTTTCGATGGTCTGAAATGAATTTAGGATGCAGAATAAGGTCGTCATCAATAAAGATAAGGTAATCGCCCGAACTTTGTAAAATGCCATTGTTGCGACTGCGCGACAGCCTAAAGCCTTTATCTTCCTGCCATACATGAATTAACGGAACAGGAAAACCTGATTGGTATCTTTCAATCAGATGGGCGGTTTCACTGGTTGAGCCGTCATCAGCTACAATAACCTCATCGGGGTAATTATTCAGTTGAAGGATACTTTCAAAAACCTGCTCAAGGTAAGCCGGTTTATTATAGGTTGAAATGATAAGGCTGACTCGCATTATGCTGTGATAGCTTTTTGCCTTGTGTCGCTAAACAGGAAAAGGCAGTAGAAGAAAATAAAAAAGCTAATGCCCATGTGTGCCTCAAGGTTAGAATCCGAGAAGTTGGATATGCCCAATATCAACAGTAACATCACCGCGGGATAGTAATGCTGCTTTCTTGTAAGGAATAATGGATAGATCCATGCAAACATGATCCATAAAAAACCGGCAATGCCAAATTTTACGAGGTAGTTTAAGTATTGGTTGTGTGCACTGCCATATTCATCGGAATCGAGCAATGATTTGTTCTCCTGGTAGGCATCGGCAAAGGCTTGTTTCCAGTTGCCGGTTCCCACGCCAAAGAGCGGGTGTTCCCGGATAATGGTAAAAGCGGCCTTTTCAAACTCTATGCGTTTGGCCAGTGATTTCATGTTTGGGTCACCGGTCTTTAAATAGACATCCAATTCCCAAATGGTCTGGTAGATACGGGGATATATGGAGAAAAAGCGTTTGGTATAGATATAGTTGGCAATTCCTTTTTCGATATACCCGATATCTTCAGGCTTAAGTTTTGACATGCCCACCGAATCTTTGGTAAGTCCTTTGGAGGTAAGGTAACGAATCAGGGTAGCGCAAACAGGGAAACCATTCTGCCCGTTTTCATCATAGGCCATTGATGAACGCTGTTCCCAGCTTTTCTTTAGTTCTTCCTGACAGATATACAAGCCCACATAATGTCCGTTTTCAAGGGTTTTATCCGCCAGATCATGCAGGTAAGGATGGCCATTGGCGGTTTTCTCAGGCAATTGGCTAACATCGATCTTATCGGTATCATAAAAATGATGAACGCACCATCCAAGGTAGGCAAATCCGGCCAGTATCATCAGGGGCAGCATTACAATAGCAAAGGACTTCCACTTTCGGTTTTTAATCCTGCGGATAACAAACACCATGTGGATCAGAATAAGTATGCCCAGGGTGACAATGCCTGTAAGTGCTTTGAGTATAAAAAGGAAAACAATGAGGTAAACAATGTCGGCAATAATCAGGGTGCGCCACTTTTTATAAATTGACTCATTGTTGTACAGCTCATTGATCAGAATGGCAACCCCCAGAAGTATTTGAAAGGTAAAGCCGATATGGGAAACAAACAGTATTTCCCAAATTTCATGAATGCCTAACTGGGTGCGGAATAAAAGCCTTCCTATGGCAATAAAGGTGGCAAGATTCAGGGTAGCCAGAAATGCAATTAATATTTTGCGAAACCGGGTATGTTCAATCCTTGGACCTGTTGACAGGCTGAGTGGAACGGCCAGGATAAAGGCAGTCTTCTTGAGTTCATAAAGGGCAAGGTCAGTATGGTGGGTAAACAAAACGCCAGTTACATAGACCAGAAATATGGAGATCAGCAGCTGTGCTGCCGGCTGGCTTTTAAGTGATTTCCATTTTTGGGCAAACTGACCTGTCAGAAGCCAGCTGACAAAAACAAGCCCGGTACTGATGCTTATCATGAATTCCGCCAATGGCAGAGACACTGCAAAAAGATATACAGAGAGGTAAAAGAAAGTATTTTTCCAGTTAGTAGCTGAGCTCATGTTAGGGGACTTGACTGAGCTCAAATTAAATAAAAAAAGTCGACATTAAGCCGACTTTTTTATAGTTTATAAAGAGGTTTTAATCAACCGCTTCCACTTGGTCAAGTATATCTTTATCCACCAAAATACGACCGCAGTATTCGCAAACGATTACTTTTTTGCGTGAGGCGATATCCATTTGTCTTTGTGGTGGAATCTTGTTAAAGCAACCCCCGCAGGCATCACGCTGAACGGTAACAACAGCCAGTCCGTTACGTGCATTTTTACGGATGCGTTTGAAAGCCATCAAAAGACGAGGCTCTATATTGCTTTCAATCTTTTCAGATTTGGCCTTTAGCCTTTCTTCTTCAATCTGGGTCTCAGCAGTAATTTCTTCCAGTTCGCGCTGTTTACGGTCCAGGTCTTCCAGACGTTCTTTCAACAGGGCAGAAGAAGAAGCGATGGATTCTTTCTTGGCGTTCAATTCGGCAGTAAATTCACGAATACGCTTTTCAGACAATTCCATTTCCAGCTTCTGGAATTCAACTTCCTTGCTTAATGAATCAAATTCACGGTTGTTGCGAACATTGTTCTGCTGCTCTGTGTATTTAGAAATCAGGCTTTCCGATTCTTTGATCGCTACTTTCTTATTGTGAATAGCTGTTTCCAGATCTTTGATGTCGTCTTCGTAATTGCTTACACGTGTTTTCAGACCTGTGATCTCATCTTCCAAATCCTGTACTTCCAAAGGCAATTCACCTCTTAAGGTCTTAAATTTGTCGATTTCTGAAACAACATTCTGCAGTTCGAAAAGTGCTCTAAGCTTTGAACTGATTGGCACACTTTTATTTTCGTCTCTACCGTACTGAGTGTTCATACTTATAATTGTTTAACTATTTTTAAATGAGATAACTTACCGGGTTGGTGCTAATTTCCGATAAATGGACTGCAAATTTAGGGAATTTTTTTGTAAGTAATTCATAAAAAACTTCTTTAGTGAACTGTTCACTCTCATAATGCCCTATATCGGCAATAATTATCTTTTGTTCGGCATCAAAAAACTGGTGGTATTTAAAATCGGCCGAGATATAAATGTCGGCATTTTGTGCCATTGCCTTACTTAGAAAGCTGCTTCCAGAACCTCCGCAAACTGCCACTTTATTTATAGGCTTACCCAATAGTGAAGTATGTTTAAGGGCTTGGCAATGAAATGTTTCTTTTATCGTTTGAAGAAAATGATGTTCATCCGCAGGCTCTGCCAGTTCGCCGATCATGCCGGTTCCTCCTAAGGCAAAATCATTGTCCAGCGGGTAAATGTCATAAGCTACTTCTTCATAAGGATGCGCCTTTAATAAAGCGTCGATCACCGTATGCTGAAGGTGTTTGGGGAAAATTGTTTCTATGCGGATCTCCTGTTCAAAGTGAAGTTTATTTTTTTCTCCCACATAGGGATTCGCTTTTTCATTGGCCTTAAAGCTTCCCTGTCCCGTAAGGTTGTAACTGCATGAATCGTAATTGCCAATATGACCGGCACCGGCTTCAAATAATGCGGTTCTCACGCTTTCGGCATCTTCTGTGGGAACAAACGTTACCAGCTTTTTTAAAAACCCCTGCATGGGAACCAGCATCCTGCAATTCTGAAGCTTTAATTTCTCACAGATCTTACTGTTTACACCCCCGAATACGCCGTCTAAATTGGTATGGGCCGAATAAATGGCAATATTGTTCCTGATGGCTTTTATTACAGAACGCTCCACATAATTACGGCCATTGAGTTTTTTTAGCCCACTAAAAACGATAGGATGATGAGAAATCACCAGGTTAAGGCCTTTTCTGATCGCTTCATCAATGATCTCCTCGGTAATATCAAGGGTAATCAAAATGCCTGAAACTTCATCATTGGCATTGCCAACAATCAATCCTGCATTATCATACGATTCCTGATAGGCAAGCGGAGCTATAGATTCTATGTATTGGGTAATTTCCTTGATTTGCATTCAGCTAATTGTTCTGTAATATTTAACATGTCCGTTGGCTAAAGCCAACGGCAAAGGATATTGCTACGTTGAAATAGCCGTATAATTTTTTAACCATTCAACAATCAAAATTCAACATTTTCTGTCCGTTGGCTAAAGCCGAACGGCAAAGGATATTGCTATGAACAACATTTTTAACCCTTTAACCTTTTAACCATTCTCCATGGCATAACTTGGAACTTGAAACCTGGAACTTGAAACTTTCTCACAGTTCTTCCTTGATATCCAGCAGCATCTGCCTGATTTCCTGGAGCCGGCTTACCACCTGATAATTCTGCAGGGTATCTTCCTTATTGTCCTTTAATTTTTTCTGCGCCCCTTTAATGGTCATTCCTCTTTCTTTCAATAGGTGATAAATGATCTTTAGGTTTTCGATATCTTCACGGGTAAACATACGGTTTCCCTTATTGTTTTTGTTGGGCTTCAGGATATCGAACTCATTTTCCCAAAAACGGATATTGGAAGTGTTCACCGAAAACATGTCAGCCACTTCACTGATGGTATAAAAGACTTTCTCGATTTTAGGTTTTTTGTAAGGCACGGCGTTCGTTTTTAATCAAATGTTTGACCAATATTTGATGATATATTCACCAGCTTTTCGTATTCCTGGGCATTCAGATCTTTAAAGTAGTAATATTGAGGATTCACCGGGGTTCCGTTTTTATGAACTTCATAATGGACGTGAGGCCCCGTAGAAGTTCCTGTATTGCCAACATATCCAATAATGCTTCCGCGCTTTACCTGGTCGCCGGATTTCACATTGAACTTGCTCATATGGCCATACAGGGTTTCATAGCCAAACCCATGGTTGATCACCACAAAATTGCCAAATCCGCCTCCAATAGATTGGACCTCTTTTACAGTTCCGTCGCCGGTAGCATAAATCGGGGTCCCGATCTTTGCCGTGAAATCCATTCCATAGTGGAACTGGTTGATCTTATAGATGGGATGGAACCGGTAGCCCCAACCCGATGCAGTACTCTTAAGCGATTTATTGGAAATAGGCATAATGGCCGGCATGCAGGAATTGAGCTTTTCCTTGTTCAGGGCCATGGTCATCACCTCATCATACGATTTCATCTGGATGTACGACTCTTTCATCAAAACATCCAATTTCTCAGAGGTCTTAACCACCAAATCCGAATTGTCAAATGATTCCAGTTGAGAATAGCGGTTGACTCCACCAAATCCTGCCTTTCGGATGGTGGAAGGAATGGGGTCACTTTCAAAAATCACCCGGTATAAATTGTTGTCGCGCTGCTCAATCTCGTTGAGCACCCTTTCAACCTTATTAAGGTCCTTATACAGCAGTTCATATTGGGTGAGCAGCCTTTCATTTTCCTTTTTAAGACTGCGCATGCGAGGAGATTCATAAAATTGCAAAATGCCTACTGCAATTAATACAGAGGTCAAAAGTGTAGTGGATGACAAAGCTATAAAACGCTTTATTCTCGTTTTGAAGCTGATTACGATCTTATCGTAGCTAAGTGTATGAGCATTAAATCTGTACTTGACTTTCGCCATAAAACGGGGTTTATGGAATTTATTTTTCGAGTTGAAACAAATTTAAGTATTTAATCTAACTTTGCAAGATTTCGAAAATTCCGGTTGATTATAAGCCTGCAAAGCTAATGTTTTCAATTAAAATATTGAACATGCTTCAGTCATTCAGGGGTTTTTAACAATTTTTAGAGGAACTGACTATAGGCGGGAGAAGCTCATTCAGGGCCATCCTGCTGCTTGTTTTATAGTATTTCCACACCGGAAATATTAACCTTCCTTTAATTTTTGAACGCATAGATTGTAAAGAAAGAACGTTTAAAATCGATTAACAGAAATATAAGACATGAATTCGAAGGAGATAAGAAAGGCATTTTTAGATTTTTTTGCTTCAAAAGGACACCAGATTGTGAGCTCGGCTCCGATGGTGGTAAAGAATGATCCTACATTGATGTTTACCAATGCCGGGATGAATCAGTTTAAAGATATCTTTTTGGGCAACCAGCCTGCCAAAAGCGTAAGGGTGGCCGATACGCAAAAATGTCTGAGGGTATCGGGCAAGCACAACGACCTGGAAGAAGTGGGGCATGATACTTATCACCATACCATGTTCGAAATGCTGGGTAACTGGTCGTTTGGCGACTATTTCAAGGCCGAAGCCATTGACTGGGCCTGGGAGCTGCTGCACGACGTTTTGAAAATACCTGCCGACAGGATGTATGCTTCCGTTTTTGAAGGAAGCGCCGATGATAATCTTGAAAGAGATAATGAAGCCTTTGATTTATGGCGTAAATACCTGCCTGCCGACCGCATCATCAACGGCAGCAAAAAGGATAACTTCTGGGAAATGGGCGATACCGGCCCCTGCGGCCCCTGCTCTGAAATTCATGTTGACTTGCGTGATGACGCGGAAAGGGCAAAAAGCCCCGGCCGTGATCAGGTAAACAAAGACAACCCGCTGGTAATTGAAATATGGAATCTCGTATTTATTCAATATAACCGCAAAGCGGATGGACGCCTGGAAACTCTGCCCGACAAACATGTGGATACCGGAATGGGCTTCGAACGCCTGTGCATGGTGGTTCAAAACAAGAAATCAAACTACGATACCGATGTTTTTCAAACCACCATTGCACGCCTTGCTGAACTAAGTGGTAAGCCATATGGTCAGGATCCCAAGGCCGATATTGCCATGAGGGTAATTGCCGACCATTTGCGTGCCATCTCTTTCTCCATTGCTGACGGGCAGTTGCCTTCCAACAATAAAGCCGGGTATGTAATCCGCCGCATTTTGCGCCGCGCCGTTCGCTATGGCTATACCTTCCTTGGCTTTAAAGAACCGTTTATCTGGAAGTTGGTAGAGGTATTGAAAGGCCAGATGGGAGAGGCTTTCCCTGAATTGGTTTCGCAACAGGGACTGATTGAAAATGTGATCCGTGAAGAAGAAGAATCATTCCTGAGAACCCTTGAAACAGGTATCCGTCTATTGGATGACCTTGTGGCAAAAGCCAAACAGGCTGGCAAAACAGAAATCGGCGGGGCTGATGCCTTTACCCTGTATGATACCTTTGGTTTCCCTTTCGATCTGACAAGTCTTATCCTTCGTGAAAAAGGAATGTCGGTAGACGAGTCGGCCTTTAATGCTGAAATGGAAAAGCAAAAGACCCGTTCGCGTAATGCCGCGGCACAGGAAACGGACGACTGGGTGGAACTTAAAAAGATTGAACAGGTAGAATTTGTAGGCTACGACCATACCGAAGCTGAGGTCAGCATTTCTCGCTACCGCAAGGTGGTACAGAAGAACAAGGAATTTTATCACCTGGTATTCGACAAGACTCCATTCTATGGCGAATCCGGAGGCCAGGTGGGTGACAGCGGCTATATTGAAGCCGATGGTCAGAAAACTTCCATCATTGATACGGTTAAAGAAAACAACCTTACCATTCATATTGCCCAAAAATTGCCTGCCAATCCTTCCGCAAGCTTTAAAGCAGTGGTCGATTTGTCAAAACGCCGGCTTACAATGAACAATCATACCGCCACCCACTTGCTGGATCAGGCGCTGCGTGAAGTGCTGGGCACTCATGTTGAACAGAAAGGCTCACTGGTTAACAGTGAATACCTTCGTTTTGACTTCTCCCACTTCCAGAAACTCAGCAAAGAAGAACTGGATAAGATTCAACACAGGGTAAATGAACTGATCCGTAAAAACCTCGTGCGTGAAGAAAACCGTGCGGTGGCTTTTGATGAAGCCAAAGCGATGGGCGCCATTGCCCTGTTTGGTGAAAAATACGGAGACCTGGTTCGGGTGATCAAATTTGGTGACTCCGTTGAGCTGTGTGGTGGAACCCATGTTCCTGCAACTGGACAAATCGGTTTGTTTGTCATTACCTCAGAAAGTGCTATTTCTGCCGGGGTACGTCGTATGGAAGCCATAACTGCCGACCGTGCTGAAGAATACGTAAAGAAGCATTTGGAAGAACTGGCTGAGGTAAAAGCAGTACTTGGAAATACCCAAAACCTTAAAAAGTCGGTAGAAGATGCACTGGCCCAGAACAGCCGCCTGCAAAAACAGATAGAGGAATTTGAACGTAAAGCTGCCTCAGGAATCAAGAATGAGCTGAAAAATAAGGTTCAAGCTATTAATGGTGCCAATGTCATTGCTGAAGTAATTCAGCTGGACTCAGCCCAGGCCGTGAAAGACCTTGCCTTCCAGTTAAAAGGTGAAGTTGAAAATCTGTTCCTGGTATTGGGATCTGCCATCGCTGGAAAACCATCCATCACCGTGATGATTGCCGATCACCTGGTAGCGGATAAAGGCCTGAATGCCGGGGCTATTGTTCGCGAAGCATCCAAAGAGATGCAGGGCGGGGGCGGCGGTCAGGCATTCTATGCCACTGCCGGTGGAAAAGATTTGGGCGGATTGTCAGCTGCCGTAGAAAAAGCAAAATCGTTTTTAAAATAATCCATCTTTTGGATCTAACCCATTCAGCCTGCCGGAACAGCGTTTCCGGCAGGCTGAATTTTTTATGGGCATACGCATCGAATAATGTCTTGGATTTCTGAAATTAAATAAACCATTCAAATCTTGTTAATCCAATCCTACAAAGTTTCCCTCAGGATGGAATAAACTGTTTAAATAGCCCCTGTCTGAACGTAAGCAGATTCTTTTGGCAATTGTATTTGCTTCTAACCTTCTTCTAACCTTCTTCTAACCATTCTCATATTTAATACATATATAATTCGAATATAATACAAATATAATTCGGGGAAATACGAATAATATACGTATTATATATGAATAATATTCGAATAATATTCGAATTATAACTGAAGGAGGTATGAGGA
The DNA here is from genome assembly GCA_035297625.1 of Prolixibacteraceae bacterium. Taxonomy (GTDB): domain Bacteria; phylum Bacteroidota; class Bacteroidia; order Bacteroidales; family Prolixibacteraceae; genus Aquipluma. The sequence goes on from DATGYU010000192.1 coordinate 11,003, forward strand.
AAATTTGAAGAAGGTTAGAAGCAAACCATATATTCTAGAGGAAATGTTGAAATTGAATAGGATAAATGCAAAGACGGGAAAAAGGACTTCTGGCCAACCGGCCCAAGGATTGCTTAGGGAAATAATAAATTAGAGGATGTTTATTTGCTTTGGATATTAAAGCTTACATTGTTTTTTTTCGATAAATTTCGCTGAAGCAAGAGAAATTGCTACTTTTCGCCCTAAATATTTTAACACGACTAACTAACATGAACCTATTTACTAAATCTCTCAAACAAATTCTTCAGATCCTCTTTGTTTTAAATATTGTTGTTTGTGGCACCTGCCGGGCTCAGTCTGCCGAGCCGGTAGCTGACCTTTTTAAATTTTGTTCCGATCAGAAAGGCTTTAACCTGCTTGGAATGTATGATATAAACTGGAACATCAACGTTTTTAACGAGACAGAGTTTAAGATGATCCATGACCTGGGTTTTAATTTTGTCAGGCTTCCCCTGGATTTTAGAACTTATACAAAGCCTGGAGACTGGAATACTTTTTATTTAACGAAAGTTGCAGAAATTGATAAAGCCATCCAGTGGGGTGAAAAATATGGAATTCATGTTTGTATCAATTTGCACCGTGCCCCGGGCTATTGTGTGAATCCGACAACAACACTTCCTGTTAGCCAGCAGCTTAACTTGTGGACTGATTTGGCTGCCCAGGATGCTTTTGTGAATCACTGGAAATTTTTTGCCAACAGGTACAAGGATATTGCCGCTGACAAATTGAGCTTCAATTTGGTAAATGAACCCGGCAATGTAACCACGGAAGTCTATACCACCGTGATGCGTAAAGCCATTCAGGCCATTCATCAGATTAGCCCAGAGAGAATTGTGTTTGTTGATGCAGTAAACAATGGCCTTATTCTGGCCCTTAATGATGAACCCAATGTGGCCCAGTCGATTCATTGCTATGATCCTGGCAATCTTACACATTACAAGGCGGAATGGGTAAGCGGAGCTGCTGATTGGGCGGTCCCCACCTGGCCTGTGTTATGGATTTCTAACTCTTTATATGGTCCATGGAAAAGCGATTGGAAAAGCCCGCTGGTCTTTCAGGGGAATTTTGCCAAGGGTACCGAGATCATCATCAACGTAAATCAGGTGTCTTTGGAATCGACCCTTACCGTTAAGGCGGGAACCAAAGTCATCCTGAGTAAAAGATTTGTATGTACAAAAGACCTTGGCACCGATTTTACCATTCTTGTTGACAAAGGGTGGGGATATCAGAATATTTCCAATAAAGACTATCCTGTCACTTTACCGGAAGATGCCACCAGCATTTCTTTTGAGAATAGTGCCGGGGATTGGATGACGCTCAATTCAATTTCCATAAAACGAGGCACTACGGTTTCAAAATACACCTTATCCAACAATACCTGGGGAATAAAACAATCATCCTACAAAATTGATGACAGCGGAACTATCCTCACCCTGGATGGCAATGATGTGTTGCCTTTTGACAGCTACCGGAAGAATCTTGCCATTGCCAAAGCCAATCAGATACCTTTTATGGTGCAGGAATTTGGGGTTTACAACAAGACCCCACATGAGGTTACCATTGGTTTTTTAAACGATTTAAGCAAGTTTTTTCATGACAATAATATTGGATGGGCACTGTGGAATTTCTCCGGCAGCTTTGGCATTCTCAACAGTGATCGTGCCGATGTTCAATATGAAACCTATAATGGAACTTACAAGCTGGACCGTGAAATGCTAAATGCGTTAACCCAAAATGGCACTTCTGCAGCTCCGGAGCTAAAATCCATTCAGCCTTTATCCATCTATCCATTGCCGGCAAAAGGGCAATTGTATGTGTCATCAGAACAACTGAAGGGAAATACAACATTTGATATTTTAGATATTAATGGTCGCATTATCAGGCATTTTACTGTTGCAGCAACTGCCTCACAGGCCATCCAACTGGATGTATCGGGAATAAGGCCTGATATGTATCTTTTGAAAGCTACTGGTAACGGGAAAACATACACTGCTAAGTTTTTGATCGTCCGGTAGTTTGCTTTGATATTTTATCCCTGGGAAGAGAAAGCTGAATTATCTTATTTTTTTTATAATAAGAATAAGTGAAACTGCTTTCTCTTTCCATGGGTTTCTAAAATAGCGGGTTACATTTTTTATAATTTTGCACCGGGTAATTTATCAGAGCCATGGGTAAAAATGTAAATAGTGTTGGAAAACGAATCTTCCGGTTTTTATGGAAAGCCGCCCTTTGGTTTTTTGGCTTATCGCTGGCCTCAGTAGTAATTTTCAAATTTTTGCCGGTTCCTGTAACCCCATTGATGATCATTCGCAGTGGTGAACAGGTCTTTGATGGTGAAATGCCCCGCCTCAAACACGATTGGGTTTCCCTGGATGAAATATCCCGGAACCTTCCCCTGGCCGTTGTATGCAGTGAAGACCAGAACTTCATGAATCATTCAGGCTTTGACATGAAGGCCATCCAACGCTCCATTGATGCTTCCAAACGAGGGGACACAAGACTTCGGGGAGCTAGTACCATTTCACAGCAAACGGCCAAGAATGTTTTCCTGTGGCCCGGAAGAAGCTGGGTGCGCAAAGGTTTTGAAGCCTATTTTACGGTACTTATAGAATTTATCTGGGGGAAAGAACGCATCATGGAAGTTTACCTCAACAGCATCGAGATGGGAAAGGGAATCTATGGCGCTGAAGCCGCTGCCCGCTTTTACTGGAAAACTTCTGCCAAAAATTTATCGCGTACACAGGCAGCCGCCCTGGCTGCCGTATTGCCCAACCCTCGCAGATACAGTGCCAATCCCCCGGGGCCTTACGTGCAAGGTCGTATTGGATGGATTGTCAGCCAAATGGGCAGATGGGGATACCTTCACTTTAAATAATCCGTTGGTTAAAGCCAACGGCAAAGGATATTGCTTCGAATTAGAGTGCCCGCTTTATTTTTATATTACTGAATGAAATTGGATCGGAGTCCTCCCCATTTCTGATAATATCCCGGGCTAAAGCCAACGGCAAAGGATGCGTGGCAATACGAGCAGTTGCCTGATGACATTAGGATTGTGACCGCCTTCCC
>DATGYU010000193.1:0-5509 GCA_035297625.1 Prolixibacteraceae bacterium
CTTCAGGAGGGTAAATAATAGCAGCAATACAGACAAAATCAGACCCGAAATCAAGAGTCCCTTCTTGTTTTTCATGATAAATAGTTTGTTGGTTAAGGTCGGCTTCATCTTATGTTTCAGTAAGAAAGCATTTAAGATTCAGCAATTCGGGCATAAAAATAGCGGATTAATTTTGGATTATCCATCATTAAGCATTAAAAAAATAATAGGAACGCGGATTCAGCGGATAAAGCGGATCAGGGCGGATTTAAAAGCACATATTTTGTGGAAGTACATCTGATAAAGGATATCAAAAATATCTTTTAAAATCCTTTATATCCGTCCTATTCACGTTGCCACTTTTCTTTTAAATCCGCCCTGATCCGCTGAATCTGCTAAATCCGCGTTCCTATTATTTAAATCGTGTCCTATTATTTCACCATGAAATCAAACATCTTCTGTCCTTCCAGGATTCCTTCCAGACGATCGCCAATCTTTACCGGGCCCACCCCGGCAGGTGTTCCCGTATAAATCAGATCCCCAATTTTAAGCGTAAAATATTTGGATACCTGTGCAATAATGGCATCAATGGGAAATATCATTAGAGATGAATCTCCTTGCTGTACTGTTTTTCCATTGATATCCAGGCGGAATTTGATCGCATTTCTGTCCGGCAAGCTATCAACAGAAATAAACTCACGGCTGATAACTGCGGAATGATCAAAAGCCTTTGATTTTTCCCAGGGCAGCCCCTTTTCCTTTAGCCGATCCTGAACATCGCGGGCCGTAAAATCAATGCCAAGGCCTATCTCTTCATAATAGCGATGGGCAAACTTCTGCTCTATGTTTTTACCAATACGGTTAATTTTGACAATCAGTTCCACTTCATGGTGCAGGTTGTTGGTCCAGTCGGGAATATAAAAAGGATCGTTGTTGCGTAAAAGGGCTGTATCTGGTTTAAGAAACAATACCGGCTCCTGGGGAACTTCATTATTCAGTTCTTGAGCATGTGCCACATAATTTCGGCCAATACAGATAATTTTCATTTTAAATATTTTTACGTAATTGGTTGTTGGCGAATTGATGGACTGAAGGATTGAGTTCAGTAACCAGTGTTCAGTGTTCTCCGGCTACTGAACACTGGTTACTGAATAATGGAATTATTTCATTCTCAGCTTTATGGCTGTCAACACTTTCTTGGTATACAGGGGGAATTCGTTGTTCATGATCCAGCCATAAAAACCAGGTTGTTCACGCAGTACTTTTTCAACAGGAATCCCTTTATTTTTTCCAAAGTTGATTACCTCCACCCCTTTCTCGTCATAAACAATACGGCCCACAAAATCCACATTGGTATCATAGGCAGAAAATTCACTTAATGCATGAATATCGTTTACAATAGGCTTGGTAATCTTACCATCATGGTCTTCATACTCAGCATCCTGATACTGATCCAGCTGGGCTTTCAACACCTCATAGGTGGCCTTTGTATCAGCCATCGCGGTATGGGCATCTTCCAGGGTTTTTAAGCAATAGAATTTATAGGCAGCGGCCAGGGTACGTTTTTCCATTTTATGGAAGATGGCCTGAACATCGATGAACTTTCGCTTCTTTAAATCGATATCCACATCGGCACGCAGGAATTCTTCAGCCAATAAAGGGATGTCAAAACGGTTTGAATTGAATCCTGCAAAATCACAGCCCTCGATAAACTGAGCTATCGTTTTTGCTACTTCTTTAAAGGTAGGTTTGTCTTTGATATCATCCTCATAAATACCATGAATTTTACTTACCTTTTCAGGAATTGGCATTTCGGGATTGATTCTGTAATGTTTTTCTTCTTCCCGCCCGTCAGGATGAACTTTAATAAGTGCTATTTCAACGATCCTGTCGGTTACAATATTCATTCCCGTTGTTTCCAGATCAAGAATAACCAAAGGATTTTTAAGATTCAGGTTCATCAGTAATTGTTTTGTTGTTGCAAGAGATTTATGGGTTTTACAAAAATAAAACAGGAACGCGGATTAAACGGATTGAACGGATTAACGCGGATATTGTTTATTGACCGATTACTACTGAGAATAAATAAATTATTAATCCGTGTTTATCCGCTTAATCTGTTAGATCCGCGCTCCTATTTCTTTCTTTCGTTTTCCTATTTATACATTGATCATCATAGGCATCAATAGCATGAGAATTTCTTCTTCCTCGTGCTCATTTTCAGCAGGCAAAAGTAAACCTGCTCGTGTTGGATCAGACAATTCCATTTTCACATCAGTGGCTGAAAGATTGGATAATATTTCCTGCAAGAAGGTTGATTTAAAGCCAATTTCCATGTCTTCACCCTCATATTGGCAGCTTAAGCGTTCTACAGCCGAGATAGAGAAATCGATATCCTGGGCAGAAACTACCAGTTGGTTTTCGGTAAGCTTTAGCCTGATCAGGTTGCTGGCCTGATTGGAGAAAACCGACACACGGCGAACGGTATTGTAAAACTCTACCCGGTCAATTACCAATTGATTGGGGTTATTGGTTGGGATCACAGAGTTATAACTAGGATAGTTACCTTCCACAAGGCGGCAAATCAATTTGAAGTTGCTTAAAGTGAAGAAGGCATTCTTATCGTCAAATTCTAATTTCACATCAAAATCTTCTTTAGGAAGCAAGCTTTTGAGCAAGGATGCAGGTTTTTTAGGAAGAATAAAATTAGCGTTCTTATCAGCCTTGGCGTCAAATCGTTTGTAACGCACCAGCTTATGGGCATCAGAAGCAACAAACTTAATATCATCGGTTGTCAACTCCACAAAAATACCATTCATCACCGGGCGAAGTTCATCATCAGCAGTTGCAAAAAGTGTTTTGTTGATTCCGCTAAGCAATACACTATGGTTTACATTGATTGTCGAAGCCACATCTTCTTTCAGCAGGGGTACCTGTGGAAAATCTTCCCCGTTTTGTCCTACGATACTAAACTTACCGTTTTGTGAAAATATCTCAATGGCAAATGTTGCAGAATCAATCTGGAAAGTCAATGGTTGTTCCGGGAACTCTTTTAATGTTTCATTCATCAGCTTGGCAGGAACAGCAATGGCACCTGTACCATCCGTATTTTCAAGTTCCAGGCTTGTAATTAAAGTTGATTCCAGATCGGAGGCAGTCACTGTTAAAAGATTGTCTTCCAACACAAACAAATAATTGTCCAGAATAGGAAGTGTATTCTTTGAATTAATCACTTTGCTAATTGCAGAAAGATGACTTAGTAATTCGGTACTTGAAACAACAAATTTCATTGGTTATTTTTTTAGAGTTTTTATTTCAAATTTACTTATTCGCCTTGAAATCAACTTCACATACTTTAAACGAGAAGAGGTCGAATATACAAACTTTGATCTTTTCTACCTATTTATCTTTACATTTTAATTTAAAGAAATTACAAGGTATATTTTCGCCGGCGAAAATAAATAAAGACTGCACCGAACAAAGCGATTAAAAGTAACGGAATAATCACATTTATTACCTGCCATGAAGTCTTTTCTTCGCGAAGCCTTACTTTATCCAGTAAACGGATTTTAAACACCCTGGATCTTAATTCCATTAATCCCTGATCGTCGCAAAGATAATTAATGGCATTGAGCAAAAAGGCTTTGTTGCCAAAAGTTTGTTGTGAATACTGGTCATAGCCTAGTGGCATGAATTCAGGCTGACCGCCCGTCACCCTATACTTATTGGCAACCAGGCTTCCATCGGATAAAACAATCATCCGGTTAGGTACACTTTGTGTTTTTATATCTGAAGCGCTTACCCCAAATGAAGACACCATCCGGTTGGCAAAAACGGATGGAAATGTTCCTTCCAATAGCACCCCAACTGTTTGCGATGGCTGGTGGAACAGCCTTCTGTCAGGGGGATTGTTAATACTAGCCAGGCTGATTTCCATGGGGGTATTCGAGACCAGTGAATAAGGTGAAGTGGTCAGAATGACCGTCTTGCGCATCTGATCTGACTTGCCCACTGTATCAATGGAACTTACAAATTCGCCCTTTACCCGGTTCAGGTTACGGCTGATGACATGTTTTTCCGAAGGGATCAGCAGTGGAGAGAAATACCAGGGGGCCGGCTCAAAGTGGGCAGGCTGACCTTTGGGGGCTGTATTTACCGGTAACATCAGGCATTCGACATCCTGAACAAGGTTGGTATTTAGGCGAATTCCATATTTAAAAAACTGATCCTCCAGGTTAAGGCTTTGCGGGAAAGCCAAGGTCGTAATTCCATTGCTCAGACTATCCAGGCTCACCATTACAGGATCGACTAACCAAAGAATTCTCCCCCCTTTCATTACATATTGATCGATGTAAAACTTATCATTTTCGGCAAAGGGAAGTGTGGGATTAGCGATAATCAATGCCTTTATTTTATCGCCTGCTGAATTTAACTGCCCGGCAGTCACCCCCGTTACCTTATACTTTTCTGATAATGCCTGGGCAAAATCATTGGTTTCATATTCATTCAGTTCACCATGACCCGACAAAAAGGCAACCGTTTGCTTTTCAGTACCCATCATCTCCGAAAAAGCATTGGTAAACTCATATTCCAGCGTTTCAATCGAATTGTTTAAATTTACTTCTGGACGCAAAGCCGGATTGTTCTTCAGAAGATTTACGCTTAACCGCTTCTCGCCGTAATAAATCAATACCCCTGGAAAAATACGCAGGGTAACGGTTCCCTGTTCTTTGTTTTGACGAATATCAGTAGGGAGCAACCCTTTATCCGTAAGTTCTGAAAACAGCTGATTACGTTGTTTGACATCCGTTATCTCATAGGGATCGACCACTTTTAGATGAATGGGTTGGGAGGCATAAGCATTGTAATCTGCTATCTTTTCTTCAATCGACTTTTGAAGTTTACGAAAACCCGCGGGCAGTTCTCCTGCCAGGTAAAGGGTAATATCGACAGGCCTTTCCAGTTTTTTTACCATTTGCTTCGATACATCGGTAATGGAATACCTTTTTTCTGCTGTCATATCCAAGCGAAAAAACAACTGGTGGGAAATAAATCCAATCACCAAAATAGCCACTACCATAAAAGCTCCCAGCTTTAATTCCCGTGTGAGGTTGATTCTATGAAAATGAATAATGCGGCTGGTAATAAACAGGAAAAGCAGGATGGTTGTCAAAAAGTAGATCATATCACGCGAGTCAACCACTCCCCTGCTGATGGAATTGTAATGTTCGTTGATGCCAAAAGATGTGATTGCTTGCTGCAGGGCCGATGGCAATTGCATTGCTCCCACCATGTCAAATCCAAGATAAGCAATAAACGACAAGCCCATGGCAAGGATAAATGAAAATATCTGGTTATCGGTAAGGGCTGAGGCTAAAAGCCCAATTGCCACATAGATGGCTGCAAGAAAAAACAATCCGATATATGCTCCCCAGGTACCACCGGTATCCATGGCCCCGACAGGATTTCCCAGAGCATATACTGAATAGAAATAAATTAGGGTAGGCAACAAGGAAATAATAACCAACAG